>JAJYJX010000003.1 GCA_021789095.1 bacterium
AAATGAGATTGTTCAGTACCTGACGTGGTATATTGAGCTTCTCTATCAGATCCGGAGGTATCTGGCCGTTAAATTCTTTGCTGTATGCATTGATCGTGTTTTTGTATGCCCTGCTGAAATTATCCAGGGATATGGCTTCACGGTTAACAACGGCAACCGTGCCCTCTGACAGGCCAGCACCGCAGCTTTTCAGGATGCCGAATATGCCGCCAAATCCTCCTAAAAAGGTAAGTGCAATAATGAAGTATAACACCTTCAAACCCCAATTCCCGGTATATTTTCTTATGTAATTAAGCATACTTATTCACTATATTAAGCAATAATAAAAAATCAAGTTATTTGCCTGTCACTCCCGTTGTTGACCCCGTTAGAAAGCAAGCCCCGCCATTTATGGCGGGGTGGATATATAATGTGTTTGGGCGTGGATACATGCCGCAAATTTTCTAACGGGGTTGACTTATGCATGTTTTTATGAAAATTGATAACATATGTATACAATAGATCTTCATGGGAAAATCGGGCTTGTAACAGGCGTGGTAAACAAGTACAGCATATCCCTGCACATTGCAAGGAAACTGCACCAGGCCGGTATGGGGCTTTATTTCACGTATGCAAATCCGTCATTGAAGGAAAGGGTGGAAGAGGTAATAACGGATCTTAACCCACTTGGCTTGTTTGAGTGCGATGTTCAGAACGAGGACATGATAAAAGGCGTATTCGGGCAGATTAATAAAACGCATGACAAAATCCACGCACTTGTCCACAGTATTGCCTATGCGCCGAGGGAGGAACTCGGCGGCAGTTTCATAAATAGTACAACCAAACAGGGATTTATGACAGCACTGGACATAAGTGCTTATTCCCTTATTCCGCTTTCAAGGCATGCTGTGCCGCTTATGAAAGAGGGTGGCAGTATCATAGCCATGACATACATCGCTTCTCAGGTTGTTATACCCGGCTACAACGTAATGGCAATTGCGAAAGCTGCTCTTGAAAATATCATCAGATACATTGCCTATGAGGTCGGGAAAAACGGGATAAGGGTAAACGGGATATCAGCAGGCCCTGTGAAAACCCTTTCAGCAAGAGGCATAAAAGATTTTATGAAAATGCTCGAATATTATCCCCAGAGAGCGCCCCTCGGCAGGAACATAACAGCGGATGAGATCGGGGATGCGGCCCTGTTCCTTGTATCCCCCATGAGCAGTGCCATAACCGGCGATATCATCTTTGTCGATGCAGGCTTCCATATAGTGGGGATGTAGGGATTATCTCAGGTTGTTTATCCTTCCCGCAGTTTTCCATTTTGAGCCATTGGCTTCATTGTGAGGTGCTTCGATAGTTTTATGATTACTCATTTCGGACATGCCGCTTACTATTGCCGCCATGATCCATAACTGTGATGCGTCCTTTGTAAAGCCGTCCATCTCCTGTTCAAGGAACCCTGTATTTATGTCTCCCTTTATGAATCGTTCGTGTTTGAACAGCCACCTGTAAAGCGGTATGGCTGTTGAAATACCTACAATCCTGTATTCGGACAGCGCCCTTTGCATGCGCGCAATTGTTTCCTGCCTGTTTTTGCCGTGGGCCTGGAGCTTGGCTATCAGGGAATCATACCAGCCGGGCACCTCAAAGCCTTCGTAAACGCCGCTGTCAATCCTTATGCCTGCTCCCTGAGGCTCCCTGAGATATGCTATCCTGCCCGGTGTCGGTGCAAAATCATTCAAGGGATCTTCTGCAACGATCCTGCACTCCATAGCACTACCTGACAGTCCTATATCAGACTGCTTGAACGCGAGCCTGTCCCCGTTTGCTATCCTTATCTGTTCTTTTACAAGATCAATGCCTGTTACAAGCTCGGTTACCGGATGTTCTACCTGAAGCCTTGTGTTCATTTCCATGAAGAAGAGCTCACCGCGGTCATCCATGATAAATTCAATGGTGCCGGCATTGTAGTAGCCCGCTGCCTTTGCAGCGGATACTGCCATTGCGCCGACTTTTGATCTTTTGCCGGCCGTCATCACAGGCGACGGGCTTTCTTCTATAAGTTTTTGATGCTTCCTCTGGATAGAGCACTCCCTTTCATTAAGATGTATAATATTGCCGTACTTATCGCCTAATATTTGAAATTCGATATGGCGCGGGTTTTTTATGAGTTTTTCTATGTATAAAGAGCCGTCGCCAAAAGCTGATAAAGCCTCTGAAGACGCACGTTCAAATGCAGATTCAACATCGCTTGCCTGTTCAACCAGTCTCATGCCCTTGCCGCCGCCTCCGCTTACAGCCTTCAACATGAAAGGATAACCTATATCTTTTGCAATCTTTTTGGCATGGCGCACATCAGGTACGGGATCAACGGTTCCCGGCACAATTGTTACACCAGCGGCCTTTACAAGCCTTCGTGCATGGATCTTATCGCCCATCGCTTTTACGGATTGGGGTGATGGTCCTATGAACACAATCCCGCTGTCAGAAATTTTTTTCGCAAATTCCGTATTTTCAGCAAGAAAGCCGTACCCGGGATGGATTGCTTCTGCTTTACACGCCTTGGCAATATCAATAATCTTGTCCATGTTCAGGTAGCTTTCTGAAGGCTGGGGCATGCCAAGATAATACGCTTCATCAGCCATTCTCACATACAGGGCATTCCTGTCCGCATCCGAGTAGACAGCAACTGCCTCGATGTTCATCTCGTGGCACGCGCGTATGATCCTTACCGCTATCTCCGATCGGTTTGCTATCAGTATTTTTTTGAACATATCGTTTCTCTATTATTGTGAATGCCAAACAACTGATTTAATTTCAGTCATTCCGTGCTTGACACGGAATCCAGTTTTTTTCCCTTTCTGGATTCCCGCTTTCGCGGGAATGACGAGGAAAGCATGTCTTCAATCTATGGATCACAGCGGTATGTTCCCGTGTTTTTTCTTGGGATTGGTATCGCTCTTGTTTTTCAGCATGCGCAGGGCTGAAATGATCTTGAACCTTGTTTCCGAAGGCTTTATGACCTCGTCGATATACCCGAGTTCCGCTGCCTTCCACGGCGAAGCGAACTTTTCCCTGTAGTCATCTATAAGCTGGGCGCGCTTTGTTTCAGGATCATCCGCCGAGTCTATCTCCTTCCTGAATATTATATTAACCGCACCGTCAGGGCCCATAACTGCAATCTCCGCACTCGGGTATGCATAGTTGATATCGGCCCGTATGTGCTTGCTTGACATAACGTCATAGGCACCGCCGTATGCCTTTCTTGTTATAATGGTGATCTTGGGCACGGTTGCTTCTGCAAAGGCAAAGAGCAATTTTGCACCATGCCTTATTATGCCCCCGTGCTCCTGCACGGTCCCGGGTAAGAATCCGGGCACGTCCTCAAGCGTGATCAGCGGGATGTTGAATGCATCGCAAAACCTGACGAACCTTGCACCCTTTACTGACGCATCTATGTCCAGGGTACCTGCAAGATAAGCTGGCTGGTTTGCAACAATGCCGACCGGCATGCCGCCGTAACGCGCAAAGCCTACGACGATATTGGGCGCGTATGACTCATGCACCTCAAGGAAATACCCATCGTCAACTGTTGAAAAGATCAGCTCTTTTATATCATACGGTTTGTTCGGCTGGTCCGGTATAAGGTTTTCAAGCTCCGGTGACAGGCGTTGTTGTGGATCGGTGGTTTCCCTGTAAGGAGGATCATCAATGTTATTTGAAGGTATAAACCCGATCAGTTCGCGTATACCTGCAAGACATTCCTCGTCATTATCGAATACAAAGTGAGCAATGCCGCTTTTCGTGGCGTGGGTCATTGCACCGCCGAGTTCTTCCTTTGTCACTTCTTCATGAGTTACCGATTTTACGACATCAGGGCCAGTTACGAACATGTAGCTCGTGCCTTTTGTCATAAAGATAAAGTCTGTTATCGCGGGTGAATAGACCGCACCGCCCGCGCATGGCCCCATGACCGCAGAGATCTGCGGAATAACGCCCGAGACAAGCACATTGCGCAAAAAAATGTCGGCATAACCTCCGAGGCTCTCGACCCCTTCCTGGATCCTCGCACCGCCGGAATCGTTCAGGCCGATCAGGGGTGCCCCGTTTTTTAAAGCAAGGTCCATGATCTTGCAGATCTTCTTTGCATAGGCTCCTGAGAGTGAGCCGCCGAACACCGTGAAGTCCTGGGAAAACACATAAACAAGCCTCCCGTCTATAGTGCCGTAGCCGGTAACAACGCCGTCGCCAAGATACTTCTGCTTGTCCATGCCGAAATCAACGGCCCTGTGAAGGACGAATTTATCGAGTTCTACAAAACTGCCTTTGTCCAGCAGCAGATCAATGCGCTCTCTTGCAGTCAGCTTGCCGGCCTCATGCTGTTTCTTGATGCGCTCCTCGCCGCCGCCAAGTTCGGCCTCCCTGTTCATCCTTTCAAGTTCTTTTATGCGCTTTTCGTGGGACATAATTTACCTCGATCTTCTGTCATTCCCGTGAAAACGGGAATCCAGTTCTTTAAATGAATATATAAGAGAAAATTCAATGCTATGCAAGGAAACAGTTTAATAGTGTTATTCCTGCGGAAGCAGGAATCCAGTTTTCTCTTTTGTTTCTTACAGAATGAAGGAACGAGAGCCTGGATTCCGCATCAAGTGCGGAACGACGGAATAAAGCCGCCCCGATTTATCAGTACGGCAGTCCCCTGAAGAAGAACAGAAAATTACTCCTTAAACCTCGGTATTTGTGCAGTTACCTTGCCTGTGGAGGGGGCATACTCATAAGGCATATTACCGATAGGATCGGGCAGTTGTGCAAGAATGCCTTTTTCAACAAGTTCTGATAATGACGACGGAAATCTACGGAACCGTTTTTTGTATTCCTGAACTGCCTGATTCAGCATATCGACATTCTTTTTCTGGGTAAGAACTGCGATGTTGTTCTTCGCGGCTGATCGTATGAATTCATTGTCAGACATCTTTGCAATGGCCTCCCACATCTCAATACCCTGATCGGGTGATGCAAACTTGCCCAGTGCATACGGAGCAAAGGTCTTGTACTGACTGGGCATATCAGGCAATGTATTTGCGATGCTGAAATACTTGTAGGCGTTATTATAATCTTTACCCATGTAATATATAAATCCAAGGCCGAATGCAGGCCTCCAATCTTTGGGATTGTTTTTCACTCCTTTATCCCCGAGCAGTATTGCATCCTTAGAATCATTTGCCCATGTTGCGAGAAAAGCAGAACCAAAGTTATATGCATTGATAAACTTCGGATCAAGGGATGTTACAATATCCAGAATGTGATAAAGATACGGGTATGTGTTGCCCGAAATGGCATGTTGCCCTATGTATTGGATAGACCTTAACCAGAAAATATCTGCAAGCAGGTTATTATATCCGAAAGCGATGTTCTTTATGAAACTTGTTTTAGGGAAATAAAACAACTCAGGTATTGGGTTACTGTTTTCAGGTGATGTTTGATCAATGATTTTGCCAAGGGGATAGAGGGAAAAAGCGAGCATCAGGAAAATTATGGTCAGTGTAAATGTCTTAATAATACGGTTCATTAAAGGTACTCCTTAATCTTTTCTGGATTCCCGCCTTCGCGGGAATGACAGGAAAAGGAAATTTGTCATTCCTGCCCGTGGGCTTCTCCGAAGGTATGCTTGAGCAGGAATCCAGTCTGCTTTTGTCCCGCATTTGATATAAAATCCAGATATTATTTACAAACATCATCATATAAATCTTTCCATTGAGGATTATTACTCTCAATGAGAGTCAGTTTCCATTTTCTTTGCCAATTTTTTATTTGTTTCTCTCTCATAATTGCTGCCTCTGCTGATTCATGTATCTCATACCATACAAGCTGGTGCACATTATACTTCTTGGTAAAACCGTCAACCACATTATTTTTATGTTCATAAATACGTTTAACGAGGTCTGATGTTACGCCGGTGTACAAAGTACCATTTTGTTTACTGGCAAGTATATAAACATAGAATCTTTTCATTTATATTCTCTGGATTCCCGCTTTCGCGGGAATGACGGAAAAGAAAGTTTGTCATTCCTGACCGTGGGCTTCTTCGAAGGTATGCTTGAGCAGGAATCCAGTTCCTCTTTTTTGTCATTCCGTGCATATATTTTGTCTACTCCGCACTTGTGCGGAGGAATCCAGTCTTTTTTCTCTATTCACCGCATCTCCTTCTTATTGAATACAACCGCAGACAACATCAACATGATGACAATATAAATAACCGTATAAACTACAAGTAACACAAGGTGCTGAGCAGACGGTACAATGCCGTAAATAGCAAGGTCACGCAGATTTAAATTGCTGAAGTTTGGAAGGATATAATAAATGATCTTGAGTAATGCCTTTGCTGCCTGACTGTTTACCTTATCTACCAAAGACTTTATCGTATCAAGCCCGTTGCCGATAATGTAGACAAAGAAGGTAATGATCGATGCAACAATGGGTGATGTAAATGTGGAAAAGAATATGGAAATGGCAATCACAATGAGCATGGCAAGGTATGAGTAGACAATAGCGAGAATGATATCTCCGATAAATATCGTCCTTATTGTCCATTGGGAATAGTAGACATTTCTGTTAAAGGAAAAGAGGATCGCAAAAAAGATTATCGTCATGAATATTGTAACGACAAACACCAGAGACGCAAGCCCGAGGAACCTGCCGACCAGGTATTCGGATCTTTTTATGGGTGTTGTAAGGATTGTATAGATGGTCTTTTGCTCTATGTCTTTGTAAATTATGGATGCACCCATGAAGATTGCTATAAGCACACCGAAGATCATGATACTTGCAAGTCCTACATCCTGTGTGATCTTTATGTATTCACCCATACTCAGTGCTGCAAGACCGTATGATGCAAACATCATGAGCAAGGCAAACAGCAGAAGCAGGTAAAGTATCCTTTCCCTTATGCCTTCTTTAAAGCCTGTCGAGGCAATGGCAAAAATCCTTTTAAACATTAATTCTCCTTTCCGTTAATCCGCGCTTGATGCGGAATCCAGTTTCTTTCTGTGTCATTCCGTGCACAGACACGGAATCCAGTTCTTCTCTTCTCTGGATTCCCGCCTTCGCGGGAATGACACACAAAAAATATTTGCTTGCGTTAGCATAATACATCACATTGGTTCTCCGTCATTCCTGCCCGTGGACATCTTCAGAGATATTCTTGAACAGGAAACCAGTTTCCATCTGTCATTCTGAGCGGCGACGAAGACGCCACGAAGAATCTAAATCTTAGACTCTTCGTTTCACTCAGAGAGACAAATAAAATCATTAGGCTTGCTCCTTTATCATCTTCGATATCAGCGTTTCCAGAGACTGCCTTACCGGCTCTACCTTTATAATACTGAACCCGTTTTTGATAAGCTCTGATAAAATGGTATTTGTTTTTTCCATATCATTCACGTGAAATATGCATTGTTCATTGTTGCAGGTAATGTTCTTTACAAGTTGTTTTATGTTATTACTAATTTTCTCCTCTCCCCTTGTGGGAGAGGTAGGGTGAGGGGTAAAAGCAGTTATATTCACGCTTGTTGCACCTGTATCAACAAGCTCGCTTACAGTGCCGATCTTAATGATCTTGCCTGTTCTGATAACAGCTACGTGGTCGCACAGCTCCTCGGCATCCGGAATAATATGTGAGCTGAAGAATATGGTCTTGCCCTGCTTTCTGAGCTTACGCAGGATCTCCTTGAATTCCGCCCTGCCGATCGGATCAAGCCCGCTCATAGGCTCGTCGAGGATCAGAAGCTCCGGATCATTGATAAGCGCCTGTGCCATGCCGAGTCTTTGCAGCATACCCTTGGAAAAGGCGCGAAGCCGGGTATGAATTGCATCTATCAACCCGACAAGCTCAAGCTTTTCTTTTATAAGAGCATCAACAGTTCCCCTCACCTTATTCCTCTCCCCAGAGGGGAGAGGGGGGGGTGAGGGGGTATCTTCTTCTCCTTGCCCAAGCCCAGCCTGGGTACCTCCCTCCTCTGTCATTCCGTGCTTGACACGGAATCCAGATTGTTTTTCAGAGAGAGAGGTAGGATGAGGGGAGTCCTTCATATTATACAGCCTTGCATAAAGCTTCATAATTTCAAACGCAGTAAGATAAGAATAAAAATTGGGCGTTTCCGGCAGATAGCCTATATTATTTTTCACATCAGTATCATCAAGGTCTTTATCAAAAAGCTTTATACTGCCGGAATCATACTTCAGAAGGCCAAGGATGGATTTGATAAGGGTTGTCTTGCCAGCGCCATTCGGGCCAAGGAACCCGAAGATCTCCGCCTTTTTTACGGAAAGATCCACATCCTTCAACGCCTCATACCTGTGTACAAACCCGCGCGGGTAGGTTTTGTTCAATCCTTTTATTTGTATAACTGCCTGTTCACTCATAATTGGTCCCTTTCTTAATTATTTAATACAAACGAAATAAATATGTTTGTATAACCTCAAAGATCGTCATTCCCGTGAAAACGGGAATCCAGTTTTATACATGAAAGATCTGGATTCCGTATCAAGTACGGAATGACAATTTAATGTTACATTCTTAATCTGCACAAGCAGTGCCCTTTTCTGCTTGTCTTTACCGATGAGCTCTTTCCTCGTAAAGGTAGTAGACATTTTTAATGTGCCGCTACTCTTTTAATATCTATTTTTATTCCCCTTGTCATATCATCCAATTAATTATATTCCGCATTCTCTAAAGCTTTTTGAATATAATCAACCAACATAGTCCCTTTCTCCTTTGCCAACCTCATACTTATATATATTATAATTCATTAAATGACTCAAACAAAGCCATTGGCCCAAATGAAAACGAAACACTCCATTCTTCGTCATTCCGTGCATAGACACAGAATTCAGTCTCTTTCTTCTGGATTCCGTATCAAGTACGGAATGACGGAAGAAGCCGTTCGTCATTCCTACCGGTGGGCATCTTCGAAGGTATGCTTGAACTGGAATCCAGCTTTTCTCTGTCATTCCGAACTTGTTCCGGAATCTCAGGTTTTTTTAGACCCTGAAACGAGTTCAGGGTGACAGAAATAACGCCATAAAAAAAGCCCCGCCGAAGGCGGGGCTTTGAACATTCATATTCATCATTTTCAAACTGTTAGTTGTGATCAATAAAAAACGCTGTGTTTGATGCCTGGATTACGTTACCACCAACCTGTATTATAGTATCGCTACATCCACCCAATGCCCATGCAGTAAATGGTGCAGCGGTGTTTGTGATATATTGAATTCTACCAATTACAGCCCCTGGACAAGGTTGTCCGTTAGCTGGAACCACCGCAGGAAACCACGCAGCAATACTAACAGGGGGGTCGCTTGTTACTACTGCGGGTAAATCTGCCACCGCAGATGGTATACCAATTGGAGGCGCTGTAGGACAACGAGTTATAGCACCACTGTTGCTGTAATATCCAGGATTATATGGATCATTGGGGGGGGTGTTGTTTGGTAACCTGCAAGTATATTGCCCATCAGTAGTAATATCTACAGGATATGTGCCTCCTGTACCTACCGCATAATCTTCAAGTGCAAGCTGGAATGTATGCATAGCACCTTTTACAGATGCCTCTCTTGCCCTTCTCTGCATTGCGATGAAGTTTGGGATGGCGATTGCCGCGAGTATACCGATGATCACAACGACGACCATCAACTCGATCAACGTAAAACCTTTTTGTCCTTTCATAAACTTTTCCTCCTTTTAATTTTATACCTGTTTATTATGCATGGAATATGCCAGTAGAATTGATGTTTAACATGCTGAAAAGCAATGTCTTTTTTTGAGAGAAAAAACCATGACTTGTTAAATGTCTGGGATTATGACAAAAAACGGCAGATAAAGAACTGGATTTTCCTGCATAAGGGCTGTGTCATAATGTCATTGCGAGGAGCGTAGAGACGAAGCAATCTCTAACCCATTGAAAAACAATAGATTGCCACGCTCCCTTCGGTCGCTCGCAATGACAATAACCCGAGTTTTCAACAGCCTGAAAAAAAATTAACTTAATAGGTTCCTTACCCATTCAGAGAATTTAAACCATGGAATTGCCATATTATTGTATGGCAGTTTTATTGTTTCATTTACTCTGCATACAAGAACACCTTCCTTTGCAGCATCTTTACCTGCAAGCACCTTAAATTTTTCCAATGATTTTAAGTGTCCTTCTAATGGTGTTGAAGTCAGCTTTATTTCTATAGGACAGAGCTTTTCTCCAATTTGAATAATCAGATCGACTTCGAGTCCATCATGTGATCTCCAAAAAAATATGTCTCTTCGCCGCTCTAACATAGTAAACAGCTTAACTGTTTCGTTTATAATTAACTCTTCAAATAAACTACCCGCCATAGCACCAGATATTGCAGCATCCGCATCAGGCTGACGGGTAAGCTCACATACTATTGCGGGGTCCAAGAAATAGAGTTTCGGTGATTTTATTAATCTTTTCCCGTAATTTTTATAATAGGGCTGAAGAAAAAAGCAAAGATACGATGCTTCTAAAATACTTGCCCATGATTTAATGGTAGGAACAGAGACTCCGCATTTCTTTGACAATTGGGATGCATTAAAAACCTGTCCATTGTAAGTTGCACATAAGCCAAGAAACGTCTCAAATGCGTGCAGGTCTTTTATATTTAGCAATTGTCTTACATCCCTCTCAATATATGTTTGTATATAAGAGCGTATCCATAAATCCCTTTTTGCAGGGTAAATACAGGGTTCGGGGAAAAAGCTATTCCATATTGCATCTTTAATGTTCTGCTTTTTGTATTCAAGTATACTGAATGGTAATAGTTCAAAGATCGCAATCCGCCCGGCAAGGGATTCCGTAATATTCTTCATGAGGCTGAACTGTTGGGAACCGGTAAAAAGCCATTTTCCCATCTTGTTCCTGTTGCGATCTATGCGAATTTTTATATAAGAAAACATCTCCGGCACATATTGAATCTCGTCAAGGATTACCGCCTTGTCCTCAAAACGATCGAGAAATCCATTAGGGTCTGATTGAGCAAAATTTCTTTCTATCGGGTCCTCCATGTTAACATATTGATAACTTTTACCGAACTCATGCAAAAGGAAGGTTGTTTTACCGGATTGTCTTGGTCCGGTAACAAGTACAGCAGGAAACATGGATAGTGCTTTTTGTAATTCCCTTTTGATCAGCCTTTTTATATACATAAGCCTATTTTAAAGTAGAACTTTAAATTTGTCAACCTTAGTATTAACCTCCTTATTCCCCCTTGTTAGGGAGGAGATAAAGACATGGATTCCCCCGCATCAAGAGGCTATCCGATAATCTACCAAACCCAACGTTGTCATTCTGAATGGAGCGAAGCGGAATGAAGAATCTCATAAATTCAGTAAGATGTATTCTTTAGATTCTTCGGCTACACCCCAGAATGACATTGTCGGACGGCCTGTCAAGTGCGGAACAGGCTCCGCCATCCCTCGATACTGGTAGGATACTGGTAGATTGCTTCGCTATTGCTCGCAATGATAATAAAGTATGATGGGTATATCAATTATGATCGCAGAATATGCTGCCATTATACATTATCCAGTTGCCGCCGGAGTTTATAGTATTACTCTGTCCTGCCATTGCCCATTGAGTGTTAGCGGGGCTATTGCCATCATCGGTTAAATACAATATCTGACCCGGCATAATCGCGGCACCTGCCCATGTAGCGCATTTGGTAAGTGGAGTTGGATCTGCTACAGGAGAAAAATCAGCGGGCTTGCATATATCTCCGCCAGTATATAGAGGGAAATTATACCTGAGGCCGCAATATGGATCATTTGGCGGAGTGCCTCCTATAAATTGTTTCAGGAAAATAGAATTGTTCCGAATATCACCCGAAGCTAGTGCAGGGGGATAGGAACCGCTTGTAAAAGTAGCGTAGCATTGTAAAGCAAGCTGGATTGAATGCATGGATGCTTTTATAGATGCTTTAAGGTAATCTATTGATATACAATTGATTTTTTGATTGCAGTATGCAGAGAGACGTAAATTGCTGTAATATGGACAAATAACGGAGGTTATTTCTTCTTCTTTTTTATCTGGACTTTGCTGGCTTGTATCCGTTGTTTATCCCGTGTCTTTGCCTGTGTATTTTTGATAATAAGGGTTTTGGGCAGATTTTTAAATCGCATATTTACTCCTTTATAAAATAAATTCAATATTCAATATTTAACATTCAAGGGTTATCCCGAAAAATGCAATAAGGAAGTTTGCTCATTCGCTCACCCCTGCGATCCACCTAAGACATGTAAGTTTTTTGTCATAAAGGATGTTAAAGTCCTCTGTAAGTTTATATGCAGTCACCTTTCGCATTGTTTTACTGATATTCGAAGAATACCTTTGTTTGACGCAGCTTATCGCTCATTGCTCAAACTTCCTTATTTCCAAATGCATTTTTCGGGTTAAGCCTGTTTTAACAGGAGTCTTTTAAGGTGTTTTTTGTGTTCGAGCTTTTTTGTTCTTTCTATTTTGTACTTGTTGTGGGTCTGGGCAATCGCTATCCTGTTGACCAGTATTTTGGGAAGATTCATAAATCTCATAAATACCTCCTTTCAACCCTCAAAAGGATTGAGTATGAGATTTTTCCTTTTATTATAATAATACTAAAGCATAGAAAGTAAACCCCGTTGGAAAGCTTGCAACAGTCGCGAACTGCCCTGTACCAAAAGCGCAGGGCGTCATGTAAGCCGAAAACACCGGGTCGTCATTCCGTGCTTGATACGGAATCCAGCGGCTTTCAAAATTACTAGATTCCCGCTTTCGCGGGAATGACAATTATAAAAATTTGCCGATTCATCCCTGTACCAAGAGCGCAGGAAGTTCTTGGCTGTCATTCAGTTTCAAGCTCGTCTATCTTCTTCGGGATTATCCTTTATGCAGGTAAAACCGAAAGACTTTTTAACGGAGTAAAATAAATGAAAGCACGTTGCTGAGCCAGTGGAACAGCACTGCGCCGGATATGTTGTCGTCTTTTTCCCTGAGCCAGCTGAAAACAAGGCCCGGGAAGAACATAGCCAGCCTTGAGATGTCCTGTATGACGATAAGATGACCGGCCGCGAACAACACATTTACCATAAGAAAAGAAAACCCTATTCTGGCACCGAATACGTTTACCTTTTTCTTGTCACACTGCCTTAGCTCTGACTGCAGGTAACCCCTGTAAAATACCTCCTCTGGTATGGCAACCATGAGCAGGTCGTTCAATGCAAATATAAGTATATGCATTGGTAAAATTGAAAATGACAGAGTCTTTATACCGTAGAAATGCCTCATATAGATATAAAAACCAATGGCATATAAAGGGAAAATAAGGAAGGACAAAAGCAAAGCCCTTGCAATGGATTTTAGTAAACCTTTCTTGCTTATACCGTAGAAAGCCGGCTGCTGCTTTTTTATAAATAAGAATATCACAGGTACATACAGAAATAATACAGCAATAATAACGCCGAGGTAAGGCTTAAACAAGGCCAGCTTGTTTGCCGCAAATATGGCAAGCAATGCAACGGCGTAGATTATGTATGGTGTTTTACAATGTTTCATTTAGTTTTATATTAAATCTCCGTATCTTACTTTTATAGTTCCCTGCTTTTGCAGGGACGACGTCTGGATTCCCGCTCCCCGTTGTCACGAGGGCAAGTTTCGCGGGAATGACGGAGAAAGGTATTTATTATTTCTTATCCATATCCTCTTTCAGCTTAATCAGAAATTGCAGCGCATCTAACGGCGTCATATTCTCGGGATTAATCGTCCTTAACATGTCAAACACCTTTGCATCGTTTGCTTTAAACAATGCGTACTGCACTGTATGCGATTCAGCACCTTCAGCGAGTCTCGGCAGGCCGAGACTGTCTATTTCCCCGTCCTGCAGCCTTTTTAATAATTTCTGTGCAAGGGCGACAACATCCTTCGGCAGGCCTGCCATCTTTGCAACCTCAATACCGAAGCTCTCGCTTGACCCGCCGTCAATGAGCTTTCTTACAAAGATAAGCTTGCCCTGCCACTGTTTTACAGGTATGGACTGGTTTATTGCTTTCGGGTGACTCTGCCCGAATTCGATCAGTTCATGGTAGTGCGTCGCGAACAGGGTTTTTGCCCCGATATTATTTGCTATGTAATCAAGCACAGACCATGCAATGCTTATGCCGTCGTACGTGCTTGTGCCCCTGCCTATCTCGTCAAGGATAATCAGGCTTTTGTTTGTAGCGTTGCTGAGTATGTTTGCCGTTTCTGTCATCTCAACCATAAATGTGCTCTGTCCCCTTGCAAGATGGTCTGATGCCCCGACCCTTGCAAAGATCCTGTCCACAATGCCGAGTCTTGCCTGTTTTGCAGGAACAAAACACCCGATCTGTGCCATAAGCACAATCAAAGCAGACTGTCTTATGATTGTTGATTTGCCGGACATATTCGGGCCTGTTATTATGATGACCTGCCTGTCAGCGCAGTTCAAGGTAATATCATTCGGTATAAAGGCCGTGTCCTTCAGGTGCTGCTCTAAAACAGGGTGCCTTGCGTCCTTCAGATCTATTACATCGCCGTCATCCATAACCGGCTTTGTATATTTGTTTCTGACGGCAATCTCCGAAAAGTTTGACAGCACATCGATGGCTGCTATGGCTGAGGCTGTTTTGAGAATGCGTGACGCATTTTTAGAGATGGTTTCATTTAATGTTCTCAGGTAACTGTCTTCGAGCTGTTTTATCTCCGCCTCTGCACCAAGCAGTCTGGATTCCATCTCCTTGAGCTTTGGCGTTATAAACCTTTCTCCGCTGGCAACGGTCTGCTTCCTTATATAATCGTCAGGCACAAGGCGTAGGTTAGGCCTTGTAACATCTATATAATATCCGAAAACGCTGGAGTATCCTACCTTGAGCGAGCTTATGCCTGTCCTTGCACGCTCTTCCTGTTCAAGGCGCTTGAGCCACCCCTTTGTATCCTTTACAAGCCCCTTTAATTCATCGAGCTGTGTATGAATGCCCTTCTTTATGAACCAGCCGTGCTCTGTCTGTTCATCGGTTAGATCTATTGTATTGTTTATAACAATCTTAATATCGGAAAGTTCATCTATGGCCCCATATAACCTCAAAAGCAGCGGAACTTTTTTTTCGATCATATGCCTTATGTCTTTTATCGCGTCCATAGACAAGGTAAACCTCTGAAGGGATTGAGGCGTTAATGTCATGTTATGTGCCTTTGCAACGCTGCGCTCGATATCGCCTATATCCTTCAGCCTGTTCCTGAGCTCTGCCCTTGCAACTGGCTCATTAAAGAAATACTCCACAACAGTATGGCGTTCCAATATTTCATTTGTAGAAACGGATGGGAACCTCAAATAATTGCGAAGCATCCTTGACCCCATGGGTGTTATTGTTTTGTCCATTACACCGATAAGACTTATCTTTTCAGAGGCGTCTATAATAGAGTTGAACAGCTCAAGGTTGCGTATGGTTGCATTGTCCATATAAAGATAGGACGAGGGCAGGACATTTCTTATTATTATGTTGCTTATGGGTGTTTTTGTGTCTTCAAGATAGCGGAACAAGGCGGATACAACCGATAAAAGTATTGCATTATCATGTGCACCTGCGCCTGTGAGCTGATCGCCCCATAGTGCCGTGACCCTGTCCTTTATGGTGTCCCATTCGAAATACTGCTCGGGCACAGGGGTGAGTATAAACGGGACCTCTGCCCCGAACAGGCTGATAACCATAGAAGGCAATGATTTGTCTTTGTAGATCAATTCTTTTGGCATAAGCTTTTTTATCTCGGAGAACACCTGGTCAGGATCAGCGGTTGACAGCAAAAATAGCTCAGATGTGGATGGTTCAAAGAACGCTATTCCATAACCGTTTTGTGTATAAGCAAGTGCTGATATGTAATTTGTCTGGTGCGATTCGAGCATGTCCGGATCATAGATAAGTCCCGGCGTTGCAACCCTTATAACGTCCCTTTTTACAATGCCCTTTGCCTTTGCAGGGTCCTCTAACTGCTCGCATATTGCAACCTTGAAACCTGAATCCAAAAGCTTTTTTATATAAGGTACTGCTGCATGATAGGGCACGCCACACATGGGCACGGGGTCTGCAACGTCCTTGTGCCTGGATGTCAGGGTGAGGTCGAGTATAGGCGCAACCGTTACCGCGTCTTCGAAGAACATCTCGTAGAAGTCGCCGAGCCTGTAAAAAAGTATTGCGTCTTTGTATTTCGATTTTATTTCAAGGTACTGCTGGATTAAAGGGGTAGGGGACTTGGGCATGGCCATCAAAGCGCTCTGTTATTCCGATCCACTCTTTATTCCGTCATTCCGCACTTGATGCGGAATCCAGGTTTTTGTCTTCTGGATTCCCGTTTTCACGGGAATGACAACAGAGGGAATGTTATTTATTGCAGTCATTTCTTTTCCACATAGTCACAGTCCTTGTTCGGACAGGCAACCACCACCCCGTCTTTCTTTGTGTACTTCTCTATAAGGTACTTCGATCCGCATTTGAGGCATGTCTTGTTTACCGGTTTGTTCCAGGATACAAAATCGCATTTCGGATAATTGGTACATCCATAAAACAGCCTGCCTTTTTTCGTCGAGCGCTCTGCGATATCTCCGCCGCACGCAGGGCATGTTACGTCTGTTGTGTAAGGCTTTGTATTCTTGCACTCCGGATAGTTTTCACATGCAAGAAAGCGTGCGCCTGATCTTGTGCGCTTTATGAGCATGGAGCCTCCGCACAATTCACATTTTAAATCGGACTTCTCATTTTCTATGACGGTTATCTTTCCATTCTCATCCCTCTTAAAGTTCTTTGTGTTCCTGCATTCCGGGTAATTCGAGCATGCGAGGAACATGCCGTTGCGTCCCCATTTTATAACCATAGGTGAGCCGCATTTCTCGCATATAATGTCGGTTTTCTCTTCCGTTGCCTTCATATTCTTCATCTGTTTGCCTGCTTTGGCTACAAGCTGTTCAAAAGACCTGTAAAAGGACTTTAAAAGTTCGATGTAATTCGCATTGCCCTCTTCGACATTGTCCAGCTTGTCTTCCATGTCTGCTGTGAATCCGATATCAAGGATCTGGGGGAAATTCTTTATAAGCATATCGGTCACAATCCTGCCGAGTTCGGTCGGCATAAACCTGCCTTCCTCTTTAACCACGTAACCGCGTTGCTGGATCGTTTGCAGGATCGTGGCATACGTGGACGGCCTGCCGATGCCTCTTTCTTCAAGCTCCTTTACAAGGGATGCCTCTGTATACCTCGGGGGCGGCTCTGTAAAGTGTTGATGCGGTGTTATATCCTTTAACAGGAGCCGGTCGTTGCTGTTCAGTTTTGGCAGTATGGTCTCTTCCCTTTGTTCATCATACACCTTGAGATAACCGTCGAACTCGAGCGTTGAACCCAATGCCCTGAAAATGAACCTCCCGCCTTTGATCTGGACAACCATCTGCCTGAATACGGCAGGCATCATCTGGCTTGCGACGAACCTTTCCCAGATTAACCTGTAAAGCGCGTATTCCTGATCCGAAAGGTATTTCTTTACCTTATCCGGAGGCAGGTCAAACCTTGTCGGTCTGACAGCCTCATGTGCATCCTGGGCTGATTTTTTATTTTTATACGCATTCGGAGACAACGGCAAATAGCTTTTGCCGTATGCGTTATGTATGTATCCTCTGACATTTGATAATGCCTCATCCGCTATCCTTACGGAATCCGTTCTCATGTAGGTTATAAGCGCTGTATGGCCTTCTTTACCGAGCTCAACGCCTTCGTAAAGCTTCTGCGCAATCTTCATTGTCCTATCTGCCGTAAACCTGAGCCGTTTGATCGCTTCCTGCTGGAGCGTACTTGTTATGAACGGCGGCATCGGATAAGACTTTCTTTCCTTATGCTCGATGCCTGCAATGATAAAGTTCTGTTTTTTGATCTCATCAGTTATAGAGTCCGCCTTACCCCTGTCTGCAATATCCACGTTCTTATCATCGATGCTGAAAAGCTTTGCCTCGAACACATCCCTGACAGGCGTTATGAAATTGCCGGTGATTGACCAGTATTCCTGCGGTACAAATGCCTCCCTCTCCTGTTCCCGGTCACAGATAAGCCTTACTGCAACGGACTGGACCCTTCCTGCGCTCAGTCCCCTTCTTACCTTTTCCCAGAGCAGGGGACTTATCTTATAACCTACCAGCCTGTCGAGTATGCGCCGTGCAAGGTATGATTGATACATGTTTTTGTTTAAAGACCCGTGATTCTTTATCCCGTTAAGAACGGCAGGCTTTGTGATCTCATTGAACATCACCCTGTAGATCTTTGCTTTTGTATTGTTTAATTCATCTGCTATGTGCCATGCTATTGCCTCCCCCTCCCTGTCAGGGTCGGGTGCAAGATAGATGACACCGGCATTCTTTGCCGCCTTTTTAATGGCAGCTAAGACCTTCAGCTTGTTCTTCAGTACCTCGTAGTCCGCCTTGAAAGTTTTTGTATCAACACCCAGCTTCGACTTTGGGAGGTCCTTTATATGTCCCATTGAGGCAACAACATCATAGTTGTTGTCCAGAAACTTTTTAATGGTCTTTGTCTTCGCCGGTGATTCTACAATAATCAGATATTTGTCCCCGTGTTTTTCATCAGGCATGTTCACTCCATTTTAACGAATCTTTGTCCCGGCAGTTGTTTTACAACGCCGGTCAGCTCCATTTCAGTAAGAATACTCATTACTTTAGAAGTGTCAAATTTCGATCGTGCTATAACCGTATCGAGATCAACAGGCTCCCCGGATAAAATAGAAAGGATGCACGCGTGTGATTCAGGCATAACCGTTTTTTTGTCTCTTTCGGCAGGCATACAGGCCTTTATTTCCCTTACAAGATTATCTACGGAATCAACCATATTCCCGACCTGTTTTATGAGCCTGTTTGTTCCCTGGCTCATCATGGAATGGATCTGCCCCGGAACCGCAAATACCTCCCTGCCCTGATCAAGTGCGTGCGATACCGTGATCATTGTACCGCTGTTCAGAGATGCCTCTGTCACGATCACTGCAACGGACAGTCCGCTTATAATGCGGTTCCTCTCCGGAAAGTTTACGTCCAGCGGAGGTGTGCCGGCAGGATATTCGGTAAGGATCAATCCATACTTTGCTATGTCCTGTGCGAGCTGTTTGTTCTCGGGAGGGTAAATCCTGTTTATGCCTGTTCCCCATACAGCTATGGTTCTGCCCTTATGCTTTATTGCGGTCTTGTGGGCTATGGAATCTATGCCCTTTGCCATACCGCTTACGATTGTGAACCCTTCACCGGTCAGTGCAGAAGCGATCTCCCTTGTTATATTTTCGCCGTAAGCTGACGGGAAACGCGTGCCGACAATGGCAACGCACGGTCCCTGCAATGGCGTGTCCGGCATGCCGCGCGCATAAAGGTATGGCGGCGGATCGCTTATCTGCTTGAGCAATTCCGGATACCGGGCGTCATTCAGTGTTATTATGTCTGCTTTCTGCTGCTTTATTCTGTTCAACTCTTCCTTCGCCTCATCAAAGGCGCGAAAACGCCTGATCCTGCTGACAACAGTACCGGAAATACCCTCGACCTGCCCCAGCTCCTCGGCTGATGCAGAAAAAACAGCCCGTGCGTTATGGAACGATGCTATGAGCCTTTTGTAGAAAACGTTCCCTACACCTTCCACTTGTTTCAGGGCAATCCAGTAAATCAGTTCATCTCTTGCATTCGTATTTAAAGACATTGTTTATGCACTTTATACAGAGTTGATAGAAATCATCAAGTAAACCAGGTTAGAAAGGACGCAGCTTTGAACCACGCCCTTTCGATAAGGAATTCAAATTCTATCCCCGTATCTCCGCCATAAATAGCGGGGCTTTCTAACGAGGTAAAAAAAACAGGTGCCCCTGTATATATGCCCGCTGGAATCGCCGTGTTATGCACAAATTGAAAAACTATATACAATATGTTAATTTTAACATATAATGAACCGGTTTATTGAGGCATTCAGGACATATCTGAGCATAGAGAAGGGCGCATCCGTTAATACCGTCGATGCCTACCTCTCGGATCTGGAACAGTTCTCCGGGTTTTTAAACGGTCTCCATCCGGCACGATCAATTGAATCAGCGGGCATGATTGAAATAAGGAGCTTTATCGCCTTGCTCCTGAAAACAGAAAAGAAAAGTTCTGCCGGAAGGAAGCTTGCAGCCTTAAAAACATTCTACAAGTTTATGCTCAGGGAGCATGTAATAGAGATGAATCCCGCTGAACTGATATCGATACCGAAAAAGGACAAGCTCCTTCCCGGGTTCCTCAATGTGGATGAGGTCTTTGGACTTGTCGAGCTGCCCGAGGGAGACAAGGTTTTTGCCATGAGGGACAGGGCGATCCTTGAGTTGTTTTATGCAAGCGGGCTGCGTGTTTCGGAGCTCACAGGGCTGGATATTGAAAATATTGATATTAATATAGGCTATGTAAGGGTTATCGGAAAAGGTAAGAAAGAGCGCATTGTTCCGGTTAACAGGAAAGCCCTTCAGGTCGTCCGGCAGTACCTTGAAGCGAGGCATTCGGCCTTAAAGGATAAAACAGAAAAATCGCTTTTTATAAATAAATACGGCAAGAGGATTACAAGAAGGGGAGTGGGACTTATTGTGAAAAAATATATGATAAAGTCAGGTATAAACAAACACATCAGCCCGCATTCCTTGAGACATACATTTGCAACACACCTGCTTGACGCAGGAGCGGATTTAAGATTGATACAGGAGCTCCTCGGGCATTCCAGCATATCAACGACCCAGGTTTACACGCATACAAGCATGGACAGGCTGATGAAGGTTTATGATGATGCTCATCCGCGGGCACATAAGAAGAAAGACGAGAGTAGTCAGTAGCTGGTAAAGAGGAAATAAAAAATAACAGATAGAATATACCATTTTTGTCATTCCGCACTTGATGCGGAATCCAGTATTTTTTCTGGATTCCTGCTTTCGCAGGAATGACGGCAAGGGAGAAGATATGTTTAAAGGAACGACGATCATAGCGGTAAGGCACAACAACAAGGTTGTCATGGCAGGCGACGGTCAGGTAACCCTCGGCGACACCATAATGAAACATACCGCAAAAAAGGTCAGAAGGCTTTATAATGATACAGTGCTGGCGGGTTTTGCGGGCTCTACTGCGGACGCCTTCACGCTGTTTAACAAGTTCGAGACGAAACTGGAGGAGTTCAGGGGTAACCTTCTCAAGGCCGCGGTCCAGCTCGCAAAGGACTGGCGGACGGACAAGATACTGCGCAGGCTCGAAGCGCTTTTGATTGTAGCTGATAAATCCACATCACTTGTACTTTCCGGCACAGGGGATGTAATAGAACCGGATGACAATATAGTTGCAATAGGTTCAGGCGGTAGCTATGCGCTTGCAGCGGCAAGGGCAATGGTAAAATTCTCCAATCTGGGTACGAGGGAGATAGCCGAGAACGCAATGAAGATCGCAGCGGATATATGTATTTACACAAACAGCAATATTACAGTAGAAGAACTATAAAGAGGTAAAACATAATGAGAAAAACAAAGAACGCTCTGACCCAGATGGAAAGGCCCGAACAGATAGAGCCCAGTGACACACTGCTTCCTGTAACTATAGTGCAGGAGTTAGACAGGTATGTAGTGGGCCAGAACGACGCCAAGAAAATGGTTGCAATCGCACTGCGGAACAGGTGGCGCAGGCAGCATGTACCTCCGGAGATCAGGGACGAGATAGCACCTAAGAATATCATTATGATAGGGCCTACCGGCATAGGTAAAACAGAGATAGCGAGAAGGCTTGCCAAGCTTGCACAGGCGCCTTTCATAAAGGTTGAGGCTTCAAAGTATACAGAGGTTGGTTATGTAGGAAGGGATGTCGAATCGATAGTAAGGGATATTGTGGAAATAGCGGTAAAAATGGTCAAAGAGGAAGAGGAGGAAAAATTACTGCCAAAGGCTGAAGAGCTTACAGAGGAGAGGCTTCTCGATCTGCTGCTGCCGATCAAGAAAAAACCGGTCAACAACAAACAGCCGGAGACGGAACAGAAGGTGCTTGAGGTTGTTGAGGACACAAAAACAACAAGGGAAAAATTCAGGGTAATGCTCAGGGAGGGCAAATTTGACAACAGGTATGTGGAGATGGACATACAGTATATGCCTATGCCTGTCATAGAGGTTTTCTCGGGTATGGGCAGTGATGAGATGGAGTTTAACCTGAGAGAAATGTTTGAGACCATGCTGCCGAAAAAGACAAAGAAAAAGAAGATAAAGATAAACGAGGCAAGGGAGATCATCATGCAGCAGGAGCTGGAAAAGCTCGTTGATATGGACAAGGTTGTAAAGACAGCCATAAAAAGGGTCGAAGAATCCGGGATCGTTTTTATTGATGAAATAGACAAGATAGCAAGCAAGGAATCCGGCTACGGCCCTGATGTTTCAAGGGAAGGCGTACAGAGGGATCTTTTGCCGTTGATAGAGGGCACGACCGTAATGACGAAGTACGGCATGGTAAGGACCGACCACATGCTTTTTATAGCGGCAGGGGCTTTCCACGTAAGCAAACCGTCCGATCTTATACCCGAGATCCAGGGAAGGTTCCCGATAAGGGTCGAACTTGAGCCTTTGACAAAGGATGATTTTGTACGGATATTGACGGAACCCGACAATGCATTGACAAAGCAGTACATAGAGATGATGAAAACAGAAGGTGTGGAGCTTAATTTTACGAAGAGCTCGATAGAAAAGATTGCGGAAATAGCGAGTATAAGCAACGAGAGGATGGAAAATATCGGAGCAAGGAGGCTTCATACAGTTATGGAAAGGCTTCTTGAGGATATATCCTTTGATACGTCAAAATACAGGGGCGGGAAGTTTAACATAGATGAAAAGTATGTTGAGGACAAACTGAATCCGATACTCAAGAACGAAGACCTGAGCAAGTATATACTGTAATAATGGAAAAGTATATTCAAAAAGCGTCCGTTCTTATAGAAGCTTTGCCGTACATTAAAAAATTCTACGGTAAGACGTTCGTGTTCAAATTCGGCGGCCATGCAATGCTTGATGACCAATTAAAAGAAAACTTTGCCAGGGACATCATCCTTTTATGGTACGTCGGCCTGAAGCCCGTGGTAGTGCACGGAGGAGGCCCGCAGATCGATGAACTGTTAAAGCAGCTGGGCAAGGAGAGCAGGTTTGTTGACGGCCTTCGCGTAACAGACGAAAAGACAATGGATGTTGTTGAGATGGTGCTGGTAGGCAAGATCAACAAGGAGATAGTTGGATTGATCAACCATTTGGGAGGCAAAGCTGTCGGCATAAGCGGTAAGGACGGCAAGCTCATGGTGGCAAAAAAGGTGGAGATGAAGGACAGGGGAAACGGCAACATGCTTGATATGGGCAGGACCGGGGATATTGTCAGCGCCGACACAAAGATCATAAGAACGCTCGAACAAAACCATTTCATACCTGTTATAGCCCCTGTTGCTGTCGGAGATGACGGCCAGGCTTTCAATGTCAATGCGGATGTTGCTGCTGCAAAAATAGCCTTATCGCTTAAGGCAGAAAAGCTTATCATGCTCACGGATGTTGATGGCGTTATGGACAACAACGGCAGGCTGATATCTGCCATAAAATCAAAGGATGTTGAAAATCTTATAAGCTCAGACATTATAAAGGGCGGTATGATACCAAAGGTAAGGTATGCTGTTGACGCAATCGGGCACGGCGTCAAGAAATGCCATATCATAGATGGAAGGATCCCCCATGCGGTCCTTCTCGAGATATTCACGCCTGAAGGCGTGGGGACCGAGATAACTTAAATAGTCGTGAGGTTTGAGCAGCGGGGCAAAGAAATGAAGAAAAATAATATTATAACGCTTACCGATGATTTCATCATGCACACCTATAAGAGGATCCCTGTTGTTATAACAAGGGGCAAGGGAATATACCTATGGGACGTCAACGGGAAAAAATACATGGATTTTCTCGGTGCAAGGGGTGCTGCCAATACGGGTTACTCGAATCAAGATGTTATAAAGGCAATTACAGCGCAGGCAAAAAAGCTTATACTTGTAACGAATGATTTTTATACGAAGCCGCAGGCAGAGCTGGCTCAGCTTCTTGTAAAAAACTCTTTTGCCGACCAGGTGTTCTTCTGCAACAGCGGTGCAGAGGCGAATGAGGGCGCGATTAAACTCTCCCGGCTCTATTCGTACAAAAAATACGGGCAGGGCAGGTATGTTGTTGTAAGCGCTGGCAATTCATTTCACGGCAGAACGTACGGGGCGCTTTCAGCAACAGCGCAGAAAAAGTACCAGACCGGCTTTGGGCCTATGGTGCCGGGATTCAGGTATGTGGATTTTAATGATATGGATGCTATGAACGCAGCGCTCGGTGATGATGTGTGTGCGGTTATACTGGAGCCTGTCCAGGGGGAAGGCGGAGTTTATCCCGTATCTCAGGATTATATCAGGTTTGTAAGGGAGCAAACGCAGGGTAAGGACATCATTCTTATAATGGATGAGGTGCAGGTGGGGCTGGGCAGGACAGGCAGGTTGTTTGCTTATGAAAACTACGGGATAAGCCCCGATATTGTTACCATTGCAAAATCCATCGCAGGCGGCATGCCCATGGGAGCAATACTTGCATTAAAAAAAATTGCGAAATTTTTTGATTACGGTACACACGGCACAACGTTCGGGGGCTCGCCGATCGCCTCAGCCGCAGGCATAGCTGCTGTAAAGTATATCATCGGGCGAAAACTGCCTGACAAGGCTAAAAAGCTCGGCATAATTGCACTCAAGAGGCTTTTAAGCCTCAAACAAAAATATGCCGATAAAATAAAAGACATAAGGGGCGTGGGACTTGTTATCGGTATAGAGTTTTATGACAACTCTCTTGCATCGCAGGTTTTCGATGAATGTCTGAAAGCGGGTTTGATCGTCAATGTGACCAACGGGAATATTGTAAGGTTCCTGCCGCCGCTTGTTATAACAGAAAACGAGCTGAACAAGGGCATGGATATATTTGAAAATTCACTGAAGCGCATTACCGTCAGACCACACCTATAAAAAGCAGCGAGGTTTGTGAAGTGAGTGATGGATGTCCCGAATGAACAAGCAAACCTCGGCATTGAACTTTCTGGGATAATTTGATTTAACCCGGCAGCCATGCTATTTTCAGTTTCTAAATAATTATTTAAACAAGAGGAGCATATGGCTAAAAGGGACCTGATCAGCATATTCGACTTAAAGAAAGCCGAGATCGAAAACCTCATAAAAGACGCAAATATCCTGAAAAAAGAGAAAAAACGCAGCCGGCCATTGAGGGGCAAAACCCTTGCAATGATCTTCGAGAAAGCCTCTACAAGGACAAGGGTGTCGTTCGAAGTCGGCATGTACCAGCTTGGCGGGACGGCTTTGTACCTCAATGCGAACGACCTCCAGCTTGGCAAGGGAGAAACTATAGAGGATACTGCAAAGACATTGTCAAGGTATGCAGACTGTATAATGCTCAGGACATTCGCCCACGACAATGTCGTCAAACTCGCATCTGCAGCGTCAGTACCCGTTATCAACGGATTGTCCGACCTTTCACATCCATGCCAGATATTGAGTGATTTATTCACGGTATATGAGAAAAATAAAAACTACAAAAAACTTACCTATGCTTATATTGGTGACAGTAACAACGTTTTAAACTCATGGATTGAAGCCGCAGGGGTGCTGGGACTGCACCTGAAGATTGCCACACCCCGGTCATTTGCACCGTCGGGTGCGATACTCGAAACTGCCCGGGAATTCAATCAAACAGGTATAAAGCTGTATAACGATCCAGATGAAGCTGTTAAGGATGCCGACGTTATTTATACAGATGTCTGGGTAAGCATGGGCCAGGAAAACAAGAGAGAAGAGAAGATCAAGGATTTTGCCGGCTTCCAGGTCAATTCCGTGCTGGTCAATAAGGCTAAACACAATGCAATTGTTATGCATTGCCTGCCCGCGCACAGGGATGAAGAAATAACATCAGAAGTGCTGGACGGAAGACAGTCAGTCGTGTTTGATCAGGCAGAGAACAGGCTTCACATGCAGAAGGCAATATTAAAACTTTTGATTAAATAATATTGGAGGGAATTCATGGAGGCGAAACTTCACACCATTATTCTTGCAGCAGGCGAAGGCAAAAGGATGAAATCAGACATACCCAAGGTCTTCCACCCCGTAGGAGGGCTGCCAATGATAGAGTATGTATTAAGGCGAGCAATAGAACTGCCTTCGGACAGGGTTATTGTTGTTGTAGGCACAGGTAAGGAAATAATAATGGACTATGTTTCAAAAAGGTACGAGGATGCCCTGTTTGTCCATCAGGATAAACAGCTTGGAACTGCGGATGCCGTAAAATCAGCAGCGCAGGAACTGTCACAGCTCGAAGGTGATGTGCTTATACTCAACGGCGATGTTCCCCTGATCAAGCATACGCTTATAAAAGACTTTTACGAGCAGTATAAAAAATCGCGGGCCTCTCTCGGGTTTATCACTGCAACGCTTGATAATCCCGAGGGCTATGGAAGGGTTGTCAAAAGGTCCGGTAAGTTTCTGATCGTTGAAGAAAAGGATGCGGATGAAAGGATCAAAAAGGTAAAGGAAATCAACGCAGGCATATACATAGTGGCATGCAAGCTGCTTTTAAAAGCCGCGGAGAAGGTTAAGCCTTCCCGGGTAACAGGGGAGTATTATCTGACGGATATCGTAGGGATTATTCAGTCAATGAAGAAAAAGGTCACGAATTATCATACGGACGATACCGATCAGGTGCTCGGTATAAATGACAGGAAGGCGCTGGCGCATTCTGAAAAAATACTGAACCGGAGGAAGCTGAACAGGCTTATGTCGGGGGGCGTAACCATTTTCGATCCCGATAACACATACATCGAGCAGGATGTCGTAATCGGCAAGGACAGTATCGTGTACCCGAACTGTTTTATAATGAACGGGACAAAGATCGGGAGAAGGTGCACGATATGGAACGGTTCGATTATAAAAGACGCCAAATTAAATGACGGTGTCGAGGTAAGGCCGTATTCTATCATAGAACAGAGCATCATAGGCAGGGACGCAGTTCTCGGACCGTTTGCAAGGATCAGGCCTGAAAGTGTTCTGGATGACAATGTGCATATAGGTAATTTCGTGGAGATCAAGAAATCATCCCTTGGAAAAGGAACAAAGGCAAACCACCTTTCTTATATAGGAGACGCGACCATAGGCAGCAGGGTTAACATAGGCGCAGGAACGATTACATGCAACTATGACGGCTTCAGGAAGAATCCAACGGTCATTGAAGACGAGGCTTTTATAGGCAGTAACACCGCGCTTGTTGCACCTGTACGTGTTGGAAAAGGCGCGATGATCGGTGCTGCATCTGCAATAACAAAAGATGTACCGGAAAACGCCCTTGGCATAGAAAGGGCGGAACAGCGCAACATAGAAAGTTATGCCATAAAAAGAAAAAACAGACTGGGGCATAAATAATGTGCGGCATAGTCGGATATATAGGCAAAAGACACGCCCTGCCCATAATACTGGACGGCTTGAAAAGGCTCGAGTACAGAGGCTATGACTCATCGGGTGTTGCCATACTTACAGACAAAGGACTCAGCATAAAGAGAAAAAAGGGCAAGATAAAAGACCTCATTGAACTCGTCGAGCACGAGTCTATTGACGGCACAACAGGACTCGGGCATACACGCTGGGCAACTCACGGAAAGCCTTCGGACGAAAATGCACATCCGCACAGAGCAGGGGATGTTGTTGTAGTGCATAATGGGATAATAGAAAACTATACAGAGCTCAGATCGGCATTAAAGGGCAGGGGGCATCATTTTAAATCTGAAACCGATACCGAGATCATAGCCCATCTTATAGAGGACCATATAAAATCAGGCGAGTCATTCGAACAGGCTGTGCTTTCAGCTGTTAATCAGCTGAAGGGATCGTTTGCACTGGGCATCATGCATATAAAAACACCGGACAAACTTATAGCGGTGAGGGAGTCAAGCCCGCTTGTGCTGGGATTCGGTAACAGCGAAAACATCTTTGCATCAGACATGCCCGCCATTCTTCCTTACACAAACAAGATGCTGTTCATGAATGACGGCACTATGGCAGTTGTAACGGCGGACGTCGTACAGCTTACTGATTTTTCAGGCAAAAAGCTTGCTGCACAGCCAAAACAATTTGACATAAGTCCTGCGATGGCAGAAAAGGGCGGGTACAAGCATTTCATGCAGAAAGAGATCTTTGAGCAGCCCCATGCAATAACAGATACCATGCGGGACAGGATCCTGTTCGATACAAAGGAAGTAAATCTCGCGGAAGCAAGGATAGAAGAGAAACTCCTGAACTCGCTGAAGAGGATAAATTTTGTAGCATGCGGCACGTCCTACCATGCCGGCCTCGCAGGCAAGTATATTATAGAAGAGATGACAGGCATACCGGTTGATGTCGATGTTGCGTCCGAGTTCAGGTACAGGAGCCCTCTCGTCGAAAAGGAAACGCTTACGATTGCAATATCCCAGTCGGGTGAAACGGCTGATACCATAGCGGCTATAAGACTCGCGAAAAAACATGGCAGCAGTGTTTTAAGTATATGCAACGTAATGGACAGCACTATTGCAAGAGAGTCCGATCATGTTCTTTACACGCATGCAGGGCCCGAGATAAGCGTTGCATCGACAAAGGCCTTTACATCTCAGCTCACTTCAATCTATTTGCTGGCCATACATATCGGCAGGAGACTGAACAGGATCCCGAAACAGCAGGCAATAAAGTATGTCGACACCCTTATTGCGATCCCATCCATGCTGGACAATATACTGAAACAGGAAGATACACTTGCAGGCATTGCAAAGGAGTATTCAAAACATTCCGATTTCCTTTATCTGGGCAGGGGCATCAGCTACCCGGTTGCACTTGAAGGTGCGTTGAAACTCAAGGAGATTTCTTACATACACGCAGAGGGATATCCTGCCGGAGAGATCAAGCATGGCCCTATCGCCCTTGTAAGCCCCGATATGCCTGTCGTGTTTGTAGCAGTAAAGGGAAGAGTTTATGAAAAGATCAAAAACAATATTGAAGAAGTCAAGGCAAGGGACGGGAAGATCATAAGCATTACGACTGTTGACGGTGAAGAGATACAAAAACTTTCAGATGCCTCCTTTTTTATTCCCGAGACCGATGAAATGTTTACGCCTATCCTGTCAGTGGTGCCGCTTCAGCTGTTTGCGTACCATATTGCCGTGCTGAACGGCACCGATGTCGATCAACCCAAGAACCTGGCAAAAAGCGTTACCGTAGAATAATGGAACATTTATCCATTCTTTTTGATCTGTTTCTGATCTTTGTCAGTGCGAAACTCTTCAACTATCTCTTTCAAAAGATAAAAATACCCCCGATGATCGGTGAGATCGCCGCAGGCCTTGTCATAGGTGCAGGCGGTCTGCACCTGATAAAGGAAACCCCATTGCTTGATGCCTTTTCCGAGCTTGGTGCAATGATGCTCCTGTTTGTCGTCGGCCTTCATACGAGACTGAAGGACATGTTGAAAATAGGCGTCGATGCTACCGTTGTCGCCGTACTCGGTGTTGTTCTTCCCATGGTGCTGGGATATTCCTTTATTCTGTTTACGGAACACAAAGGCATTGAAGCGTTGTTTGTGGCAACAGCGCTGGTCGCAACGTCCGTGGGCATAACAGCAAGGGTACTGAAAGACATGAATCTTGAGAATACTGTTTCAGCAAAGATCATACTTGGTGCCGCTGTTGCTGATGATATCCTCGGCTTGCTCGTGCTTGCAGTTGTAACAGGTGAGACCAACGGCAGTATCGATGTGTATAAGATCCTGTCATTATTCATTATCGTGGTTTTGTTTCTTGCGGGTATTTTCCTTATAGGGAGCAGATCAATAAAAATGCTCAAGACAAGGCTGGAAAAGATGAAACTGGAAAAAAACGAATTTATCCTGAGCATGACGATCCTTCTCGGCCTTTCGTTCCTTACGTCTTATATCGGCATGGCAAGTATTGTTGGCGCTTTTTTCGCGGGATTGCTGATGGCGGAGCTTGAGGACCAGCACCTCGGGGACATGTTTGATTCCATATACGAGTTTCTGGTGCCGTTCTTTTTTGTCATGATAGGCATGAAGATCCAGCCGCACCTGCTCCTGAACAGCAGCATACTGCTGATAGCTGTGATCTACACGCTTATTGCAATTGCAGGGAAATATGTGGGCTGCGGCCTTGGCGCGGCACGGTACGGGTTCGGGGTGATGAACTTTGTAGGGCTGGGCATGATACCGCGCGGGGAGGTAGGCATGATCGTTGCCCTTATCGGACTGAACATGGGCGTTATCAGCAGCAGTGCCTATGCGCTCATTATATTTATGGTCGTGGCAACAACACTGATCACGCCGTTCCTGCTGTCGTTTGCAGCAAAACACTGGCAGGTGAAATAAACCCCGTTTAGAGACATATTTCTAGTAGAGGTAATTTTATCACAGAACAAAATTGACTTTTTATTATACGTGCCTCTAACGGGGTAACCCACCCTTGGAAATCCAGCCGTAGTCATCTGATTGTCTGCATAAACCTTTTGGCATGTCTATCATACTTCAATATAACCGTTTTTTTCTCTCCGGATGAAACCTTTATTTTCACTGTCCTTGTTCCGTACAACCTGTTTTTGAAAATAAGCGTGTATGCGCCGGATGGAATTTGCAGGCGGCTTAAAGGTGTTGGTCCGGCATACTTTTCAGTGCCGTGATCAACTATATAGACTTTTGCCCACGGGATCGCATTGATAACAAGTGTTGCATGCGCAGCAGATGCAGGCTGTTTATGTTCAGTGGCATGGTGCTCAACAGGTACAGGATCATGGGCTTGCACCTTCGGTATAACAAACGGATTGCTTGTACCGGAATACGGCCCAGAATACGGTATGATTGGCGATGCGGCGGGGTTTTTATGTACTGACTTTTTGTATTGAACAAACACCATTGTGCTTACCATGAGAATTACCAGACAAATAACGCCTGCAATATACAGCAGGCCGGGATCCCTCTTTTTATCCTGTTTGTTATCACCGGTCATACGCGTATGCCTGCTGTCTTCATATGCTTGCACACTGAACAGTTTATTCAGGTGCTCCGAAAGCAGCTCCCTGGCTGAACCGCTGTCATGCATGTAATGCTCAAGGGCTTTCTTAAACGATGCCGGATCATAAAACCTGTCGGACGGTGCAGGGGACAACGCTTTTATCACTATATCATTCAGGCTGTATGGTATTGATGGATTGAGCTGTAAAGGAGTGTGTTCAATGTTTGCTGACTGGACCTGCCGTAAAAGTATCATATCGGTATCACCGGAATAAGCCTGTTTGTGCGTGATAAGCTCGTATAAAACAAGTGCTGTTGAATACAGATCACTTCTATGATCCAAAACCTCGCCCCTTGCCTGCTCGGGTGACATATACCTGATCTTGCCTTTTAATGTGCCAGCTGTCGTTGTTGTTATTGAACCTCTGACTTTCGCTATGCCGAAGTCCGTCAGCTTGACATCGCCTTCATACGACAGGAGTATGTTCTGGGGCGTGATGTCCCTGTGCACAATACCAAGGCCTTCGCCCCGGGTATCTTTAAGTTTGCAGGTATATGCAATGGCATTCAGTATCTCCGTAATGATGTAGACGGAGATTTCCATCTGCGGGTCAATAGCATTACTGATGAGTCCATGAATAAACCTGGACAGATCAATACCATCGACATACTCCATTGTTATATACAGTCTTTTATCTATCTCACCGAAATCCACTATCTGAACGATATTTGGGTGTACCAGCTTTGCACTGATCCTTGCTTCATCCGTAAACATCCTTACAAAGGCAGGGTCGCAGATTAATTGCTCATGGATCATTTTAAAAGCGACAGTCTTTTCAAAATTGTGAGGACCTGTCATGACGGCTTTGTAAACATCGGCCATACCGCCGCTTGCTATAAGCTTTATGATTTTGTATCTGCCGAAGTTTTTATTGTTCATCAATGACAACCCTGTCCCCGGGTCTGATATCGAACCGTGAAGACAAACCGTATTTTATCTCAAGAACACTGCAAGCCCTTTTAACTGGCATAGAGAACCTGAACGGTTTGAGATGTTTTACAGCAATAACTTCCAATGAGCTGTTCAGAAATATCGCATCAATGCTGAAAAGCATGAACATGCTGTGCACACAATTGCACCCCGTTATAAGCAATGCGCAATCATCGGGCAAATCACACCTGAACATCAAGCCTTTCAATCTGTCGGGAATTGTACCGGCGATGAACAGTTTAAAGCATGCCTTACTGCTTGTCCCGTTAGAAAGCCTCGCCATTTTCAGCCCAGAGCTGATCCGTCTCTGACAGAATGGCAGGAATAATATGATAAACCCCTTTCTAACGGGGTTTGCAGGTGATGATGTGCTCTTTGATCTTTTTATAAACATCAGAGCCCCCCTGCGCGATTATGGCTGCCTGTTTATAAAGCCTGCATGCCTCCGGCTTGTTTGCGCCTGACAGGACATAAGCCCTTTTATAGAGCTCGTTTGCCTTTTCATTTAATGCAAGAAACCCGGCTGCAGCCTCTGAGTTTGAAGGATCGCATCCTGACGACTTTTCGAAATATCCGTTTGCCTGCTGATACGATTGTTTCGCAAGGGCTTCTTTGCCGAGCATGCTGTATGCACCGGCCAGAAAAAGGTTTATTGCAGACCTGCAGGAAGAATCATGGATATTTAATAAAGAATCGAATCTTTTTGCCTTCTCCAAATATGCTGCAGCAAGATTGTAGCGTTGCTGTGCATGGGCAGTTTTGCCAAGATTCAGATACTTGTTTATAGTGCCTGCAATAACGAGCTTTCTTGTATTACTTTCAGAATGCGTTTCTGACCACAGCTTCATTGCTTTATCAAGCTCGCATCTTCTATATGCATTATCTCCGTCATCGTGTTCAATACTGCTTTTACGGATATGCTTCGGGCCAGGATTGCGGGCAGTGCGCACATGGATCATGGACAGGAGTTCTTTGGAGTCCTGGTTTGAGGGGTCCATTTTTATTATGTCATTTGCCAGTTCTTCTGCCTCTTTAAACATGCCGCTGGAGTACATTGTTGTTGCGGTTTGAAGTTCGGCATTCAATTGTTTCTGCTTTATTTGCCGGATAAGAATTTCAGCCCTTTCCCTGTAAAGGGCATTTGACGTAAAGGCTGAGAGGGCATTGCAGGCTTCCGTAAGCATGCCAGACGCTTGCATTTTCTGTGCAGAGTCCCATGCATCTTCAAGCCTTTGCAGCCCTGAGAGCTGTTTGTCCAGGGATGATATGGTTTGCGAAGTGTAGCCACGGTGCTTGATAATACCCGATAGCCGCTGTGCTGTCTGGATATCGCTATGTTTTAAGGCTGT
>JAJYJX010000125.1 GCA_021789095.1 bacterium
TATTGCCGGGGAAGGGAATTGAACCCTTATGTCCCGGAGGACGGGGGATTTTGAGTCCCCTGCGTCTACCAGTTCCGCCACCCCGGCGGGGCTAATGATTTATTTCTAAGGTGTATTCTCCTTATTTTCAAGTAAAATATTTATAAACAAAAAAAGTTCATTTAAAGAGGGCGGGCTGCAAATAGTTTATTGTAGGGGCTTAAGATTTTAAGCCCCTACCCACTGAACGAATAAGCGAACTTCGCTCTTTAACTTTTTAGGATTATTTTATGAACATCTGGAGTTTCATCGCAAGCCCCATGTCACCTGTTATCTTGAGCTTGCCGGACATGAATGCAGTAACCGGATTGATCTGGCCCTTGAGCATGGCAGCATATTCAGCAGCCTTCATGTTCATCGTGCTTACGGGTATATCGGCATTGTTGAACTTTAATTTTGCATTGAACGGATCGCCCGATTCTCTTGGCAGTACAAGGTTCATGACACCTTTTACCCCGACTAAAGAGTCATACTTGCTTCTGCTCAGCATTGAAGGGTTAAAGAACATGTCCATAACGGATGCCGCTCCTTCTTTTCCTGTAATGGAATCTCTCCAGTCTTTCTCATTCAGTTCAAAACTCAAATGGGCATCCGGAATTGCGCCTTCTGTTACCTGCAGGTCAGAGCCATTCTTTACAATGACACTATAGGTGCCCCCGTTGTCCCCCGTAACCTTGAACTGCAGCTTAAAATCGATCCCTTCCATGCCCTTGACAGGGCGATTTTTCAGTTCGCTCTGGAATAATTGTGGGACAATTTCCTCGAAATACTTTTTAACGCTTATATCCGCCGGTATTTCAATGTTACTCATTTTCCTCCTCCTTTATTGGTGGTTTTATGCATGTATAATACAATTTTGACAAATATGTCAAGTTTTACTGTTTTCAATCCCATGGCTCAACCGGAGGTGAAGTTTTTTTTCTTCATTTTCTTGTAATACAGCCTGCCGTGAAGGTTCTGGTAATGCCAGACAAGTTTAAACACCGGATGGAGCTCGGCTATCCAGAATCCGTCAGGAATGGGCTCGGATGCAGGTGCTTTTTCAAGGTCAAGCCGTGCCGTTATCACGCCTTCACCCTGTTCCCTTGACATGCGTGAAAGGACATTGCCCCTGCTGTCAACGATCTGTGTCTCGCCGAGGTAGTGTGAACGGTACCCGAAACCCGGCAGCCATGGAGTCATACCTTCAATGCGCCCTGCATGCGCTGCATGTACAACTGGAACGCCCAGTATCCGCGCCATCCTTGAGGGTGTCGCCTTCATGATCTCAAGATTAAGCCTGTCTATAGACTTTTTGAAAGGCAGAAGAATGTTCTTTTCAGGTACTGTCCACCAGCAAGAGCCGCCGACCAGAAGGTCGATCCTGAATTTAAGCCGTTTTGCCGTACGTGTGCGGATGAATTCCCAGCATAGTGCGGCCCCGACAGTGCCCATCGGCGTATCTAGGATGCCGGGATCATTCCCTCCTCTGTAATAACAATTCTCCCACATTGTGGGTATGTCTTTGTCGTGTGTTGCATACCTTCCGTCAGGGAAGGCAAGTAAAAAGGTATTGTAGCGTTCGTGATCCGGTTTTATAGACAGGAATGATCCTCCCACCATCCTGCTGTGCTGCCTTGCTTTCTTCAGGAGCAGTTCCGTTGCCTTGCCGTCAACGGGAAGTGCGGCTTTCATCATAAGAGGGGTGAATGCAACCCCTGATGTAAAGAATTCGGGGAGTACCACAAGCTCAGCGCCTTTTGAAAAGGCTTCATCGATCAACAGGCCGGCTTTTCTCAGGTTTGTTCCGACATCCGCGAGTACAACATTCATCTGTACCGCTGCAGCGATTATCTGTTTACTTCCCATGCTTTGGCGATGTCAGCTTCTCAAATTTCTCAAGTGAATCTGCACGGCCGACTGCTATTAAAATATCGCCCTTGTTGAGCATAAACTGCGGTGTAGGGTTATAAACAAACTCGCCGTCAGGCTTCCTGACGGCAACAATGGTAATGTCGTATAACTGCCTGATCTTTGCCTGCTCGACAGTTCTGGAGTCAAGCTCTGAACCGTCCTGAATGGCGAGTTCTTCGATCTTCAGTTCAAAGTTATCCGCTATTGCAAGCTCCATAAAATCGATCACGTTCGGCTTGATAATGCTCTGGGCTATCTTTTCACCGCCTATAATATAAGGTGATATGACCCGGTTGGCCCCTGCCTTGTAAAGCTTTGATATGGAGGCAATCTCACCTGCTCTTGATATTATAAATATGGGAGGGTTAATGTCCCTTGCCGTAAGGATCGTGTAGACGTTGTCAGAGTCGTTTGCCATAACGGCAATGATCCCTTTTGCTTTTTCTATGCCTGCCTTCCTTAAGACCTCTTCGTCCGTACCATCCCCCTGCAGGAACAGGTAATCATTATTTTCTATAAGAGGCAGGATCTTCGGGTCTTTGTCTATTGCGATAAACGGTATATTGTTGGCCTTTAGTTTCTGCGCAACTATGGAACCTATCCTGCCCATGCCGCACAGTATGTAATGATCCCTCAGGTTCTCAATCGCCTTTGTCACCTTAAACCTCCCTATGGTCTTTTTGAATTCTCCCTCTATTACAGCCTTGAACAGCCCGCTTGCACCGTACGTAACAAAACCTATACCTATGGCTATCATGAATACGGCAAAAATTTCACCCCTTTGATCGAGTGATCTTGCACCGCCGCTGTAACCGACCGTGCTGAGTATGACGACCGTCGTGTACAGGGATTCCACGAAGCTGAAATTCTCAATGTACATGAAACCCGCGGTACCTATGATCAAAATGCTTATGAGTATGACGATGTACCGGTAGATGTTCTGGGCAAAATTCATACTTTGTAGTAGAAAAGCCAGTCTTTGTGCTTTTTGTCTTTTCCCTTTACAATATCAAAGAATCTTTTCTGTATATGCTTTGTAATGGCCCCCGGTTTGCCTGTGCCTATCTTCCTGTTGTCTACCTCCCTGATCGGTGTGATCTCCGCTGCTGTGCCTGTAAGGAATGCACCGTCTGCAACATAGAGTTCGTCCCTTGTGAACCTTGTCTCGTCAACAGGTATACCGCTCTCTTTTGCGAGCTGTATAATCGTTTCCCTCGTTATTCCGGGCAGGATGGATGTTAAAGGAGGCGTTTTCAGTACGCCGTTTTTGACAATAAATACATTCTCCCCGCTGCCTTCTGCAATATAACCGTCTTCATCAAGCAGTATGGTTTCATCGTAACCTGCAAGCTTGGATTCCTTCTTTGCAAGTATGGAGTTAACATAATAACCGCTGATCTTGGCCTTGCTCATTGCTGCGTTGACATTGTACCTGACATAGGATGCAATCTTTATCCTTATACCGTTTTTTATGCCGTCATCTCCCAGGTATGCTCCCCACGGCCATGCAGCTATTGCTATGTGAACAGGGTTGTTTTCAACATACAGCCCCATGTCACCGTAACCTATGTAAGCTATCGGCCTTATATAACCTGCCCTCAATTTGTTTTTCTGAAGGGTCTCTATGACTGCATTCATGACCTCTTTTTTGGTATACGGATAGTCCATCATTACTATGTGTGCTGAATCGAAGAACCTGTCTATGTGTTTATCGAGCCTGAATACGGCAGGTTTGCCGCTTTCAGTTGTGTATGCCCTTATCCCTTCAAATGGTGCAACACCGTAATGAAGGGAGTGTATAAGTACGTGTATCTTTGCATCGTCCCATTTCGTTAAATTGCCGTCCATCCAGATATAGTCTGTCTTCTGAATCATTCTGCATCGCCTCCGTTATTTAAAGAGTTTCTTGAATACGCCTTTCTGACCCTTTTGTGATAGTTCGAAAGCCCTTATTTCCCTCAAGGCATCTATGTTGTGCTGATTCTTTGCATAGGAAGTCCTGAATGCCTCCATTGCCTTTTGTTCGTCGCCTTTGACCTTGAGTATTCTCCCGAGGAAATAATAACCCGTATCCTGTTCCTTGTTGAGCTGCAACCCTCTCTGGATGTATTCCAGGGCTTTTGCACGTGCCTGTTCGGAATCCGGGTCGAGCTTGAAAATGGCCCATCCAAAGTATGAAAAATACTCGCCTTCTGTGGGGTTCAATTCAACAGCCCACTTAAAGTTTTCAAGAGCCTCTTTCAGGTTGTTCGTCTTGAGCAGTATCTGACCCTTCTGGAACTGGAGTTCCGCCCTGACTATCTTGTCCGCCTCGTCGTTCTCTGTCTGCTTCTTACCGGTCTTAAGGTATTCATCGTATTTTTTTTTCTCCTCGTCATTGGTAATGGTTTCATAAGCTGTTGTAACGAGTGTAAAAATATCCGAGGCGGTTTCTTTTATTTCCCGGGGGTAATCAAAGAAGTGATCGGGGTGGTACTGTTTTGCAAGGACGAAGTATGATTTCTTGATTGCCGCACTGTTAGCCTGCTGGTTTATGTTCAGGCATTCGTAGTAATTTTTATCCTTCAGATCATCAAGCTTGTCCTTGAATTCTTCGAGCAGTTTTTTGTGCTCTTCTGTAAGCTGTACCTTTGTTGCTGCGGGCTCTTCTTTGTGTACCTCTTTCAATGCAACGAATTCCATACCGGTGAACAGGAAGACCAGACTGTCGGCTTGGTCAGGCTCCATCGATATGTCGGATAACGCCTGTTTCAACGTCTTTCCGGAGGTCAGTTTTGTTAACAGGTTTAATTCTTCCTGTGATAAATTTAACAGTGTTGGCTCGTACTGCGTTCGCCCCTTAACACATAGCTTGTCAATGTTCATGTTTACAAATTCGGATACAGCGCTCCTGGGCATATGCAGTTTTACACCTTCAGCTACAAGACTTAATACCGGCAACGAGAACTGCATTACCATATTGTCAGGCACGTTCGTTTCCCTGAAATGGAAAGAACCGTCGGTCATACTGAATGTATAGACAAGACGCATGCGCAGCTGGAGCTTTAATGCATCATTGATATTTATGGGCAAAAGTCCCTGTTCCTGCAGGACTGCGCCGTGTTTCTTTTTCTTGTCAAGCACCTCTTTCAGCGAATGCTCGTAGTCCGGCTGGTTTATAAGACCGTTTTCAAACAATACCCTGCCGAATGTTTCTTTCAGTATGTTGGACCTTCCGCCTACGAGCAGACCATTCCTGAAGTACAGTTCTTTCTTGAACTTACCCGCTTCTGCCCTCATGATGCCGTCCAGCCGCCTTATTGCGATGTTGCTGAAGACGGTGATCAACTGGGGATCATTTATATGTCCTGAACTGCTAAAAAGTGCCATGGGTGTAGTAGTATAATAAAATCATAGAACATTCAATAAAATATTGCAACATGGCATACTATTCGTGTAAGTTGGTATGAGATGTTCAGGAATATTTATAAAAAGGTTATTATTGTCTGCAGCTGTATCCTGTTGAGTGCATCATACAGCTATGCGGCTGATCAAATACCGACTGTAAGGGTCAAAATATTTGATGGTGTTTCAGCACTGCACATAGAAGGAAGGGATATCCAGCTTATAGATACCTATAAAAATCTTTATATTTTCAAAAACCATGGGATTTCTTATATCGTTGTATCTGCCGGTGATAACGGGGTTGTAGTCGGCAATAAACTTTACCCTGCACGTATGGTTACGCTGTTATTCTCGGGAGGTGTTGTCAGGGTAAATAACAGGATGCTGAGGGGGCACCTTGAGATAGCAAATATCGATAACAGCCACCTGATCGTTATAAACGAGATAAACCTTGAATCTTATGTCGCAGGTCTTGTCAATGCGGAGATGCCGCATAACTGGCCTGTGGAAGCACTGAAGGCACAGGCTGTTGTTGCAAGGACGTATGCCTTATGGCAGAAAGACAGGCATCTGAACGCTTACTACGATATGGATGCCGGGTTCATGGATCAGGTCTACATCGGTGCAAATTCGGAAGATAACAAGGGCTGGCAGGCCGTGAATGCCACCTACGGTCAGATTATAACGTACGACAATAACCCCATCCTTGCGATGTACCATTCGATATGCGGCGGCGAAACCGAGAATTCAGAGGACGCAATAGGTTATAAGTATCCATACCTGCGTGCGGTAAAATGTAATTTTTGCAGGACAGCCCCGGGTTTTAGATGGAAGTATACCATATCCTTCGGTTCACTTGCCGAAAGATTGATCGTAAAAGGGTACAACCTGTCAAGTGTATACGGGTTTGAGGTATTGAAGAGAAGCAGGACCGACAGGGTTATGGTTGCAAGGGTTATAACGGACCACGGCAATATAGATCTCGACGGACCGTTGCTCAGGCGTGTAATAGGCTATGAAAAATTAAGGAGCACGCTGTTCCGGACGAACGTTAAGGATGGAGAGATATTGTTCCGCGGCACCGGGTTCGGGCACGGGGTGGGCATGTGTCAGTGGGGAGCATACGGTATGGCGAAAAAGGGATACAATTATCAGCAGATCATCCATTATTATTATAAGAATGTGGAAATTAAAAGAATATATTGATAGTTTATAGATGTATTCGTTTCCCCTGTCATTATTGCATTTTATAACTTTGTTTAATAAAAACTACAATTTTTTTATTTATAGGTAATAAATTTTTTTTGACGGCTCTATTTTTATTTTGCCGATATTCATTGTTGTTTCCCCCAAAAATTTATTTTGCGGTAATTTAAGTTTAGTCAGCCTATCTAAGTCGTATAACAGCTTATTTATCGCTGAAAATCCGTTCTGTGGTAGGGAAGCAGGAGCAGCCTTCCCCTTCTCACTTAAACCAAATTGCAAAAGACCTTTTTGTCCATTTACTAGTTTAAGGGAGGAAGGCTCTCCGACAACGACAAATTTAGGGTTTATCTTTTTAACTGCCTTTTTTATGCCTTCAAATTCATTTTCTTCGTCTACGTCAAAAAGCAGGCAAAA
>JAJYJX010000126.1 GCA_021789095.1 bacterium
TCATAGCTTTCATAGGGCTTAAGGATGCAGGCATCGTTGTTTCAAATCCTGAAACTTCTGTTGCCCTTGGCAACCTTAAATCAACGCCGACCCTTATTGCAATAGCAGGCATCATCATCATCGCAGCGCTCATGTCCCTTAATGTAAAAGGCTCGATACTTATAGGTATCATTATATCAGGATTCATAGGATACCTCACCGGCATTGTACATTTCGATTTCAGCCGTGGGTTCCTTACCATACCGTCCTTGCATGCCACTTTGGGCAGGATGGACGTTGCCGGCGCTTTCAGGCTGAAATACATCGGCCCTATCTTTACGTTTCTGTTCTTTGCGTTGTTCGACGCGATCGGCACTCTTGTTGGTGTTACAAAACAGGCAGGCCTTATGAAGGGAGGTCATCTGCCGCGGCTCAAAAGGGCATTATTTGTTGATGCTATTGGATCAAGCGTGGGGGCTTTTCTCGGTACATCGCCTGTTACAGCATACATAGAAAGTGCCTCCGGCACGGCTGTCGGAGGCAGGACGGGACTTACCAGTGTATTTACAGCCGCATTGCTGTTGCTTGCCGTATTTTTTACTCCAATTGCAAAAGGGCTTGGCCAGGGATACGCGCTCGGGGATGCGCATCTTTATCCCATAACAGCACCCGCTTTGATTATCGTGGGCAGTCTTATGATGGCTGTTGTTACAGATATCCCGTGGACTGATCCTTCAGAGGCAATACCCGCATTCCTGACAATAACCGCCATGCCTCTTACTTACAGTATATCAAACGGTCTCGCAGTTGGATTCCTGTCCTACCCTGTAGTAAAGCTTTTGAGCGGGAAATGGAAAACGGTACACTGGCTTGTTTACCTGATCGCGTTCTTTATCATGCTGAGATTCATATATCTGTAAAAAAATCCTCTCCCGATAAGGGAGAGGATGAGCCGCGAGGGATATACGATCGATGTAAAGGGGTATAGAGTCCTATTTTATCTTTACCTCTTTCAGCCGGGCTTTGACCTTTGAGATAATATTTTGCGGTAATGGCACATAATCAAGAGAAGCCGCCATTGTTTCTCCTTTTGAATAGGCCCAGTTTATAAACTTCAACAGTTCATGGGCCTTTGCCGGATCTGTCTGGTGTTTATAGATGATAAGAAATGTGAACCCTGCAATCGGGTATGAGTTTTTACCGGACGAATTTACGAACATTACGTTAAAATCGTGCGGTATGGTTTTTACCATTGAAGCCGCTGCCTTTGTCGTTTCTATTGTAGGCCAGACAAAATCGCCTTCCTTGCCTTTTACAGGGCCGTAAGCCATGTTGTTTTGCAGTACATAGGCAAGCTCCACATATCCAATACTTCCTCTTGTTTTGGTGATAAGCCCTGCAACACCGGGGTTACCCTTACCTCCAATACCTGTCGGCCAGTTTACGGATGTAGAATGTCCCACCTTTTTAGACCATTCAGGACTTACAGTACTGAGGTATGTTGTAAATATGTTGGTCGTACCGCTGCCGTCAGACCTGTGAACAACAATAACAGGCATGGATGGCAGTTGGATGCCGGGATTAACGGCCTTTATAGCAGGATCATCCCATTGTGTAATCTTACCGAGGTAAATATCCGCAATCAGCCCTGGTGTGAATTTCAAACCTTTGCCAACACCTGGAAGGTTGTAAGCCATTGCAACCGCGCCTGCAACTGTCGGCATCTGGATCAGCCCGTGTTCCTTCAATGTCTTTGCATCGAGAGGTGCATCACTTGCACCGAAATCCACTGTTTTTGCTATAATCTGCTGTATGCCGCCGCCGCTGCCTATGGGCTGGTAATTGATCTTAACGCCTGTTTCCTTTTCATATTCATAAAACCATTTTGAGTAGATTGGATACGGGAAGGTCGCACCTGCTCCGATGAGCTGCGGACCTGCTAATGCATTCCCAGGAATCAAAAACGAACCGAAAAGCAAACCTGTCATTAAAGCATACCCTATGCTTTGTTTAGGGCTTATTCTGACTAATATCAGTTTTATAGTTGCTATAACCATTAACCATTTGACCTCTAACTTCAGCAGCAATCTCTTCATTTAAACCTCCTTGGTTTCGCTGTATTAATTTTTCTTGCAGTTTCTTCCAATAAGATTATGACCCGTATGTAAATTCCGTATTACAGAAGCTTATATTCGGTGTAAATTATGCGTTCACCCCGCATGTGAACGAATCATGGATATGGCATTATACAGATTAAACCGAAAAATGTATTTGCAAAATAGGGGAGTTTGTGTAATGAGCGATAAGCCTGCGTCAAATATCGGGTTAACCCTTTTGATGTAAATTCCCTTATTTCTTTTTTGGTTACCGCTGTGCCTGTGGAAGCTTTACAGTGAATGCAGTTCCGGACGATCCGGAGCTGCTGACGCTTATATCACCGTTGAGGTCCTGCATCAGGTTCTTTACAATGGCAAGCCCCAGGCCTGTTCCTTTTCCGGAAGGCTTTGTTGTAAAAAACGGTTCAAAGATCTTTTCGAGATTTTCACCTGCTATACCTCCACCCGTGTCCGTTACCTCTATACTATGGTAACCCTGCCGGTATGCTGATTTTATACCAAGCCTTCCTTTACCCTGCATGGCGTCCAGTGCATTTGTTATAAGGTTTATAAGAACCTGCCTCAACTTCTCGTAATCTGTTTTACAAACCATGCCGGGTTCTATATCCGTAGATACTTTAACATCCTTGAGATCCCTGTTTAATTCTACACTTGACATAACATCATCGACAAGCGACTTTATGTTGACATCGGTCAATGAAACAGGTTTTTGTCTTACATACTGCAGTAATTGCTTTATCAGCGCATCTATCCTGTAGGCCTCGACAAGCGAACGGTTTATCATATCCAGTTTATAGTTTATTTCCGGGTCCGTTTTCTGTCCGGACTTCGTGTTGTCATTTGAAATACTGCTCTTTAACGCCTCAAGTATCGATATAATCGCGCTCAATGGATTGCCTATCTCGTGTGAAATACCAGATGAAAAACTGCCTATTGTTGCAAGCCGTTCCCTCTTAACAGCAAGATCCCTTGTCTCTTTCAGCTCTTTTATCGTATCTGTTAGATGCTGCTGTTTTGTCTGGATAGCCGATGTCATGGCGTTGAATGCCTTAACAATCTGATGTAGTTCTGCGGCATACGGCATCTCGCCGAGCCTGGGATAGTTGCCGCTGCCCACACCTTCAACGGCCTGTTCAAACCTTCTCAGAGGCACGACCGTATACCGGTCAATCACAAGCCATGAAATGACAACCAGGATAAATATATTCAGCAATATGTATGCGCCCAGTACCTCTATAAGTAGAAAAAGTTTTTTTGTAAGATACGGGCTGTTTGATATCACGGCAAGGTTTATGCATTTTCCCCCTGTTTTATACACAGGGAAAAGTTTTACAAGATGCATGTGCGTGGCATCTATAAAACCAGGCCGGCAGTGCTCAAGCATTGTCCTTACCTTTTCCGAATATTGACCCGGTATCTTCCTTGTTATCATTGAAATAGCAGAGTCATCGTTGTTCCCTGCAATCATTACACTGGAATACCCCGGGGCTGAAGGGATCTCCTGCATTGCTTTTACAATATTGTACAGTTGAAGGACATTGCCGTGGGACTGATTCTGAAGCAGCATATTCATTGCCTCTGCATCATCTATAAACTGGCTTACGAGGCCTTTTTTCTGAACCTGATAAAGCACTAACCCGATAAGCATTAACGCCGTTGCCGTGGCAATAGACAGAATAAAAACGACCTTTGCACGGAGGCCTCTAAGCATATCCGATCGTCCTCAGATAAATCGCTATTATGCCCTGTCCGTAAAACAGGTATAGGATCGCAGCCATAGAAATAAAAGGCCCGAATGGAACGGCATACCTTCTTCCTTTGCCTGCAAAGATCACAAGAAATATGCCTGCTGCAGAACCGATGAATGCACTCATAACAACAATAAAAAGCACGGCTTCCCATCCGAGGAACGCGCCAAGCATTGCCATGAGTTTTACGTCACCCATACCCATACCTTCCACACCCGCAACAGCTTTATATATATAAGCTGTTGCCAGCAGAATGCCGGCCCCTGCCGCTATACCGGAAATAGAACCGACCGGACTGTTTATACCCGTGAAAAAGCTTGATGCAAAACCAAGCACAATACCGGGATAGGTGATCACATTGGGAATAATTCTGTGATCAATATCTATGAATGCAACCGCGACAAGTCCTGCTGTTAAAATAAAAAGTACAGGCAGATCCAAGGCAAGCCCGTATTTAATATAAATGCCTGCGAACAAAACACCTGTTAAGAGCTCTATAACCGGGTATCTCAATGATATATGTCTGCCGCATGCCCTGCACCTGCCGCGTAAAATAATGTAGCTTAAGACGGGTATGTTGTCATAAGGCTTTATTTCAGTATTGCAATAAGGACAGCGGGATGATGGATATACAATTGACTTATGTTCAGGTATCCTGTAGATCACAACATTCAAAAAACTCCCGATAATCAATCCGAATACAGAAACAAACACGATTGTCATGGTTTTGAGCTTTGAATTTGTTTCTTTATGCTGCCCGCTATGAACTTCTGCTGGTCCACGGTCAACTCCGGATACATCGGCAGGCTCAAGACCTGCTTTGATGCAAGCTCTGTCTGCTTTAAACTGCCCTTCCTGTATCCGAGGTATTTAAAAACAGGCTGCAGGTGAAGAGGCACCGGGTAGTACACCTCTGTTCCGATCCCTTCCTGCTTCAAATAATCCCTCAGACTGTCCCTGTTTTTGGTCCTGATCGTATACTGGTGAAATATATGCGTCAGGTCCTCAGGCACCTCGGGCAGGACAATGCTGTCAGCCAGTCCGGCTTCTTTGAACAGATCGTTGTACCTTTTTGCAAGTTCCATCCTCGTATGGTTCCATTGCTCTATATGATTGAGATTTACAGAAAGCACAGCAGCCTGCAGTGCATCAAGCCTGCTGTTTATACCCATATATTTATGGATGTACCTTTCCGGTGAACCGTGTAGCCTTAATACTCTCAGCAGGTCCGCAATCTTATCGTCATTAGTGACAACCATACCTCCGTCTCCGGCACCGCCGAGGTTTTTTGTGGGGTAAAATGAGAAACAGCCCGTATCTCCCAGTGTCCCTGCTTTTCTGTATCCGTTTTTGTATATGCACCGTGCACCAAATGCCTGGGCCGCATCCTCTATAACACATACCTTGTATTTCCGGGCAAGCTCCATAATAGATTGCATATCAGCGCTCCTGCCGTAGAGATGGACCGGCAGTATTGCTTTTATCCTGCGGTTGTGCTTTAACGCATGCTCGATCGCGGGTATTGATATATTGAAGGTACCGGGATCGATATCCACGAATAAAGGCAGAGCGCCGAGTCTTGCTATTGCAGAAGCAGTCGCAAAAAACGTAAATGGGGTTGTTATTACTTTATCCCCCCTTTTTATGTCCGCAGATATCAGTGCAAGGTAAACTGCATCAGAGCCGGATGCAACTGCCACGGCGTGTTTTACGTCAAGGTATGTTTCGCATGCCTTTTCAAATTCACTGACAAAGCTACCCATCACAAACTGCTGTGTTTCAAAAACCTGCCTCACCTTTTTGAGTATGTCATCGTTCAGCTTATTATAGTGTTCCGACAAATCCAATTGCTTTATCATTATGACCATCCTTTCTTGAAATTTCTCAGCCATAACTCCATGGTCAGGAACAGCCACAGCTTCAGGCCGTGGTCCCTTGTCCCCTGCTGGTGTTCCTCGAATATGCGCCTTACTGCTTTTGCATTAAGATATGCATTGATCTCCGGCTTGCCTGAAAGTATATGTTCTTCGAGATATGCTTTTAATTTGCTTCTGAACCATGCGCCAAGCGGCACGCCGAACCCCATCTTGCCCCTGTGCCTCAATTCCTTTGGCAGCATGTCCCTGAATGTGTACTTAAGATCATACTTTGTTTTAAAACCTTTCAACTTGAGACTGTCGGGTATGGTGAACGCATATTCAATGAGTTCCGTATCAAGGAAGGGTGATCTTCCTTCGAGGCTGTTTGCCATTGTCATTCTGTCCATCTTTACAAGCAGGTCATAGGGCAGGTATGTTTTAAAATTAAGGTACAGGAGCTGTGTAAGCAAAGACGTATCTTCCATTCCTTTAAGGTGCCCGGTAAAATGTGAAAGGATCGTATCTTTATAGTTCTCTTTGTCCAGCACTGAAATCATTGATGGATTAATAAAATCACTGACATTATCAAGCTGTATATACGATATCCAGTCCATGTACCTCTTTATAAGAGGTTTACCCAAGACTCGCGTAAAACGTTTTGAGCGCGACAATAAATTCTTTTCCGATCTCAGGTCCGGGATGAGCCCTGAAAACCGGGACAGGAATGTTCTTATAAAATCCGGCAGATTTTCAGAAAGTGCAGCAGCTATAAACCTCGTATAACCCGCAAAAAGCTCATCGCCTCCGTCCCCGTTTAAAGCAACAGTGACGTGCTGTCTTGTAAGATTGGACACAATGTATGTAGGGATAGCCGAAGCATCTCCAAACGGCTCATCATAATGATGAATAAGCTTATCAATAAGTTCAATGGTAGAAGGCGTAACAATAAAAACATGGTGATCGGTCGCGTACCGTTTCGCAACAATATTTGCGTAGCCTGTCTCATCATAGTTGGGGTCCTCTGAAAACCCTATAGAGAACGTTTTAACAGGCGACTGTGTCAGTCTGCTCATGATGCCTGTCACAATGCTTGAGTCGATGCCGCCGCTCAGGAATGTTCCAAGAGGCACATCAGAAACAAGCCTTTTTTTAACTGCTTCAGCGAGTTTCATGCGAAGAAGCGGATCATCCATTGAATAC
>JAJYJX010000127.1 GCA_021789095.1 bacterium
TAGGTGCGGCGGAAGGCGCAATGGACGCAAGCAACCTTCTGAAACCCATGCTTGCCAGGGGAGAACTCCACTGTATCGGTGCTACGACGCTGAACGAGTACAAGAAGCACATAGAAAAGGATGCTGCTCTTGAAAGAAGGTTCCAGCCTGTGCTTGTTGATCAGCCGTCCGTCGAGGACACGATATCCATCCTCAGGGGTCTCAAGGAGCGCTATGAACTTCATCACGGAGTAAGGATAAAGGATTCCGCACTCGTCGCTGCTGCGGTTCTCAGCAACAGGTATATATCCGACCGGTTCTTGCCTGACAAGGCCATAGACCTTGTTGATGAGGCAGCGGCAAAACTCAGGACGGAGATAGACAGCATGCCTTCAGAACTTGACGAGATAACAAGGAAGATACTCCAGCTCGAGATCGAGCGGCAGGCATTAAAAAAAGAGATGGACAGCGCATCAAGGGAAAGACTCGACAGGCTCGAGAAAGAACTTTCAGAGCTCAAAGCAAAGGCCGATGTGCTCAAAGCAAGATGGCAGACCGAGAAATCGGCAATAAGCGATGTAAGGAGGATCAGGGAGGAGATCGAGAAGACAAAACTCGACATAGACAGATCAGAGCGTGCTTATGACCTTAATAAGGTCGCAGAGCTCAGATACGGCAAACTGCCGGGGCTTGAAAAGCAGTACGAGGCACTGAGCCGGAAGATGGAACACGGAAACAGCAGGCTGCTGAAGGAAGAAGTTGACGACGAGGACATAGCACAGGTTGTAAGCCGGTGGACCGGCATACCCGTATCGAAACTGCTGGAAGGAGAATCACAGAAATTGATCCACCTCGATGAGATACTCCACAGGCGTGTTGTTGGACAGGATGAGGCCGTACGGGTGGTAACAGATGCCATAATACGTGCGAGATCCGGCATGAAGGACCCAAACAGGCCCATAGGCAGTTTTATCTTCCTTGGCCCGACAGGCGTAGGCAAAACAGAGCTTGCACGGGCAATCGCGGAGTCATTGTTTGATAACGAAAACAACATGGTACGGCTTGATATGTCGGAGTACATGGAGAAGCATACTGTTGCAAGGCTCATAGGAGCACCGCCGGGCTATGTGGGATACGAGGAGGGTGGGCAGCTCACAGAGGCCGTACGGCGCAAGCCGTTCAGCGTCATCCTTTTTGACGAGATAGAAAAGGCACACAGCGACGTGTTCAACGCACTGCTCCAGATACTCGATGACGGCAGGCTTACGGACGGACAGGGAAGGACTGTTGACTTCAAAAACACGATCATCATTATGACATCAAATATAGGAAGCACCTACATACTTGAGTACCTGAGCGGAAACGGGCAGTCGTACGAGCGTATGAAACAGCGCGTTCTTGACGAGTTAAAAAACCATTTCAGGCCTGAATTCCTGAACAGGGTCGACGAGGTTGTCGTATTCCACGGGCTTACACAGCAGGAATTGATGAAGATTGTTGATATACAGATCCGGAGGCTTGTCAGTAGGCTGAAAGACAGAAACATAGATATAGTACTCAGCGATGCTGCCAGGAAATACCTTGCGGAGACAGGTTACGACCCTGTTTACGGCGCAAGGCCGCTGAAAAGGGCGATCAGCAGGGAGATAGAAACACCGCTTGCAAAATCAATCGTATCAGGTGAAATACTGCCCGGTAAGGCAATAAAAATCGGGGTAAGCCAGGTTAGAAAGAGCGCAGGGACAACACCGTCCTCACCCGAAGACGAACATGTTCATCTTACCTTCAAGCAGGAATAATCCCAAAAAGTTTATTTCTATTATTGCATATTTATGTTGAGATTTCACTCCTGTTCCAGCAAATTTGCCCGTCCGGTTTTGACAAACTCCGTCTTGATCGTTTTAAACGCCTCAGGGGTCAGTTTGCGGAAGGTGTTGTCTCCGCGCTGCCTGAAATAGATCTCCATGTCAGGGTGCTTTTTCGATATTGAAATGGTCTTGCTTAAACGGACGGACCAGTATTTTCTGGGTGTTGGTCAATGTGAACGCATCAATGACGCGGAATTTTTTCCGGGTGGCATCGGCGCTGTCAAAGTATCCGTCCTCGTATAAGGCTCAGCAGGATACTATCGTCCATGCAGGAGATATAGCATAAAACACAGGCATGTTAAACCCGAAAAATGCATTTGAAAAATAGGGAAGTTTGAGTAATGAGCGAAAAGCCTGCGTCAAATATAGGTATTCTTCGAATATCAGCAAAGAAAAAACATTGTTGCTGCGTCATTGCGAGCTAAAGGCGAAGCAATCCCTATGCTGGTAGATTGCTTCGTCGTTTCACTCCTCGCAATGACAACCCTGCCCTATCTGATCTTTGTGCATTTGTTGTAAAGCCCTATGTGATTGAGATCAAATTTGTCAGGTGTAAGGAGCACTGCACCATCAATCTCCAGCGTACAGCTGTAATCAAACAGGATCAATTTCCTGTTGTCAAAAACCTTGAGCAGGTAGTAATTCCCATCATTTGTGATCTGCAGGCGGTATTTTTTTAAAATGTCGTAGTAATCGGGCGGCAGCTTGCTTTTTACAGTATTAAGAAATTTAGATTCATTAAGATCCTTCGGAAGATTACCGTCATACCTCCCTCTGAATATAGCCGCAGAAGAAGCTGCTGCAGCCATAAGATTATCATATTCTTTTTTTTGTGATGCTGTCAGGGTTATGCACGAACCAAGTGCAAACACATATACGACGACAACAGCTAAAATCCCTTTTGTCATATGAGTACCTGCCCCTTGCGCGGCGTGCTCGGGAATAAGGCATTTATACTATATGAGTTGTTTTTCTTCTTCAATGTGGAAGATCATGATCGCCCTCACCCATGGGAAGCGTGATTTTATACGCTCGAACTCGGTGCCGGTTTCCCTGAAATATGCAGAACCCTTGAGCAAAAAGCCGGCACCGGATCCATGGCTGCCTTTGACATCTTTGCTGGCAAGGATCATGTGCAGCTTGCTTCCTGCTTTTATATTCTCTTCTGTCTTTTTTAGATCACCGGCCGGTATGACGATATCGGAATCGCCCAAGACTTGAATGTAGCTGTTCCATGTTGCAGCCATGTGGGGACCGTCCGGACCCATCGAGGTAAAGCTTGCAGGACTTTCATGTTCCAATATCTCTACAATAGTCTTATTCATATACATTCTCCTGTCCTGATTTAAAATGTTATGGCGTGTTTTTGTCATGTCAAGCATACTGTCCGGCAATCTCAAATATGTTGATTGTATTTTAAATCAATATTGCTTATTATTTTTTAAATATGGACAAACAGATCATATACGGCGGGCACTCTACGGTCTTAATAAACACGGGTAAGGCAGTAATACTTACTGATCCGAATCTGAGCAAACGGATATGGACACTGAGCAGAAAAAGCAGGCCGGGGCTTACCCAGGAGCAGCTGGGGCACGTTAACCTTGTACTTGTCTCGCACGGGCATTATGATCACCTTGACCTGCCTACAGTGAAAAGGCTTAAAAGAACAGCAACCGTGATTGTGCCGCACGGACTTGACGGATATTTCAAACGCAGCGGTTTCAGGGACGTGAGGGTCATGTCTTGGTGGGAACAGACAACTGCTCATGGAACAAGGATCATAGCTGTGCCTGCAAACCACTTTAAGGGCAGGCACCCACTCGTTAACAGCCTTTACCAGGGATACGTAATAGACGGTGCCCGGCAGATATACTTCGCAGGTGATACAGGTCTGTTCGACGAAATCAGGGAGATCGGGGAAATGTTCAGGCTTGATTTAGCACTGCTCCCTGTTGGTGCTTACAAGCCGTGGTCCGTGTTCGGCCACCACATGACGCCCGAGGACAGCGTAAAGGCAATGCAGTACCTGAAAGCGAAATTCATGATACCGATACACTGGGGCGCGTTCAGGCTTTCAATGGAACCGCTTGATGAGCCTATAAAACGCCTGAAGCAATCAGCCCTTCAGGCAGGTATTGAGGATAAGATCTTCGTACTGGAGCCGGGCCAGACGCTCAGCCTGCAGTAACGCATATCCATCCCGTTTACTTTATTGACATTTGTTATTTTAGATATTATTAATAAAATATGATTTCGTTCACAGGAGAATATTTGATTGGCAAAGAGGCTCTACTGGAAGGGGTTTAAGCAAGCAGTTCATGACAGTAACGTATACGCATTTATGAGGGCACACAAGGTCAGGGATTTCGATCATCTGGTCAAACGCTCGCAGAGTGATATAGAATGGTTCTGGGATGCTGTAAACAAATATCTTGGTATCGAGTGGTACACGCCTTACAAGAAAGTCCTTGATACAAAGAGGGGCATTGAATGGGCCCAATGGTTTTCCGGAGGCAGGATCAACATTGTCCACAACTGTATCGACAAGCACATAAATACCTACAGACGCCACAAGGTTGCCCTTATCTGGGAAGGCGAAAACGGCGAGACAAGAAAGCTTACGTACCTTGACCTGTATCAGACAGTTAACCGCACTGCAGAAGGCCTCAAAAGCCTTGGAATAAAAACGGGTGATGCCGTCGGCGTGTTCATGCCAATGCTTCCTGAAACAGCAATAGCACTCCTGGCAATTGCGAAGATCGGCGCTATCTTTATACCCGTATTTTCAGGGTATGGTCCCGAAGCGATCGCATCAAGGCTCAATGATGCATCTGCAAAGATACTTTTTACCGCGGACGGGTTTTACAGAAAAGGCAGCATCGTTGAGATGAAAAAGACGGCTGATGCGGCCCTAAGCATGAGTCCGGCAGTGAAGCATGTGGTTGTCCTCAAGAGGCTGGGCATTGACATACCATGGACAGACGGCAGGGACATAGAGTGGTATAATTTTATAAAGGATAAACCGTCCGTTTCACAAACAGAAAAGCTTCCTTCAGAAACACCGTGGATGGTCATATACACATCGGGAACAACGGGAACGCCCAAGGGCGCGGTACATACCCATGCAGGCTTCCTTGTAAAACAGGCTGAAGAAATAGCTTTCCAGATCGATATGAAGGATCAGGATATACTTTTCTGGTTCACCGATATGGGATGGATCATGGGTCCCTGGGAGGTCGTAGGCGGCCTTGCAATGGGAGGTACCCTGTTCTTCTATGAAGGGGCACCTGACTGGCCAAAACCGGACAGGTTATGGGACATGGTAGAACATCACAGGATAACAATCCTCGGCATTTCCCCAACCGCCGTGAGGGCACTCATGCGCAGCGGCGATCACTGGGTAAAGGTGCACGATATCTCGAGCCTGCGTATGTTCGGATCTACGGGAGAACCATGGAATCCTGATCCCTGGATGTGGCTGTACAGGAACATCGGCGCCGGGAGGTGTCCGATCATAAACCTTTCGGGAGGGACAGAGGTCGGTGCATGCTTCTTATCCGTTCATCCTGTTAAACCGCTTAAGCCGTGTTCCCTGGGGGGACCGGCACTGGGTATGGATATAGATGTCTTTGATGATAATGCAAAACCTGTCAGGGGCGGCGTTGGAGAGCTCGTTTGCAAGAAACCATGGCCCGGTATGACCAGGGGTATATGGCACGATCCGCAGCGCTACATTCAAACCTACTGGGGCAGGTGGGAGCATACCTGGGTGCATGGTGACTGGGCATCCGTAGATAAGGACGGCTACTGGTTTTTGCACGGCAGATCCGACGATACGATAAAGATAGCGGGTAAGCGTGTCGGCCCTGCAGAGGTTGAATCGGTCATGGTGTCCCACAGGGCGGTTTCAGAAGCCGCTGCAATAGGTGTGCCGGATGAATTAAAAGGAGAGGCGATTGTGTGCTTCGCTGTATTAAAACCAGGGCATTCCCCCACAGAAGAATTAAGAAATGAATTGATAGCACTCGTATCCTCATCGCTCGGTAAATCACTGATGCCGAAAACCGTAAAATTCATATCAGACCTCCCGAAGACCCGCAACGCAAAAATCCTCAGAAGGTTTGTAAGGGCAAAATATCTCGGACAGGAGATCCCGGACACATCCTCCGTCGAGAACCTTTCCTCGCTAGATATGATTGGACAGGCTATATAATAAATTGTTTACTTTCACAAAATAAGTCATACTTTAAAAAAGGAGAAAAAAAACATGCTAAAATTGTATGTGGGCAACCTGACGTTTAACACCACTGAAGAAGAAGTAAAGGGGCTGTTTGAGAAAATTGGTGCAGTTCAGAGCGTTACCATAATCAAGGATAAGTACTCGGATCGCTCGAAAGGCTTTGGATTCGTTGAAATGACAAACGATGAAGAAGCAAAGAAAGCTATCGAACAGGTCAACGGCACGGACTTCAAGGGAAGAAGCATCAGGGTAGCTGAGGCAAAACCAATGGAGAAAAAAGAAGGCTGAAGCTACGGCGGAGGCCAGAAAAAAGGTGGATACAGAGGCAACAGCAGGGGGGGATACAGGTAATAAAATTTGATCGTTTCCAAATCGGGTAATTTTGTTATAATAAAGTTACTCATATACCGGGATAACCGGAAACAGCATAAATAGTTAAGCTGGATTTGCCCTGCAGATCCAGCTCATATTTCTGTGGATTTTGACGATGTTCTTTAATTCCAAAGACCAATATTCTCTTTGTGTTAAATGCGGGCAGTGCAGGTCGGTCTGCCCTGTGTTTGACGAACTGAACGAGGAAGGCGCTTCACCGCGCGGCAAGACAACACTTGTCCAGGCACTTTTTGAAAACCGTATTGATCCCTCCAGAAAAACAAAACAATTTATCTCTGAATGCCTTTTGTGTTCGGCATGTGTTCAGGTATGTCCAAATGGTGTGCAAACGGATCTGCTTGTGCTGTCCGCAAGAAAAAAGTTGGCTGAGAAACCCGGCCTCAACCTTACAGAGATAGAGTTGACAAAAC
>JAJYJX010000128.1 GCA_021789095.1 bacterium
ACACCGGATCAGGCTAAATACATAATCGCAGCACTCGCACCTGCAAAGATAACCGAGGTTTCTGTTGACGAGGCAGAGCGGTATATAGAAGTTGTAGTTCCTGACGACCAGTTGTCACTCGCGATAGGAAGAAAAGGTATCAATGTCAGGCTTGCAGCCCAGTTGTCGGGATGGAAGATAGATATCAAGAGTGAGAGCAACCTTAAGGAAATAAAGGAAAAGGCGAAAGAGGCATTCTCCGAGTTCAGTGCAATAACGGTCAAGACCGCTGAACTTCTTTACGGATACGGCATAAAATCAATAAAGGAGCTTGCCGATGCTCCCATGGATGTACTGGTAAAGATACCCGGTTTCGATGAAAAGAATGCAAAACAACTCAAGGAATCAGCCGTTGAGGAATTAAAAAAGAGAGCGGAAGGCGCATCTTCGGCTGATAAGTCTGTAGCTGTCAGTCAGGATACATAAAAGGGGCAGTATGAAAAAAAGGGTTCACGAAATAGCAAAAGAACTGAACATATCATATAAAGATCTTATAAAGAAATTCAACGACCTTGGTGTACCTGTCAAAAGCCATAACAGTGCTGTTGAAGACAAGGATGTCGACGTACTCAGACATTTGATAGAAAAAGAGCAGGCGCAGTCAGAGGTAAAGCCCAAAACCATATTGAGAAAGAGGAAAGAACCTTCCGTTACTCCTTCTCCAACCATTGAGCCCCAGGAGTCTGCCCAACCGGCGGCCGGAGCTGAAAAAGAGGTCGCCGCCGCAAAAGAACATGCCGGGGCCGTAAAACCTGAAAAGGAGTTTGTCAAGACCGATATCCAGAAACATGCAGCCGTAAAAGAAAAAAAGATAGAAGAGAAACAGCCCGGTGAACAACCGGTAAGTAAGATAAAAATGGCTGAAGAAGAACAGGTTCTTTCTGAGGAGCAGAAGGCTGCAGGGGTAGTACAGGCAGGGCAGGCACAGAAGTCCCAGGAAAAACCGGCCAGGGGACCGGAGGTCCAGGACATAAAGAAGCTCTCCAAGCAGCCTCCGGGACCGGCAGAACCTGATATGAGAGGCAAGGGCAAGATCAAATCGGAAAAAGGTGGAGCATTCATAAAGAAGAAAATATTATCAAAGATAAAAACAGATCTTTCCGAAGAAATTGATCTTCTTGAAGAAAGCAAGGACGATGAAACTATATTGCAGGATGTTGCGAGCTATCCTAAAAAGGTGCAAAACCAGCATAAGCAGCATAAGCACGATAAATCTATTTCTCCAGTCCCCAAGCCCCCGGTTCAAAAGCAGAAGAAGGTAGTAAAAATAGAAGACAGGATGACGGTGTCAAGCCTTTCACAAATAATGGGGGTAAAGGCCGCAGAAATCATCAAAAGGCTTATAACGCTCGGTGTGATGGCGGGTATAAATGATGTTATAGAAGCCGATGTTGCTTCCCTTATAATCAAGGACATCGGATTTGAGGTGGCTGTAAAGCAGGAACAATCTCCGGAAACGAACCTGCAGGAGGAACCGGATACGCCGGAAAAACTCAGACTAAGACCGCCTGTTGTTACCGTTATGGGACATGTTGATCACGGTAAAACCACCCTGCTTGATGCAATAAGGACAACAAAAGTGGCAGAGGGTGAGGCAGGCGGTATCACACAGCACATAGGTGCGTACAAGATAACACTGGACAACAAACCTGTTGTTTTTCTTGATACACCGGGCCATGAGGCTTTTACCGCAATGCGTGCAAGGGGTGCGAAGGTAACGGACATCGTTATACTTGTTGTTGCTGCGGATGACGGCGTTATGCCACAGACTATTGAAGCGATCGATCATGCAAAGGCTGCCGGTGTACCCATACTGATTGCAATAAATAAGATAGACAAGCCTGAAGCTCAGCCCCAGAGAGTGATGCAGCAGCTTTCCGACTACGGTCTCGTGCCGGAGCAGTGGGGAGGAAACACACTTTACGCGATGATCTCTGCAAAGAAGAAAACAGGCATTAATGAACTGCTTGAGCTTATTCTTTTACAGTCAGAGATGATGGAATTAAAAGCGAATCCTGATAAAAAGGCAAAGGCGACCATTATAGAGACCAGGATGGACAGGGGTTTCGGAGTCGTTGCAACTGCAATAGTAAAAGAGGGCACCCTCAGAAAGGGTGACTACATAATTTACGGGCTTAATTATAACAAGGTTAAGACACTGCTGGATGATAACGGTAATGTTATACAAGCCGCCGGGCCGTCCACACCTGTGGAAATCATAGGTTTTGAATCGCTTCCGGAAGTTGGCGACAATATATTGGCTGTTAACGATGAAGAGACTGCAAGGAAGATTACGGAGTACCGTCTCAATCAGCAGCAAGATATTATGCCTGCAAAAAAGGTGAAGATATCGCTGGAGGACATATACAGGAAGATAGAGGAGGGCAGTATAAAAGAGCTCCCTGTACTCCTGAAATGCGATGTCATGGGTTCTCTCGGCGCAATAAAGGACGCAATAGAGGGCCTTTCCAGTGAAACGGTAAAGGTGAGAATAATACATGCCGGCATAGGAGGCATAACGGAAAGTGACGTAATGCTGGCCGCTGCTTCAGACGGTATAATCATAGGGTTCAATGTAAGACCGGACTCAAGGGCTGTGCAGGTCGCGGGAACGCAGAATATAGAGATTAAGACTTACAATATAATCTATGAACTGATAGACAACATAAAGAAAGCACTGAGCGGATTGCTGGAACCTGTGATCAAAGAGAAAGTTATAGGCAGGGCCAAGGTGCTCGAAATATTCAAGATCAGCAAGGTTGGCGTAATAGCGGGTTCAATGGTCGTTGACGGCAGGATCGAGAGGGGTGCCAATGTAAGGGTGGTCAGGGACGGCGTTGTTGTATATAACAGCAGGATCAATTCGCTGAAGCGGTTCAAAGAAGACGTCAAGGATGTCGATAAAGGGTATGAATGCGGTATCGGAATAGAAAAGTTTAATGATGTAAAGAAAGATGATGAACTGGAAGTATACAGAATGGAAAAAGAAGGCATTCAGACTGGACCATGATACCGAACAGAACACAGCGGCTTGGTGAGCTGCTGAAGAAAGAGATAACTGCGATAATATCCAGGAGGGTAAGGGATCCCAGGATAGGGTTCATAACGATCAATGAAGTAGAGGTTAAAGCTGATTTAAAATCAGCCGTAGTTTATTATACTGTAATCGGCAATGATGAAGAAAAAGAAAAAACTGCTGCGGCCCTTAAGAAGTCGGCGGGTTTCATAAGAAGAGAGTTGATGCTGGGCCATCTCAGTGTTAAGAGTATGCCTTCCCTCGTTTTTAAATACGATACTTCACTTGATTACGGTGAAAGAATAGACACGGTATTAAAGAAGCTCAAATATTTATGATCAAAACAAAAAGTATCGATGAGTTTAAGCGATTAATCAAAAAGAATAAGTCGTTTTTGATATTAACACATGTAAACCCGGAACCGGATACCATTGGTTCCGCATTATCACTTTATCACTACATCAAAGGTACGGGTAAGAATGTTAAGGTTTACAATGAAGACGATCTGCCAAAATTCATGAAATTTATGAAATACTCCTCCGTGATAAGCACCGTTATGCCTGCCATGAGATTTGATGTGGCAATTTGCGTTGATGCAGGCAGTCCAGATATGCTGGGCGGTGAATTCAACAGGTTAAAGAGTAGTTTTTTTGTCAATATAGATCATCATAGAACAAATACAATGTACGGGGATCTCAACATAGTTGACCCGTGTGCATCAGCCACGTGTGAACTTATATACGATCTTTTTAAGAAGATCGGCGCGGATATCGACATAACGATAGCATCCCTGCTGCTTACAGGCATAATATACGATACAGGTTCATTCAGGTACAGAAATACGACGTACAATACTCTCAAGATTTCATCCGAACTTGTCAGATCCGGTGCGGACATTGCAGGTATCACCGAGAAGCTTTACGAGAACCAGTCACTCGAAAGGTTGAAACTTTTAGAGATGATACTGAACACACTTGAGCTGTCGTCCGACGGTAAGATAGCATCTGTAGAACTTTCAAAAAATATGTATGAAGCCACCGGGACATCCAGGGAAGATGCAGAGGGTATGATAGATTATCCTAAATCAATAAGCGGTGTTATTGTGGCTGTATTGTTCAGGGAAATAGAAGATGGCAGGTATAAAGTGAGCCTCAGGTCAAAAAGCGATTTCAATGTTTCAGACATAGCCGAAGAATTGGGAGGGGGCGGACACAAGAACGCGGCAGGGTGTACCATGGAAGGGCGGTTGTTTGACGTTAAAAACAAGGTTTTCAGTAAGATTGTGGAGAGGTTAAAATAATGAATATGCAGGTTTCAGGGGCAATTTTAATTGATAAGCCGCCTTTTATCACATCGTATGATGTAATAAGGCAGTTAAAAGGATTACTGCCTGCAGTGAAGATCGGTCATACCGGCACACTGGATCCCATAGCAACCGGTCTAATGATACTGCTTTTGGGAACCGCAACAAAGCTTGCCGGATATTTCCTGAAATTGAGCAAGGTTTATACCTTTACCGTAAGGTTCGGTCAGGAAACCGATACCATGGACAGCGCCGGAACAATAATAAAAGAATGCGATTACACTCATATTACGACGGATGCTTTAATTGAAGCTGTACAATCCCTTACGGGTATTATAGAACAACATCCGCCCGCATATTCTGCAATAAAGTACAGGGGGAGACCGCTGTATGAATATGCCAGGAAGGGCCAGAAGGTGGAAGTATCCCCGAGAATGGTAAAAATCACGGATCTTTCTATGAATAAGTTCTACCCTCCTTATGCGGAATTTACAGCAGCAGTATCATCAGGCACTTACATCCGTTCGCTTGCAAAATCTATAGGGGATGGTATAGGTTGTTGTGCTCATGTAACAGAACTGAGACGGTTAAGCATAGGTGGCTTCACTGTAGGACAGGCGCTCCAACTGCATAAAATAAAACAACACCTTACCTGTAATGCTCATGACTACAGTTTCTTAATAGACGGTGAAATACTTATGAATGAGATAAGACAGAATGATTCTTTGGGAAATCAAGAAGTACAAACATAGGAGGTAAAAAATGGCTTTAACAAAGGGAAAGAAGGCAGAGCTTATAAAGGACTTTGGCGCCCATGAAAAGGATACGGGGTCGCCCGAGGTCCAGATTTCTCTGCTTACACAAAGGATTAACATGCTTGAAGAACACTTTAAGACGCACAAGAAGGATCACCATTCAAGGCAGGGTTTACTGAAGCTGGTGAGTCAGAGGCGTAGTTTGTTGAACTACTTAAAGAAAAGCTCAGAAAAGCGATATAATGATCTGGTTAGCAGATTGGGGATAAGGAAATAAAAACATGATAATAAAAAGATCCGTCCAGATTGGCGGAAGAGAATTTTCAATAGAGACAGGGAGAATGGCAAAGCAGGCCCATGGCTCTGCATACGTAAGCTATGCTGAGACAGGTGTTCTGACAACGGCAGTTGCAGGCTTTGAGCCTGTAGAAAAGCAGGATTTTGTACCGCTTACCATGGAATACCAGGAACGGTTTTATTCTGCGGGAAGAATACCCGGCGGGTATTTTAAAAGGGAAGGCAGACCTTCCGAGAAAGAGGTATTATCGTCCAGGTTGATTGACAGGCCGATACGGCCGCTCATACCCAAGGGCTTCAATTATGAGATACAGGTTATTTCGTCTGTGATATCGGCTGATCAGAAAAATGATCCGGATATCGTTGCAATAACAGCTGCATCAGCTTCCCTTATGTTTTCAGATATTCCGTTCGCAGGTCCCATAGCTGCAGTTGAAGTGGGAAGGATACATGGTGCATTTGTCCTTAATCCTATAACAGACCAGCTTGCGGAAAGTGATATGGATATAATAATAGCAGGAAGCAAGGATGCTGTTGTAATGGTTGAGGGAGGGGCAAAGGTTGTTCCTGAAGAGGAAATACAGAAAGCCATCTTCTACGGGCACAGGATGATGCAGCCGATTATCGAACTGCAGGAGTCCATAGCTCAGGAGCTTAAAGTAGCAAAGAGGCAGTACGGCAACGGCCTTATAAGTGATGAACTTTACCGTCTGGTAGAGAATAACTATTCAGCGTCCCTGAAGGATATACTCACAACAAGGATAAAACAGGAAAGACAGGAAAAATTAAGGAAATTGTTCGGCAGTGCTGTGGAAGAATTGACCGCTGATGAGCGTTATCGGCCTGAGGAGGTCGAAATGGCGCTTGAGAAGCTGCAATCAACGATGGCCCGTAACATGATCATAAAGGAACAGAGCCGTATTGACGGAAGGTCTCTCAACGACGTAAGGCCCATAAAATGCGAGATTGGCATGCTTCCAAGGACACACGGTTCAGCCTTATTCACAAGAGGAGAAACGCAGGCGCTTGTAGTCACTACCATTGGAACATTTGATGATGTACAGTTTATAGACGAGATTATAGGGGAGAACAAGAAGAGGTTCATGCTGCATTACAACTTCCCGCCTTTTTCTGTTGGTGAGGTGAAACAGTTAAGGGGGCCGGGAAGGAGGGAAATCGGTCACGGAGCACTTGCCGAAAGGGCGATACTGCCTATTATTCCCGGAGAAAACGAGTT
>JAJYJX010000129.1 GCA_021789095.1 bacterium
TGTGCAGGGACAAAGCCGTGTAGTATAGTCTTGTTTCTTGCCCGATATCTGCCATACAGAAAGGTTTGTAACACCCCTTGAAATAGCGGTTACCATAAGCTGGTGGTTATTTATTACTTTTACACTTGCTATTGTCGCATCGCCAATAGCAACTTTCGATATATCGCGTAATTCCACTACACGGCTTTGTCCCTGCACAAGAGAGATGATGGTTTGGTCTGCATGTGCGGAGGATATTATCAATAAAAAAGGCACTACGCTCAAAAAGTTTATTAAGCTGGTTGGCTTTGGAATACTCCTTATCCTTTTCTTTTTTTTGTCATTCTGAACTTGTTTCAGAATCTGATTCTTCATCAATAGATATAGATGCTGAAATAAATTCGGCATGACATGTTTTGACTTTTGATTCAGATTTTTCATTCTCCACCCTTGCCTTTTATTACCCTGATATTTCGTTCGTGCTGGATTTGTTTGAGATTGCCGATTTTCATAATATCCTCCCATCCAACAAGCGGCAGGTTTTCTTCTGTTTGTATATTATCTGCATTTCTCAAGACAAAATTTAACCTTGCCCTTTCCGATGCAAAAGTAAGCAGTTCTGATTCTACAGGCGATACGGCAAGCGTAAGACTATTGTAGCTATATGGCTCCGATTCCTGTAGTCCTCTGCCCCATATACCGCCTGTTGCGAGTACGGTAACATTTTGAAGGAGCGTAATGGTGGCAAGCTTTGTTGCACCTGAAGTCGATGGAAATGAGAATGTTCCGAGCATGTCAACATGGTCACCCGGCCTTATCAAGCCTGACACGCTGCTCTGGTTATCAACTGCAATGGATATTGCCCTTTCGCTTTCTTTTATCAGGGATGTAAATCCGGAACCTTTTGCAGCGCCGAGCATTGTCCATTGAAGCGGCTCCCCTTTATCTATCTGCATAACAGCTCTGTGCCCTATGACAGCATCTCGATCCTGTTGCTGGATTGTGTTGTGTGAAAGGTATCTTTTGGGTTGCGGTATTGATGTCAGACTATCTTTTATAATAATTGAACCAGGCTTTATATTTGTTTTTGCTACAAGTACATCCACTGTCTCAAGCTCACTGTAAACAGAGTGTCTGAATGCGGCAAGATAAAGCTGGAGCAGTATGATTGCAATCACACCACTCCCTATGCCTATGATCAACTTCCTATTTCTATCAAGTTTCATAATGCCTCCTATGGGATCGGCAGGGATATAAACGCGATAAGGAATCCAAAATAATTGCTCATTGCATATCCGAGCATCTTCACTGCGATGCCGATGCTGAGGGCAAGTACCATTGTCACAATGAGATATTCGACCATGGTCTGGCCTTTATTACTGTTTGACTGCATAAGTAATAATCGAGACATACCCTGCCTCTTTTTCCTCTACATCCAATAAAAACAGCCGTGCTCCTGACTGATATAATGTTAAACCGTGCTCTCCATGCACCTTTTTATAGTTTTCTGACTGGAGCCTTGAATCATAATAAAGCCTTACTGCATCCGGAGTTGCCTCTGCCTTATAATGACCTATTGAGAATTTCGTCGTCTGGATGGTATTAATTTTTACAGCGGCTGGATAAACGGGAAGGTCTTCTGAGTCATATACGCTTTCATCCAAAAACTTGTTTATATCAAACCCCTTATCAAGCTTTAAACCTACATATTTGACAGAGTGGCTATTATTAGCAAAACTCATTAAAGGCTCTATCATTGACATCAATGTTACCGGCGATGTTGCCTTTTGCCTGTCGATACTCCCATTGAAGTGAACCGCAAGCCCGCCATTTTTATCACGGTAAAACGGCAGGGATTTATTATTGCGCGCCATTGAAAGCAAGGCGCCGTCATCTTCCTGATTTCCGATAAGCATATCCATACTCTGCCCATTTACTTTAAAATGCAGCGTTTTGTGGGGTATATTGTCCAGTATGCCTTCCGAAGAAAACAGGTCGTATACGGTACTTTTACTTTTGGATATGAAAAATAAAAGAAGCATCAGAGAGATTAAAATAGCTAATGTGATATGTTTCATATGACTTTTACCCACTTTAATTACCAGTAATAGATGGGTTTTCGAGATCAATGCTTGTGCTGCTTCCTTTGAATGCTTTGGCTACTGCAATAGCCCAGAGTCCATACTTGAGCGCCTGTCCGATACTGCTGCTTCCCTTCCATGTAGCCATAAATACAAAGTGCTGTGCGCCTGTATGAGCTGTTTTAGATGAAAAAGGATAGTTATAGCAGGATACATCAATAGCAGTGCCCTTTATACCTGCCGCTTCTCCCAATACAGCTCCAATATCTTCTAGTGAATAGCCTGCAAATCCAACCTTTGGTTCAGGATGGCTTATGCTTATATGAGAGGTTTGATTGAAGAACAAACTTTTTAATATATCTGCTGATGGTTCATTTTCTTCGTGTCTGCCTGCATACCATGCAACATATCTTACTGCTGTAACTGTACGCTGTTTCAAAACGAGTAGTCTTGCAAAAAAGATTACACTGCTAAGCATTAGCAACAATACAGGGAATATAATTATAAATTCTGTGGCGGACTGACCTATTACTGCCAACCCCTTTGTGTCATTCCCGTGTATACGGGAATCCAGTAAAGCTATTTGTGAATAAGTCTGGATTCCCACTTTCGTGGGAATGACAGAGGAAGACTGCCCATCTTTTGTTTTTTTCTTTTTTTCAATGCAATATAAGTTTATCATCTATCCATTTGATTACGCTATTGGTCGATTTCAGTCCGAGTTGTTCTGCAATGGCCTTCAAAGCTGTGAACTTTATAAGATGTGCGTCCCAGTCCATTTCAAATAGTATGTCTCCCGGTTTTGTACTCGGGCTTTGCGGCTTTGCCTGAGAAAGTGCAAGAAAACCCCAAGGGTTTTGATCTTCGGAAAGTAAATTTCTATTGTTTATAAACACCGGGGATCTTTTTTTGCCGAGATCCGTTGCTGCAACCGCCATGTAAAGAAATTCATCCGATCTTGGATGAAGCTTCATCGGAACAGGCAGTTCTGAAGGCGGGCTTGTTTTGGTAGTTGTTTCTACTGACAGATCGAGTTTACAGAATACCTCTTCTTTAAGAGGAACGGATATAACACCTCCTGCGTTAGCCCCTGATCCTCCTGTGCAGTCTTTCGGGATACAATCAACAAAACCAGATTTTTTATCTTCCGGCGGTTCTGTACTGCGTGACCATGGTATCTTATTGCAAAGACTCTGACTTTTAATGCTTGTTGAGCAATTATTGCATGGATCCGGGACACTGTAGATCGTTGTAGTATAAAACCATCCCGCATCGACCTTTTTTGTACTCGTAATATCTGTAGCTGACCCAGCAGGTTTGTTTGCTTTGTTATTGGCATCTACGGCCTGGGTATAATTATCGTAGCTGTGGCTATCTTTAAATGTTGTTGATATAGCCCCGCTTGATGAAAGCGAATTGAGATCTATTGATTTGCCAAGCAAACCCAAAGCCTCCGATAAGAGAGGGAAGATCTTATCAAGTGTTTTGCTAAGATCCTCCATAATAGCCTTAATCAGGTCTTGGAACCCACCTTTATCAACATTCAATGAAATTGTCTGCGGTGTAAGCGGAGGAGGTACACTACCGGAAGGTTGATACGGGTATGGAATGGATACAGGGCTATGTGTGTTTGCTCCGCTTGCAAGCTCTACAGCGACAGGGATCATATAAGGGAAGATCTTTGCTATTTTTTTCTCAAGATTCGACATCTCTACAGCGGTATTCCATAAGCGTCGTATCGCATTATTCGCAAAATTCAGAACAACAGGGAGTGCAGTAGCACATGCTTCGCCAATGCCAGCCCACCATAAAGTGCCTGCACATACACCTAATATAGCAATGGCTGCTACTACGATCACAATTAATTCAACAGAGAGGACAATGCCTTGATTCAATCCGGCGATAAGGTTTAGTCCCCGAGCCTCCCATACAGCGCCTGCCATGGATGCACTGTCAGCAGTGTTCTGCATCTCCATCTTGTATGAAAGTTCCCTGCCAACATTAATAACCGAAGCAACAAATATGATCAATGTGATAAGCGTGATCACAACAAAAACTATTGCCTGCCCCTGCTCCTTATTATTCCTATACCGTAGTGCCTTTATACTCACGGGCATTCCTGCCGGACAATTCTGCTTATGCCAGTTTGGTTTTTATCAGTATGATATTGTGGTTTGCTATTTTTGTATGTGCCGGATTGATATACTTCATCATTTGTATATGTATGCTTTACACCATTATTATCGATGTAGGTGTAAACACATTTAGACGGATCTGCCGGGGGCGGTTCATTAAGTGCCTCTACAGTAAGCGTTTCTTCAGAAGATAATGGATAGAAATAGTCAGTGCCCATAATTGACGAAATGGTGCTTATCCATCCATTATCAGCACCCGTGTAATTGGAAAGTATGCTTAAAATGCCGGAACTCCCTGTGCCTATTATTTTGTTAATAATGGGGATTGTAAGCAGGGCAAGATAATCAATATGCACTGTAATATCATCGTTAGATTGTGATGGATTTGTTACAACCTTTACATCTGTAAATTGCTTTGCATAGACATATCGCAGTAGTAATGTGCTTGCATCTCCAAACATGTTGGCAATATTATTCACAGCACCCGAAACAATGGATATTCCTGACATCGCATCTATACGCGGGGAGATTGGGGTCATTGATAATTTTGCAGATTCAGAAATATCATCAGGATTATCAGGTTGGACAATTGCCACACGAGCCGCATTGAATGCTGCGTATTCAACAAAGAGTTTTGTTTGTGCGAGTAGCGACAATTGTACGATTGCAAGTACAGTGATCAGCACAAGAGGGAACGCAATCAAAAACTCCACCATTGCCTGACCCGAAGAAACGCATTTCTTGTCCGTTCCATTTTGCGGGGTTACAAGGGCAGGGGCGAGCCCTGCCCCTACAGGATTTTTTCGGCTGAACCTGTTCATTCTCCCGAGCTTTCTTTGTCTGGTGCGCCCTCATTGCTCTGGTTTGTCACGCTCTCGATCTGCTGGCCCGCGGTCTTTACGCCCTTGATGAGCTTGTTGCGGAATACGCCGAACACGGCGATGAGGGCGATGGCCACGAGCAGAACGATCAGGATGTACTCTGTCATGCCCTGGCCCTTCTCCTTTTTATCCGGTCTCTTCGCCCAGCGCTCAAGATTGAAATAAACCATATTACCTCCATTTTGACGATTTTTTATCGTTAAACACTAAGGGCGTTTGGTTTGTCAAGAGAAACGTGTATGAGAGGATTTACTGCTTCAGCAGCGACAAAACATTGACGATTTATGGTTATTCGTTTATAAAAGTTTTTATTAGAAAAACTGAAAAGGAGAGCTTTAAAATGGCAAAGCTGTTGAAGAGGGTTTCTCTTATTTTTATTCTTTCTTTCATTACAATGTCCGCCATGCTTGTTTCCGGCGCTTCGGCCAGCTACAGGGGGTATCGGGTCACAGCAATAAACGAGGATCACACAGGTTTTTATCTCGGCACTGCACTCGGTGCTGACTTGCCGACAGGACCGGATGAGGACGGATTCTCAGCAGGGTTCGGATGGACAATAAGGCTTGGGTATCAATTCATAAGGAACCTTGCAATCGAGCTCGGGTACCACCAGTCAGTGGGCGTCTTCAGTTCACAGGGAATCAAAGGGACATGGAGTTTTATCCAGCTGCCGTTCATTGATTTAAAGCCCATTATACCGTTAAGCCCTGTAAGCGATCTCTATTTTATCTTAGGGATTGCTAACACCGGTTTTGCAAGAGCAACGTCAAACTTATCTTCCAACGGCACCTCTTCATCTTTTGCTACCGGCTTTGATCTCGGTATAGGGTATGAGGGCTATGTAACGAACCACATCTCCCTCGGCGGCGAACTTATATACCACAACCTTACGAACAATAAGTTCAGCGTAGGCGGCGGCGGTCTGAGCGGAACCATTACAACTCCGTATAACCTGAACATGAGCTTCACATCCCTCATCTTTTCCTTCCTGTATCATTTTTGATCGGATCCCTTTGTTCTATCTGAAACACAAAGGGACACGCTGCAAGCGTGCCCCTTTTCATTCTTCATGCTTTCTTTGAAACTATCTATCTTGTGACCTCCCCCTGGATCTCTCTTCGTGCTTCTGCTGTCCCTGAGGTTGTCTTTGCGGCTGACGCTGATACCTCTGCCCCTGCGGTCGTTTTTGCTGTTCACGTATTTGTTGCTGATGTCTTATGACCTCAGGCCTCCTTTGGTATTCCTGTTGCCTTTGGTATCTTACGCCCTGTCTCTGCTGTATGGTTCGGGGGTGGTAGTCCCGGACGCCCCATGCCCTTTGCCTTTCCCAATACCTGTCATTATGCCAGCCCCTCCAGTTGCGCTGAAGGTCTCTGTCAGGGATGCGTTGATAGTTCCACGGGTGTCCCTGCCAATTATGGTCCCTGTAGTATCCTCTCCAATGCGGGTCTACGTCATAATAGAACCTCGGCACACGGTTATAATAAATCCAGCCACGGTTATAATAGCGTGATCGATACCAGCCGCCTTCCCATGGACGCCACCACCACCCG
>JAJYJX010000004.1 GCA_021789095.1 bacterium
ACGACCTCTGCTCCTCGTTCAGTGAAAGCATTGACCAATGAAGCATCAGTGTTTGCCGTAAGGATCATGGTTTTATAGATGTCGTTCTGATTGGAAATTACGCGGGCGTTCAGCGGCGTGCCAAGATGTGTATCAAATATAATACGGTACAACGGCCTTGGTCTGACAGGAACATGCCGTACCGTAAGCTCGGGATTATCCTTTTTTACAGTCCCGACACCGACAGCAACGGCATCGGCAATATTTCTAAACCGGTGAGTTATCCGCCTTGAATTTTCCGATGTGATCCATCTTGACGAGCCGTCGTACGCTGCGATCCTGCCGTCCATGCTCATTGCAAGCTTTATACTTATATAAGGCAGAGATGTAGTAACATGCTTGAAATATGCCTCGTTCAGCCGCCTTGCGTCCTGCTCGCAAACGCCGGATACTACATCTATGCCTGCACTTCTCAGGTACCTGATTCCATTCCCTTTTACATCCGGATTGGGATCACGAACTGCAATTACAACCCTCCTGATGCCTGATTTTTTTATTGCATGTGTGCATGGAGGTGTCCTGCCAAAATGATTGCACGGCTCAAGGCTTACCACCATTGTACTGCCGGCAGGGACATTACCCGCATCTTTCAGAGCCATCACTTCCGCATGAGGCTCCCCGGCCCTTTTATGAAAACCTTTCCCGATGATAGTGCCCTTGCGGTCTATGATCACGGCACCTACAAGCGGATTAGGCGATGTCATGCCTTCGGCCTTCCTTGCAAGACTTATTGCAAGCTTCATGTACGGTGTGTAGTCTGTTCGCATAGGTCTGATCTATGCACTTTTCAGATTATATTACAAGCTGCCTTATATAAGGGTCCCCCCGCCTTACTGTATCCCTGCGATGTCTTTTGCCGGGTTCTTTTTGCTTTTCAGATGCACGACAGTGTTTATTTCCCCTTCATCTTTGACAGTATCTGTGTGCCGGTTATGAACCATTTTCCATTCTCGTCGACAAATGTCCACTGTACCTTTGTCAGCTCTGTCACTGTCTGAGGTATAACGCTCTTTGTAACTATGGATGTCCTCTGATCCATCACGGCTATTGCCGTACCGCCTGATACGTTTACGGAAATATTGGAGAAATCGACACTGATCTTTTCATACCTGTCAAAATAATCCTGCAGTGCCTGTTCATTTTGATCGTGATTCCCCGCAAGGTCTTCAAGAGCAAGGTTTACATTTTTTGCTGCCATTGCCTGTTTCTGCCTGTTAATAATCGCCAGTATCTGCTGCCGTGCGATATCCTCGGGTGAAGGCTGCTGCACAACAGGCGGCGCATTGCTCGCCACCTGCGTTTGCATGCCCGGGGTTTTGTTTTCCGGAGCCGTTTGTCCCTGCAGGGGCTGAACCATCGCCTGCTCCGTTTTTTTTACCCTGCCTTTTCTATCATGTACAGCTTCCTGCTTCAAAGGCACGGAAGGTCTTGTTGAAGTAGATGTATCCGTAGTCACTGACTGCGGAGAAACCGTACCTTCTGTTTTGAGGGTGATCGTGATCTCCTCCTCGCTCTTCTTTTTTGAGCATGCAGATAACATCAATACTGAGGAGAGAACAACGGCAACGCCTGTAATCACAAACCTTTTATAACTCATACAAGACCTCGTAGATCTGCTGCGGCTCCTTCTTTCCTTTTAAGTATACCTTATCCAGCGCATTTACGCTAATACTATCTTTGACTGCATTGTATGTGTGCTCGCATATAAGTATCTGACCGCCCTTTGTCTGCCCTTCTATCCTTGACGCAAGGTTCACCGTATCACCTATGGCCGTGTACTCCAGCCTCTTTTCCGAGCCTACACTGCCTGCTACAACAGGACCTGTCGAAATACCGCACCCGACTGCAAGGTGCCTGTTCAGGCCTTCTTTTCCCCATCTGTTATTCAAGGCCGTGAGCGCCTTCTGCATGTCTATGGCAGTTTTAACAGCCCTCAAAGGATCATCTTTATGGGCATACGGAGCTCCGAAAACAGCCATAATCGCATCGCCTATATACTTATCAAGCGTACCTTCGTATGAGAAGATTACGTCAACCATCGCCGTAAAATACTCCTTTAATATACTGACGACCTCTTCAGGAGGCAATTGCTCCGACATGGACGTAAAGCCCCTTATGTCCTGGAACAGGATTGTTGCAACCTTGCGCTCGCCTGTTATGGAAATTCCCTTTTCTTTTATAAGCTGTTCCGCAACAAGCTCCGATACATACCTTTTGAAGGTCTGCTTTATGCGTTCCCTTTCTTTCAGGCCGTCAACCATGAAGTTGAAACTCGATGCAAGCATTTGCATCTCATCCTTTGTTTTTACTGCAACATGCTGTTCAAGATCGCCCTGCTGTACATGTTTCATTGCCTCCACTATCCTGTAAATGGGTTTTGTAATATTGAGCGACAGCCCGAAAGACGCAAGTATACCAATGATTATAAATGCCATGGTGAACAACAATGTTATCATACGTGCCTTATTAATCGATGCATCGAACCGGTACAGCGAATAACCTATGCTCATGGTCCCTATAAAATTGTTTCTCGGTTTCAGTACAACGTCTATAGGCAGAAGATGGCCCAGCTTGCTCATGATCATTGCGTAACCGGGCTGCTGCGGCGCATTGGTTATTTTAGCCTTTACAATATCAGGGATATTTTCCCCGAATGTATCGCTGTTGCCTCCCGTGATGTCTTTTAAGAGTACCGTGTTGATCTCGGTGTCAATAACAGTACCTGACTGGTCTATGATGACTACATACAGGATATTATCATCGAGCTGCGGTGCAAACTTTAAGAACTGTTTTGCAAATGCCCATTGGTCGGTTGCACTCCCGCCAAGCAAGGCAAGAGCACCCGTAATCTGCGCCATGTTTATGGCCTTTGAACGCATCTCCTGCTTCATGGCTGATTCCTGCCGTATAACAGAGGTATAGGTTATGATACTCATGATCGCGAGCACTATTGCTGCCACAAGCAGACCCAGTTTTACCTTCAGGCTTAAAAAGATGCCCCGTTTCATAATACGAGATAGTCAATACCGATTGTGTATATATAATGGTAACCGTACTGGAATGTGTTGTATACTGAATATTTCAGGGCTGTCGTTAAAAATATGTTCGGTGTCACACTGAGCCTTATGCCGGGCACGAGGTCGAACTTCCACTGTTGGACCGTATAGGAATAACCTCTGTATGCAAAATTTAAATCGGTGAGCTGCCCCTGGTTCATGACGTTCATCTCGAAGAAACCCGACAAGGAAAGCCCGAACGGGATACTGAAGGCGGTATTGGCAATTGCGATATTGTTTGTCTTTATATTTGTTGAAGGCTGTTTGCCGGTGAGCCTGTATCCGATATTCGAATCCCACTGAACAATGCCGATAGTCCTTGTATAAGCAATATCCGCCTCGAGATCCGTTCCTTCGGATCCGATTCCGACAAATCCGGTCGGCAAATAGATCGTTCCATAAACAGCAAGCATTGGTGAATTCAGGAACTGATACATAAACCTGACTGCAGGATTGCTCAATCCGCTGCTGCTTCCGGTTACAACGTAATAGCCGTTAGGATTCGACGGACTTGTAAAAAATTGACCGGAATCAACACTAACATAGGGGATACTCATGGAAATGTTCATCGTGGGTGTTAAATTATAGCTTACATTAAATATCCTGTAGATCAACCTCTCCTTGAGGTTGGTTGAAGATAATGTATAAAGATCTTTGCCCATGTACCTATCGACCTGCGCATAATATAGATAGAAGCCTGTATCCAGTATATTGGGTTGGCCTGACTTCGCGGTCAGCGTGAACAATGGGAATGTTGTTTGTTGCTTGCCCTGTATCGATGCGATGCCTCCTATGGCTCCAAGCTGTGCACGGGCATTGACGGTAAACATCAGTATACCGAACAGAGAGAGCAAAATAGACAGTTTTTTCACATTTCACCTTTCTTACTATATATTTTCAGCTTTAAAAATAGCATGGGGGGATTATAACTTATACCCGATCTTTCTCAAGAATTCTTTTCTATGATTGCGATCTTCCGGCGTTTCCACATCTTTTGGAGGAAAGCCGTCTATTACTCCCATAATCCCGCTGCCCTGCTCTGTTTTTGCGACAACAACCTCAACCGGATTTGCAGTCGCACAGTATATGCTGCACACCTCGGGACAGTTTTTTATTGGATTCAGGACATTGATCGGATAAGCGTCCCTCAGCAGTATGCAGAACACGTGTCCGGCGCCTATGTCCTGGAGGTTCTTCACGCACGCATGTATCAGCACTTCGTCGTTTCCCTCTTTGCGTATCAGGCATGGGCCCGATGCCTCTGTAAATGCTATGCCGAACTTTGCCTGCGGCACCGTGGTTGCTATTGCTTCATAAAGGTCTTCTGTGGTTTTGATAAAATGGGTCTGGCCGAGTATTATGTTGCAGCCTTCGGGTACGCTGATCTTTATAACCTTTAATTCCATAGAGCCTCCATTGTGGTATTCGGTTGCGCTGGCAGTAATGCCGTCTTCCCATTTTATATACTCATAGCTGTCATAAAAATGCAATATAAGCAGCGGCCAGGCATTAACTTGTCCTACTATTGACATACTTTCATAATTTCATGTACCCTTTTAATAAACTGAGCTATAGTGTCATTCTGAGTGGCGCAAGGGCACCACGAAGAATCCAAAACCTTTGACTCTTCGTGGGATTTACACTGAACGAAGTGAATGTGCTCTGAGTGACCGTACCGTAAAAGGAGCTATTTCATTTGACCATTGAGCCGAAAAAACAAATAAAAGACCGCATTGTTGTATGCATTACGGGTGCAAGCGGATCGATCTATGCGCTTGCATTGATACGATGGCTTGTCGGCAATGGATATACTGTTGACACCGTTGCATCCGATACGGGCAGGAAGGTCTTTGAATATGAAACAGGTACGGAGTTTTCCGTAAAAGCGATCACGCCCCAAAAAGCACTCCTGAAGATACACGACAATGATAACCTGTTTTCTCCCCTGTCAAGCGGCTCATACAAATTCGGCAGCGTGGCCATAGTGCCGTGCTCAATGGGCACACTGGGCAGGCTTGCCACATCAAGCGGATCCATGCTTATAGAACGGGTCGCAGATGTAGCGCTGAAAGAAAGAAGAAGGCTTGTCGTAGTGCCGAGGGAAACGCCGTTCAATCAGCTTCATATAAACAACATGCTCAGGCTGTCCATGGCTGGTGCCGTAATACTGCCCGCGATGCCCGGATTTTATCACAGGCCTAAAACCGTCAACGACATCGTTCATTTCATGGTCTCAAAAATACTCGATGCGATGGACATACCCAATGACCTGTACAAACGGTGGCAGGGATAAACCGTAATCCCCGCATACTCTGTTAACCATAGAACATGCCTTTTAAAATAAGGAAGTTTGTGTAGTGAGCGAAAAACCTGTGTCTTCAGTTATTGGCGAGCTCTATCTTCTCCGACGCATAATTCTCAAAGCGTGTGTACTCGCCTATGAACGTAAGCTTTAAGTTCTTTGTGGGCCCATTGCGGTGCTTGGCTATCAGGATCTCGGCAATACCCTTTTCCTTTGGGTTGTCCTCTTTGCTGTAAAGCTCGGGCCTGTGGATGAATATTATAAGGTCAGCGTCCTGTTCTATTGCACCCGAACCTCTCAGGTCCGAGAGCTGCGGCCTCTTGAAATCACGTCTCTCTCCCTCGCGGTTAAGCTGGGAAAGCAAAAGCACGGGTACGTCGAGTTCCTTTGCAAGTGCCTTTAAAGATCCTGAAAGGGCCGCTATTGCGGCCTGTGTGTTTTCCGCTTCCCTGGGCTGCTCCATTATCTGCAGGTAATCTATGATGAGCAGTTTCAATTTATTCTCCGCCTTAAGCCTTCTTGCCTTTGCCCTGATCTCGAGCATCGATATGGCCGGTTTATCGTCAATGACGATCGGCGCATTCTGAATAACAGAAGCGGCCTTGTTCAGCCTCTGGAACTCGGAAAATTCAAGGTACCCCCTTAAGATGCTCATGTACCTTACCCTCGCCTCCATTGACAGCAATCTCAATGCAAGCTGCTGCTTGCTCATCTCGAGGGAAAAGATCGCGACTGGGTTCTGATACTTTACCGAAGCATTAATCGCGATGTTAAGAGCCAATGATGTCTTGCCCACACCAGGCCTTGCAGCAATAACAACAAGATCGGACGACTGGAGCCCTGAAGTGATCTCGTCTATTGCATCAAACCCCGTGGGGACACCTGTCACAGCCATCTTGTTTTTCCTGCGCTCTTCTATGAGCTCGTACGCCTTTTCTATGAGCTCTTTTGCGGATATCATCGTGGATGTAAAACGCTTCTGTGTTATATCAAATATCATCTTTACCGAGCCATCAAGATAGGCATCTATTTCCATGGAAGGGTCATAGCCCATTTTGGCAATCTGCATGGAATTTGTTATGAGTTCCCTGCGTATGGCTTTCTCTTTTATTATACTGGCGTATGAAGCTACATTTTTTGTTATTGGTGCAAGATCTATCAGGGAAGCGACATAGGATTCGCCGCCGGCTACCTCGAGAGTGCCGCTGTTCCTGAGGTATTCTGTTATAGTAAGGACATCAATGGGTATGGTCTTTCTGTTCAGTTCCAGTATCGAAGCATAGATCGTCCTGTGCGATGCGGAATAGAAATCATCCGTGCGCAGTATATCCATGACCTTGTAAATTGCGTCTTGATCGAACAGTATATTCCCGAGTACCGCCCGTTCTGCATCAAGGCTCTGCGGCAATACACGTTCTATTGAGAATGTTTCTGCTTTGGACATTGTATCAGGGTGCCTTACCTATTACTTTAACCTTTAAATTCGCTATCACCTCCGGATGAAGCTTCACGACTATGTTGTACAGTCCGACGCTGTGTATGGGCGTATCAAGCTCGATTTTCCTCTTGTCTATTTGCAGCCCGTTTTTCTCAAGTGCCTCGGATATATCCTGTGCCGTAACGGAACCAAAGAGCTTGTTCTGTTCACCCATCTGCTTCTCTATTACGACCTCGGTATTCTCTATCTTAAGCTTTACATCTGTTGTGTCCCTGATCAGTTTCTTTTTGATATGTTCAACCATTATCTTCTGGTGGCTGATCGACTTTACACTTGCTGTATCGGCCTTCATTGCGAGCTGTTTTGGTATAAGATAATTGATGGCATATCCGTCCTTCACATTGATTACATCTCCTACTTTACCGAGAGAAGGAACTTCGGTTTTCAGGATGATCTTCATTTTTTACCTCTCTTATAATTCAAGTTTCTCTTTAACTGTTGTAAATGGCAAAAGGGCAAGGATTCTCGCGCGCTTTATTGCATTGGTCAGCGCCCTCTGATGCCTGGCGCATGTGCCTGTCAGCCGCCTGGGCAGTATCTTGCCTCTCTCCGATATAAAACCAGCCAGAAGAGCCGGGTTCTTATAATCAATAACGCTCTGTTTGTCATTGCAGAACCTGCAAATCCTTTTCTTCACCACTATGGCTTTTCTTCTTACCGATGTCTTTCTATCATCCATTTTTCCTCCCATTATTATACATTGTATTAATACTCGATTGTACCTTCGTCTTCCATTGTTTTGTCTGCGTGTACGTTGATCGGGAAAATACTATTTGCAACAATTTCGACCTTGGATCTGGTCTTTTCCTCTCCGTCGATCCTGACGCTGTATTTAACCTGGCGCAGTCTGCCGTCTATAAAGATCAGGTTCCCTTTCTTTATATACATGCTAATGAATTCAACGACCTTGCCGAAAGCAACAACATCGAAAAAACTGACGTCTGATTCCTGTTTGTTTTTTGCATAGTGATTCACTGCAAGCCTTATGTTAGCCACACCTATGCCGTCCGGCGTATACTTTATTACGGGGTCATCTGTCAGTCTTCCAGCGATCAACACCTTGTTAAGCTCCGGCATACGCTCTCTAAGATGCTTTATCAGTCCGCACGGTCAGGTATCTCAGCACTCCTTCGGTAATCTTAAGGGTTCTTTCTGCTTCGTTAATGGCATTCTGCTCGCCTTTTATGACATTCAGTATGTAAACGCCCCTTTGCTTCCTCTTTATAGGGTACGCGAGCTTTTTTTCACCCAGGTTTTGCTGTTCTACAAGCTCGCCGTTTTTATTTATTGTATTGTTGATCTTTTCGATCACGGCTTTCATGTTATCTTCAGCAAGCGAACTGTCAATGATGTACATCAACTCATATTTTCTTATCATTTTATCCTCCCTATGGATTTTTCAGCCCTTCTTTTTGAAGAGCAGAGAGTAAACTCCGTTAGAAAGGTCGTGGCCTTAAAGCACGCCCTTTCTATCAGGAATTTAAAATTTATCATATTTTATCTCCGTCATAAATGGCGGGGCTTTCTAACGGGGTAAACCTCAATGATATAGTTAGGGCAGAATATTTTCCTTGTCAATTAAAAATTCTGTTTTCTGCATGCATTAACATCTTTTGATCATCCGGGACATCAGGGTTTTGAAGAGGTGACAGCGCAGCGGAATCCGGTATTAACATATCTGTCAGCCGGAGCAAGGTAGTTCCTGCTTGATGTGCGCAGTTGCCAGGAAAGGTTAAGATAAGAGCCGCCGCGAAGCACCCTGTACGCGCCCTGTCCGGGCCCTTTCGGGTTTTGCTGAGGCGAGCCGGAATAATAATCAGCAGCATAGAAGTCGTGGACCCAGTTGTACACATTACCTGCCATGTCCATGACCCCGTACGGGCCTGCCCCTGCAGGATAACTGCCTGCAGGGCATGTAAAGCCCTTGTTAAAGCATGCCTTGTCCGGATCCCATTCGTTGCCCCATGGATATATCCTTCCCTGTGTACCCCTTGCAGCCTTTTCCCATTCCGCTTCTGTAGGCAACCTCTTTTTAGCCCATTTGCAATACCTGTTTGCCTGATCCCATGACACACAATTTGCAGGATAATTATCCATCCCATGTATTCCAAAATTACAACAATCACCGGCAGCGGGTTTTGTACATGCCCCGGCTGAAACACAACCGGCATAATCAGAAACTGTCACATTGTTTGTGTCTATGTAATACGCTGACAGGTAAACCCTGTGATACGGTTTTTCATCATCCCTGCACTGAATATCGGCAGGCGCACAGCCCATATAAAACCAGCCTGCAGGTATATATGTCATGCCTGCCTTACTGTGCTTGCGGCCTGCTTTCCCAACCCGTGCAGCTTTTAATGATTTGCGATTGGTTGCAGGCTTGTTCTGTGCTGCAGTGCTATCTGATCGTTCTTTACCCTTACTATCCTGCGTCTGAAGACCGTAGGCACGGCCGGGAGAAACATACAGTATAATGCCAAGAGCAGCAGCCATAAAAAATAACAGACGCGGTACACCGATTCTTGCGGGAAAAAGCTGCGAAGTATATTTACTGTAAAACACTTTGTCCTCCTTCCTGCTTTATCTGAACCTCAACACAACATTCATAAGCATACTACACAGCATGAAAAGAAGATTCAACAAAAATTATTCCCGATGTCCAGGCATGTTTTATGGGAGTTGAAACAAAAAAAATTCCCCTCCATCATCTTTGGATAGAGGGGAATCGAAGGAAGAGGTATAGCTGCTTTAAAAGGCCCTGTGCCCTTATTCAACCTCTATATTTACCTGTTTTGGCTTTGCCGCCTCTGTCTTGGGTATCATAACCTCAAGAACACCGTCTTTGAATTTTGCCTTTACCCTATCCTTGTCAACCGATGTAGGAAGAGTAAATGAACGCGTGAAAGAACCGTAAGCCCTTTCCATCCTGTAGTAGTTTTCCTCCTTGGTTTCCTTCTCAAACTTCCTCTCTCCTTTCAGGGTCAACAGGTTGTCTTTTACTTCTATAGAAAAATCTTTTTTATCAAGTCCCGGCAGCTCGGCTTTCAGAACTATGCTATCCTTGGTTTCATAGATATCTACTGCCGGATTCCATGAACCTCCTGCAAGCTCAATATCAGGGAATCTTACCCTGCCAATATTTTCATCAAACAACCTGTTAATCCTGTCCTGAATGGTGGTAAGCTCTTTAAACGAATCCCATTTCATTATTGGCATACCCGGGTTCACCTCCTTTATTTTATTTTTTCTCTTCAAACTCTGCGTCTATAACATCTTCTTTGCCGGAAGATTCACTCCTTGCACCTGCTTCTGCTCCTTCCTGCCCTGCACCGGTACCGGTTGACGCTTTCTTGTAAATCTCCTCTGCAAGATGATGTGAGGCCTTTGTCACTTGATCTATGGTTGCTTTCATCTTATCAAGTTCCCTTCCCTGGAGGACGGTCTTTGCTTTATCTAACGTGTCCTGTACGCTCTTAACTTCATCCGGATTCAGCCTGTCCTTATTTTCATTTATCAGCTTCTCGGTACCATAGATCAGATTGTCCAGGTTGTTTGCAACCTCGATCTTCTCCTTGTTTTTCCTGTCTTCATCGGCATGCTTTTCGGCCTCCTTGACCATGTTCTCCACTTCATCCTTGGCAAGTCCGCTCGATGCCGTGATCACTATTTTCTGTTCTTTACTGGTTGCAAGGTCTTTTGCAGACACATTCAAGATTCCATTTGCATCTATATCAAAGGTCACCTCTATCTGCGGTATACCCCTTGGTGCAGGGGGCAGGCCCACAAGCTGAAATCTGCCCAGTGTCCTGTTATCGGTCGCCATCTCCCTTTCACCCTGGAGTATATGAATTTCGACACTCGTCTGGTTGTCAGCAGCGGTTGTAAAGATCTCACTCTTGCGTGTCGGTATTGTAGTGTTGCGGTTTATAAGCTTTGTCATGACACCGCCCAGTGTTTCTATACCAAGTGAAAGCGGTGTAACATCCAGCAGCAGCACATCCTTTACCTCGCCTGATAGTACGGCTGCCTGTATTGCCGCTCCAACAGCTACGACCTCATCCGGGTTCACACCCTTATGAGGTTCCTTGCCGAAAAAGTCCTTTACCATCTGCTGCATCTTCGGCATTCTCGTCTGTCCGCCGACAAGCACCACCTCATTGATATCGGACGGCTTCAAACCTGCGTCTTTCAGGGCCTGTTCCATAGGTCCGAAGCTTTTCTCAAGCAGGTCCATGCACAGCTGTTCCAGTTTCGCCCTGCTCAGCTTGAGGATCAGGTGCTTCGGCCCTGATGCATCTGCAGTGATAAACGGCAGGTTGATCTCCGATTCCATTGTTGACGAAAGCTCTATCTTCGCCTTCTCGGCGGCTTCCTTGAGCCGCTGGATGGCCATTATATCCTTGCTCAGGTCAATACCCTGATCCTTCTTAAACTCACTTATGATCCAGTCTATGATGCGCTGATCTATATTATCGCCCCCAAGGTGCGTATTGCCGTTCGTGGATTTAACTTCTACAATGTTTTCACCGACCTCGAGTATGGATATATCAAATGTTCCGCCGCCGAAATCGTACACGGCAATGGTTTCTTCCTTCTTTTTATCAAGCCCGTACGCCAGCGCCGCTGCCGTCGGCTCATTGATAATCCTCTTTACATCAAGGCCTGCTATCCTGCCTGCATCCTTTGTTGCCTGCCTCTGGCTGTCGTTAAAATAAGCAGGTACCGTTATAACTGCCTCTGTTATCTTCTCTCCAAGGTATGCCTCTGCGGCCTTTTTCAATTTCTGCAGGATCATTGCCGAGATTTCCGGCGGTGAATACAGTTTACCCTTTATATCTACCCTTACATCCTGATTATCAGCCGATACAACCTTGTACGGCACCATCTTCATCTCTTCGTTTACCTCGCCGTACCGTCTTCCCATGAACCTCTTTATGGAATACACCGTATTCTGTGCATTCGTGACAGCCTGCCTTTTGGCAACCTGACCGACCAGTATTTCCCCCTCTTTTGTAAACCCTACAACAGACGGTGTCAGCCTGCTGCCCTCTTCGTTAGGAATAACAACGGGTTCTCCCTTTTCAACAAAAGCCACAACGGAATTAGTAGTACCTAAATCTATACCTATAACCTTTCCCATAATCATACTCCTTCGATTTAAAAATTAATCACTTATATCCCATCGTCAATATTTGTCATGGGCGGCATAAGATTTGTCATTCTATTAAATTGAATTTATTTATATATTATAAACCAATGCGTTAAACTGGAATGGATCTTTCATTCCATTTATGTATATATATATTTTACGCCGGAGTCTAAATATATGGACATAAAGAATAAGGGACCTGAAATATCAATACTATCGGAGGTAGAAAAGCTGATAAGGCTGTTTTCTTTCTACCCTGAAGGACATAACTACTTAAAAATGGCTTCAGCGCGCATTTTTAATACCATGAAACAGCAATTCGGAGGATTGAATGCTGTAAGGTACGGAATTGACAGAAGGCATATATACATAAACGGCAACATGCTCGACGGTTTTGACAAACTCTCTAAGCTGCTGTTTTATAAAAGAATTAAAACTCTTATACTCCATAATTCAGCGAGGCCTGAAGACCTGCTTGCATTCGTACAGACAGTATCCCGTGGTGATCTTATACTGCCCAGGGACAAAAGTATTAAGCAGATGCTCTTTGCAAACAATGTTTCGGGCATAGAGGTGGAAGAGGTTGATTATGACACGATCCGTGAAGAACTCGAAAATGAAACAGAGCAGCAATCAGAAGCACAGGAGGAAAATGTAAACCTGGAAAATGTCGTTCAGGACCTGACAGACGACGAACAGGAAGCGATAAGGCTCGTCAACCTTATAGAAAAAGAAACCAATCCCCAGAGATATACCGATCTGTCTGATGAACTTGCGGCGATAATAAGAAGACTTGTGGAAATAGACAGGTATGAGATACCGCTTATTGCAGTAAGGACATATACCCAGCACGTATACCAGCAAAACAAAGCGCCCTCGATTGCAGCTACAGCGAGAAAACAGGTTGAAGGTATCTCGATGGAAAAAGGCATGGTCCACCAAATCGCAGTACCGATAGTGACGGGGAACCCGTATTACTACAGCCTGTCCGTTAAGACTGTAAAACTCATAGGGGAACCGGCAATCGAGGAGTTGGCGGGCAGCATGATCAGAACAGAAACCATGCAGTCATTGAAATTCATTGCTGGCGCATTAACGGTATTTCAAAAGCAGGCTTACCAGCACTTAAAGACTGTTATACTGTCAGATAATTATAAGGCGGCAGTTATAGCTATTGACGCTGCATCGAATATCAAATCAGGCGCGGAATCTACCATAGCAGCAGGATTAAAACACAAGGACATGCGGATCAGGAAAAAGGTATTACAGTCACTGTTTGAGCTCAATACCATACACGGCAACAACATGATCGACAAACTGCTTGAGGAGAGAAAGGACCAGAGGCTGGTTGATCTGATTATCAGCATGATCGGAAAGTACAAAAGGAACATGTTTGTTTCGGGGATAAAGCATATAATGACGGATGCTGTTTTACCGTATTCCATGAAACATAATGCTGTACTTGTTCTGGGCGAACTTGGCAGTAAAGAAGCAGCACAGGCAATTATTGATTCCGTTTTTAACCCCGCTTCTCTTTTGCCAAGGCAGTACCCGGCCATCAAACTGGCAGCAATAAAGGCACTCGGCGTATCGATGAATGAAGTTGCTATTGCAAATCTTATTAAATTGTTGGAAAGTAATGAGGAGCAGTTGAGATCGACCACATGGAATACACTTTACGAGATGGGTAAGAGAATAAATGTCTGAGAACGAACAATTTAATGAACTGATAACATTATTTACAGGGACTGTAAAAAACCTGTCGCTCTATCCAAAAACACATCCTACGATACAAACAGCCGTTAAAAAGGTAAACGAGATATTTCACAAACTCTTGGCAACCCGCAGAGAGGTCGTTATTGCTGTCATAAAGAATACCCTTTTAGTTGAGAAGACCCCGTTCTACACCACCACCAAGGGAATAGAGGAATTTATAGACAGGCTGTCCAGCATAGGAATCAACGGCATCGTATTCAACAGGACTATAAACGAGAAAGAGATCCTTATCCTGTTCGAGAGCCTGTCGATACCGCCCGAAGAGCTTAAACAGCAGAACGGCATAACAGAAAGGCTGAAGATTTTCGGTGTAAAGGGCGTAGAGATAAAAAAGATAGAAGAAGACCTGAAAACAGAGATCTTCAAAACATACACAGCAGCGAGGGATGAGATCGTTAACATAATGAGCGAACTCAGACTCGGCCGTCTGCCAGAGAAAACAGCAATAAAAGAACTGATAAGGGACCTTCACGACTCAATGCTGAAAGACAAAAACACGCTGCTGTGCCTTACCATGCTTCAGGATTATGATGAATATACGTTCAATCATTCTGTGAATGTCGGAATATTGTCGCTTATGCTTGCGCAGGAACTCGGATTTAAGAGCGACGATTTGTTTTACATAGGGCTTGCAGGTATTCTCCACGATATAGGCAAAACAAGGGTACCGCGCGAGATCATATTAAAACCTTCAAAGCTTAACGATGAAGAATGGAATGAAATGAAAAAACATCCTGTTTACGGCAGGGACATCATAAAAGAAATAGGCGGCATAAGTGACATTACAGCGCATTTCGTTTTATACCACCACTTGAGATATAACCTTGATGGCTACCCTGTATCAGACGGATTGACATCACAACCTGAAGGTTCAAAGATAATAGCAATATCAGATACTTATGATTCTATGACAACACTCAGGCCGTATCAGAGACGGTTTGATCCAAGAGAATCCATTGATTTTCTATCCAGACAATCCGGTGAGAATTTCTCGCCTGAATATGTAAAAGTATTTATAAAAGCACTCGGCATATACCCGATCGGCTCTGTCGTAAGGCTCGACACCAATGAGGTCGGCGTTGTGATAAAAACAAATGATACAAACCCGCAGAGGCCTTCAATAAGACTGATTCTTGATTCATCGGGCAATATCGTAAACCAGATAGAGGAGCTGTTTCTTGAAGAAAAGGATGCATCAACAAGGCAATACAAAAGGACGATAGTCTCCCCTGTTGGAAGTGCCCAGCAGGGCCTGATAGACCTTAACAAATATATAAAATGAATCCAGTTAGAAAGGACGGCGCGCTTTTGACAGGGTGCCCCTGCCGTCTATTTCGTAGTATCCATGTTGTTTGAATCGATCGCCTTTATCATGTCCGATGCAAACTCATAAGCAAGGTCTACTGTAGAAGCCTGGATATTTTCGAACACGTCCGTTTCCCAATGCCAGTTCGGTAATATACCGTGTTCGTCGAACGCCATAATGCTCATTGCCCTGTATCCCCTTGATAAAGGGACAAGTGCGTCGGTTGACATGGTCGTAAATACCCTTGGTGTGATACGCGTCAATTTTTCTTTTGCAAGCCGATCTGCAATGGCAACCATGGTGTGATCTGCCGGATACTTTTTTATCATACCCTCTTCTATTACGTATGATACATTCCCGGAACCGCAGTTATCAATGTTGATGATAAAGGCGTCCTTCAAAAGCTGTTGATGTTTCCTTGCAAACCACAGCATACCTGCCATACCGACCTCTTCGGCGCCTGTTGCAACAAGGTAAAGCTCCGTATTGACAAGCTGTTCGTTCCTGAATCTTTCCGCAATGCCGAGCATCACACCTACACCCGATGCATTGTCATTTGCACCATGCGTATGTCTTCCCTTCAGTTCCCTGTGTACAAGCAACGCCACTGTTACGAGCGGATCAAGCGCCAGAACACCAACAAGCACTTTCAACCATACAACGTGCGTTATCCAGTACATGGCTGTAAAGATGAATATCAAAAACATGGATATAACCAGCCCTATAAAGGTATTCCTGAAACCTTTTACAAATCCCGGTGAGAACATAATGCCGGAGCGTGATGAATCATAATGCGCTGTTACTATTACCCTGTTTTTGTTCCTTCCTCCGGCCGGTATATATCCTGTTACATTGCTGGATGTCCTTTTGGGCAACAAAATTGCAACAATCTCAAAAGACGTGTTTTCCAGAAAGAATGTTATGCACCCAGCACCGGTAAGTATAACGGCAGCAGCAGTGGAATGGAGCAGGAGCAAAACAGCACCTGCTATGCTCATAAGATAAATAAGCATGTAAGGATAGGAAAACGATGTGATTGTTTTAAAAGGTTCCACGGAATTTTTAATTCCGGACGTGTTCAATGTATCTTTTATGTAATCCCTTGCCCGGTATTCACCGGCCGTGGCAGTACCTCTGGGACCTATCCTTACGGACAGGTTATAAATATGATCCAGTACAGGCGTCATATCGTCTCCTCAAGGGATCGTATTAGATTTTATGCAAACAAGCAATACACAATTGATCACAGAATGAATAACGAAAGAGAACAGCGGAAAAGCAATCCGGATTTAAAGAAAATTATTTGATGGGTATTATTCCCCTTTCAAAAAAGGGGGGATCACGCTTTGAGCGGCCCCCCCTTCGGGGTTTTTTTGCTGAGTAACTTTAAGATAACAAAATTACCCGTTTAGCAATAAACGTTTTTTTATCTGTATCCTCCGCCCCTGCTGCCCCCGTATCCACCTCTTCTGGGGCCTTCTCTCTTCTCCATTGGCCTTGCCTCATTCACCTTGATGTTTCTGCCCTTTACGTCAGTGCCATTCAGCTGTTCAATGGCTTTTTTTGCCTCTTCATCGTTTGTCATTTCTACGAATCCGAAGCCTTTTGAGCGATCCGAGTACTTATCCTTGATTATGGTAACACTCTGAACCGCGCCAAGTTTCTCAAACAACCCTTTTACATCCTCCTCTGTGGTGTCAAACGTCAAGTTTCCTACATACAGTTTTAACATTCTTTCCTCCTATATTTAAAGTATGACTTATTTTTTTATAAAAGTAAATAACAACAGGAACAAGTAAACCCCGTTAGAAAGGACGTGGCTTTAAACCACGCCCTTTCTATAAGGAATTTAATGATTATCATATTATCCCTACCATATATGGTGGGGCTTTCTAACGGGTTAAAAAGGAGTGGGGTTAAATTTTATTGCGGTCTATACAGTGACTGATCTTATTATATCAACGAGCGACCTTATAAACCTGCACGTGAGCCCCCAGATAAAGTATTTGTCATAGGTATAGCCGTTTATCGTGAACTCATTGTCGATTATCCTTACCCTGGCCGGCTTATAATTCGATTCATCCATAAAAAATTCAAACGGCACGGTAAACACCTCGACGACTTCCGATATCTGCAGATTGAACACCGGTTCTGTTTTAAGGATGGCTGCGTACGGTGTTATAATGTACCCGCTCAAAGGCACTGAGTCATCATGGAACCTGCCGAGTATTTCAAGTTCGCTGCTCTCTACGCCGATCTCCTCGTAGGTCTCGCGCAGTGCAGCATGAAGTGCCGTCTCACCCTTTTCCATGGAACCGCCCGGGAAAGAGATCTGATCGGAATGATACCCGATCCCCTTTGCTCTCTGCGTGAACAGGAGGTGGGTTTCACCGTTCTTGTTGAGGAATATTGCAAGCACAGACGCCCGCCGCATACTGTCGGAAACCAGTTCACTCGGTTTTATATGCTTGAGTCTGTCCCTTACTACGGCTATATAGTCAGGCATATATCCTGAAGAGCAGGCATTTATTCACACTCTCTCTACGATCATTGCGACCGCTTCGCCGCCGCCGATGCAAAGGGTAACAAGGCCGGTTGATTTGTTCATGTCCTGCATTGCATGTAACAGCGTAACCAATAGTCTTGTGCCGGACGCACCTATGGGATGACCCATTGAAACGGCGCCCCCCCTTACATTTACCCTTGCATAATCCAGCCCCAGCTGATCGACTGCTGCCATTGCTACAACTGCAAAGGCCTCGTTGATCTCATACAGGTCTATATCTTTCGTAGTCATGCCTGCTTTTCTGACAGCATTTTTTATCGCATCAACAGGTGCTATAGTGAACCATTCCGGAGCCCTGGCAGCCTGTGCCGATACTATAATCCTTGCCATGGGCTTGAGCCCCAGCGCCTTTGCATTGTCTTCATCGGTAACGACAACCGCACCTGCGCCGTCGTTTATTGTTGAAGCATTTGCGGCAGTTACCGTACCGTCCTTCACAAATGCAGGCTTCAATGACGGTATCTTGACAAAATCGACTTTGGCAGGCTCTTCGTCCTGTTCCACGGAAACCGTCTCCTTTTTGCCCTGAACTTCAACCTTTACGATCTCGCGCTTGAACATGCCCTGGCTGATGGCGTTCTGCGAACGCTTGTAGCTCTCTATTGCGAACTTATCCTGCGCCTCCCTTGTGTAATGATACTCCTTTGCACACAGCTCTGCTGCATTGCCCATATGGAAATTGCTGTAAGGATCCCATAGTCCGTCCCATATCATTGAATCTACAAGGGTCCCATTGCCCATCCTGTAACCCGTCCTTGCCTTATCAAGGAAGTAAGGCGCACTGCTCATATTCTCCATACCTCCTGCCACAACAATGCCTGCATCACCTGCCCGTACCATCTGATCCGCAATCATGACCGATTTAAGCCCTGAACCGCAGACCTTGTTGATCGTCAGCGCACCGACGTGATCGGGTACGCCTGCATACCGCATTGCCTGCCTTGCAGGCGCCTGGCCTTCACCGCCTGTCAGCACATTGCCCATTATGACCTCGTCTATTTTCGAAGGATCGATACCCGCTCTTTTTACTGCTTCTTTGATCGCTGTGCTGCCGAGCTGCGGTGCGCTCACGCCCGAGATCGAGCCCATAAAACTTCCAACCGGTGTTCTTGCCGCACTTACAATCACAGATTTTTTCATGGTAAGACCTCCTTTATGGTGCCAGGAGCGCTCTGAGCTGCTTTACGAATTTGTCTATTACTTTCTTGCTGTGGACCTCAGTAACATTCACAAGCAGGCAGTTTTCCATATCTGCATAATAAGGTTTCAGCATTACTCCGGGCATGTATCCATGCTTCATCATGGTGTTATAAATATCATCGAGATCCTTTATCCTGACAACAAATTCATTAAAAAATGGACCTGTGAACGGGAATTCCAGACCGTTTATCGTGGCGAGCTTGCCGCGGAGGTAACCCGTGAGTTCATGATTGATTCGCGCCGTCCGCATAAGCCCGTTTTTACCGGTAAGGCTCAGGTAGAGTGCAACAGCTATGGCAAGAAGGCCTTCGTTGCTGCATATATTGGACGTTGCCTTTTCCCTGCGTATATGCTGCTCCCTGGTTGCTAAGGTCAATGTGTATGCACGGTTGCCGTCCTTATCGACGGTTTCACCGACAAGCCTGCCGGGGAGCTGCCGTACGTACTCCTTTCTCGATGCGATAACACCGATATAAGGCCCGCCGTAAGACAAAGGTATGCCGAACGACTGGCTCTCCATTGCAACTATGGATGCTCCGAGTTTGCCCGGGGGCACAAGCAGTCCTGTCGACATTGCCTCTGCTACAACTGCAATTGACAGCGCCTTTTTATCCGAGGCGATCCTGAAAAGTGTATCGACGGGATCTATGACGCCGAAGAAATTCGGATAACCTGCAACAACACATGCGGTCTTCTCGCTGACCTTTGCAGCGAGATCGGGCGACGACGTCATACCGGTTTTATGATCAAACGGCACATACTCTATATCTACATCCATGCCCTGGGTATAGGTATCGATAACCTCCCTGTAATGCGGGTGAAGTGCCTGTGAAACAAGCACGTGCTTCCTGCCTGTTATACGGCATGCCATTAAAATCGCCTCTGCACATGCCGATGCACCGTCGTACATGGAGGCATTGGCAACATCCATGCCGGTGAGCATTGCAATATAGCTCTGGAACTCGAACACGGACTGCAGGGTGCCCTGTGCTGTCTCCGGCTGGTACGGCGTATAGCTTGTCACAAACTCCGAACGGCCCAATACGTAGTTCAGTGCAGAAGGTATAAAATGCCCGTAAGCGCCTGCACCGGCAAAACTTATCAGATCAGCTGCCTTTTCATTGAAGCGTGCAAGTGCGGCAATCTCCTCAAGGACCTCCTGCTCTGTCAAAGGCGCTGAAAATGGATGTGCTTTCTTAAACGCCTTTTCAGCCCGCGTCCTGATATCCGCGGGGATACAAGAAAACAGTTCCTCGATACTGTGAACGCCAATGGCATCAAGCATCTGCTGTTTTTCTTTATCTGTGAGGGGAATAAATGGCAGTTTCATGGTTTTAACCTGGTCCTAACGGGCTTAAACGGTTCAATCAGCTTCCTTGCAGTATTTCTCGTATGCATCTGCATCAAGGAGCTTCGCCATCTCGCTGTTCATGGAACCCTTGGGGTCTGCCGAAAGCCTCACCATCCATGCCTTGTTGTATGGATCCTTGTTGATAAGTTCGGGATGGTCGATCACCTCTTTGTTTACCTCTTTGATACTGCCGCTCAACGGCGTAAACACATCGGAAACAGACTTTACCGATTCTACAGTGCCCAGTTTGTCGCCCTGCTTAAGTTGTGTACCGGTCTCTCCAAGCTCTATGAATACAATGTCCCCGAGTTTATCCTGCGCATAATCCGTTATACCGACAGTTATGGTGGAGCCCTCGATACGCGCCCATTCATGTTCCTTCGTGTACTTCAAATCCTTTGGTAACTGCATATTCACCTCCATCTATTTTTTTATAAACGGCAGTTGGACAATGGTACCGGTGTGAAGAATACTTCTTATGTCTATACCAACATCGACGGCCTCAATGTTATTATCAATATAAGCCATTGCAATACCGCGTGAAAGCGAGGGAGAGTATGTGCCTGTCGTCACCTCGCCGATAACCCTGTCTTTCAGCAGCACCGGATTCTGGTGCCTTGGTATCGATTTTCCGTTCATAATAATACCAACAAGTCTTTTTGATATGCCCTGCCGTGCGGCGGATGCCAGGGCGTCCCTGCCTATGAATGATTTTTTGTCCATTTTAATGACCCATCCAAGATTCGCCGACAGCGGCGTCATCGTTTCGCTGAGTTCCATGCCGTAAAGCGGATAACCCATCTCCGCACGCAGCGTATCCCTTGCGCCAAGCCCGACAGGCTTTATACCATGGGTTCTTCCGCTGTCCATAAGAGCATTCCACAGATCAACAACAACAGATTTATCAACGAAACATTCATAGCCGTCCTCGCCCGTGTATCCAGTCCTTGATACGTACACCTGCTTATTCATAAAGTCACGGACGTCAAAACTGAACCTCTTGAGCCTGCTTACAGAAGGGAAAACAGGCTCGGCCACCCTGCCCGATAAAGGGCCCTGCACCGAGATCATGCCTATATCCTGCGACATGTCATCAATACTTATATTCCCCCGTTTGTTCTGCACGATCCACCGGAAATCTTTATCCGTGTTCGACGCATTAACACAAAACATGAACGACTTGCCTGAAAGCCTGTATATGATCATATCATCTATAACTCCGCCCCGCTCATTGAGAAGAAAGGTATACTCTGCCTGGCCTTCGGCAAGCCTTGATACATGGTTCGGTGTCAACCATTCGCAGAAAGACTCTGCATCTTCGCCCTCTATAAAGATCTCGCCCATATGACTCACATCAAAAATGCCCGCCCTGTTCCTTACCGAGAGGTGCTCGTCAATAATACCCGTGTACTGCAAAGGCATTTCAAACCCGCCGAACTCCATGAATCTGGCACCGAGTTTTTTATGTGTTTCGTAAAGAGACGTGTAGTGCATGCTAAATCCTTTCCAGGAGGGTCAGTATATCCCTTTCCTGTCCCACGGTCATAATGTGCATGCCCCGTGAAATCCCTCTCAGTCTGCCGGTAAGCTCAACAGCTATATCTATCCCTTCATTATGGGGATCCGAGGACGATTCGAGCCTTTTGATAAGCGTATCGGGTATATGTATGCCGGGCACCTGCGTATTAAGATTAACCGCCTGCTCTGCCGAATGGAGGAGCAGTATGCCTGCCATAACAGGTATCCCGAACCGGTTTATTTTAGACATGAACGATGCAAACGCATCCGTGTCAAAAACGGGTTGTGTCTGAAAGAACTTTGCACCCGCATTTATCTTCCGTTCCATTGCCAGAAGCACGGGCTCGAGCGGCTGTGCCTGCGGTGTCAGGGCAGCACCGGCGAATAAGTCCGTGTGGCCCTTGAGCGGGTGATCGTTGAGATCGAATCCGGAGTTAAGTTTTGTTATTGTGTGAAGAAGGGTTGTGGCATCGAGATCGAACACGGGCTTTGCTTCAGGAAAATCGCCTGCGGAAGGATGGTCCCCTGTAAGGGCAAGCACGTTCTTTATTCCCAACGCGGATGCTCCCAGGAGATCCGACTGCAGCGCGAGCCTGTTCCTGTCCCGGCATGTGATCTGGTACACAGGCTCTACACCCTCCCTTAAAACAAGGTACGATGCTGCGAGCGAACTCATGCGCATGATAGCCCTCTGGTTATCCGTGATATTGATTGCATGCACCCTGCCTTTAAGGCTGTGCACCATTTTTATGAAATTTGTAACAAGGGTGCCCTTCCTTGGAGACAGTTCTGCGGTGATCACAAATTCATTGTTTTTAATGGCATCACGCAGGAGCGACATCAACGAGCCTTCCCCGAAAACTTCAATGGTTCAACCTTCCTGTGTTTCATACTGTTATTTGTTTTCGGCTTGTTTATTGCGGTAAGGACATTCTGTTTATTCCGGAGTCTGAGCCTTTCGTATATATCGATCCATATGCATTTCATGCTGTTGTCGACTTCGCACATGCTGTTTATCATGCCGCCGCACGGACCGTTCAGCAGGCCCTTGGGACACCGTGTGACCGGACATATGCCTGCCGTATATGAAAGCACGCAATTGCCGCACATGGAGCAGTACTTTAAAAATTCGCCCGCCCTGTACGTCGTCCCGAGGAACATGCTGTTCAGTCCCGCAACAATGGGTTTATCCGATGCGGCTGATACTGCCTGGATGCCTGCACCGCATGCAAGCACAAGGAACGCATCAGCAGAAGACGCCGCTTCCGACTGTCGTATCATGCTCTTTAACAGGAATACGTGGCAGGTTTCTTCCGGTATAAGGTAACCGGCAGGCTCTTTGCCCTTGCTGCCCAGATCCCTGATCCATGCTTTGCACTCGTCCTCTCCGCCTGTCCTGCTTGCAGCCGCACATGAACCGCATCCCACGACAAAAATCCTGTTATATTCTGATAAAGCCTCGAGGACTTCTTGCAGGGGCTTTTTATCTGTTACAATCATTACCGGATCTGCCTCTCGGTGGCGATAAGCGTATTCCGCATCAGCATGGCAATGGTCATGGGGCCGACCCCTCCGGGCACGGGTGTTATAAATGACGCTCTTTTTTCCGCCTGCTCAAATTCAACATCACCTGCGAGCTTACCGCCCGGCGACCTGTTCATGCCCACATCTATTACAACAGCACCCTGTTTGATCCACTCGCCCTTGACAAGCCCCAGCCGGCCTGCTGCCGCAACAAGGATGTCCGCCTGTTTTACTATCCCGGGGAGATCCCGCGTTTTTGTGTGACACATTGTTACCGTCGCATTGGCAGCAAGCATCATCAATGCAAGCGGCTTCCCGACAAGGGTGCTCCGCCCTATAATGACAACGTGTGCGCCTGAAACAGGTATTGAATACCTCTGAAGAAGCATCATGATACCGAGAGGCGTGCACGGATACAGGGCCTCCTCGCCGATAACAAGCCTTCCCATATTTGAGGGGAGAAGGCCGTCCACGTCCTTATGCTCGTCTATCATATTAAGGAGAGACCTTGAATCAATGCGCTTGGGCAGCGGCATCTGGACAAGTATACCGTTGTACTGCGCGTTATGATTCAGTTCGAGTATCAGTATTTCGAGTTCTTTCTGTTCAACATCGGATGAGAAGCTGAATGTCCTTGAATGTATACCGACATCATCGCACGCCTTCTGCTTGTTTCTCACATAGGTCACCGACCCGACATCATCGCCTACAAGGACTACGGCAAGGCCCGGGATTACCTTGTACTCGGACCTGAGCCTGTCTACCTGTTCCTTGACCTCGAGCTTTATCTGAAGCGCAACGCTTTTGCCGTCTATTATCTGTGCCATTAAAACAATATATCAATTAGAAATGTATGGTTGTCAAGTAAACCCCGTTAGAAAAGGTGTAACTTTAGACTACACCCTTTTTACAAGGAATTAAACTTTATCATATTATCTTCACTTAAATGGCAGGACTTTTTTAACGGGGTAAACCCCGTTATAGAACTTTGCTCTCCAATAATTAAACCAAAAAAGTTCATTGGAAAAGCAGCGAGGCTTTCTTGTTTAAATACAGGTAATGAGCTATATAGTATTTTAATAAAAAGGAGGAGGCCATGAAAAAAGGTTTTATACTGTTTATCATTATGACAGCGGCCGTAACGACTGCGGCATCGGGTGCCCATGCAAGGGAAGTTGCCGACCCGCTGGATACGCATGCACGGCTCGTTATTGGTGTCGGCACGGACAACTGGAACAGGAATTCCAATATTGACGGCGTACAGAACATAAACGCGCCTACATTCATAGGATACCTGGAGGAAGATGCAGAAGGATTATACCTCGCATATCATGTCACACTGTCCGGCGGGGGCCTCGGGTCGGTGACATTTATGGACGGTACAAAGACTTCAAACACGTTTATGACAAACCTCAACATGGATTTTCAGGGGGTCTGCTATACAACAAAAGGTATAGCTGTCATGCTCGGCCCTTATATTGGACTGACAGCAGCAGGCATGGGCGGTGCTTCATCGAACGTATCTACGGTAAAAGGCGACGCAGAAGGCATTATCATTTCGACACTCGGCGCATCCCTGAGGGTACACAGTTTCATAGGCGATTATATCGAACTCGCATTGCAGGGCTTTTACGGCTTCTGGACACCCTACTCGAATCTTACCGTTGTATCAGCGAGCACCGGCCCGCTGGGCGGTACAAACACCATAGCGTATTCATTCGATAACATATCGGACCTCGGGCTCGGCTTTCAGCTCGGTATAAGAATCATGCGCCAGATCGGTGTTGTTGTCGGCATACGGTACGAGGATACCAGGGTTGCACGCACCGGCAAGAACATGGACATCACAAACCTTAATTCATTGCTCGCACTTGGATTGTGGTTCTGAACCCGGCAGATGAAGGACTGGCTGTTAAAAAAATGGCATATCGTTGTACTTTTGACCGATGCCCTCCTTATATCCGCTGCATGGTTTGCCGCCTACTGGCTCAGATGGCTTCTTACGCCCGAGTTCGGCTATGCAATAAACCCGTTTTCCATCTATGCAGAGGCGTATCCGATGGTGGCGTTTTTATGGGTTGTTACGAACAGCATATTCGGAATTTACAAACCTAAAAAGCTGAGAAAAAACCTTGAAGAGATACAGGCCCTTCTGCGCGGCGTCGTGCTCGCGGCACTCGTTGTCATGTCCCTGTCGTTTTTGTTCAAGGAGTACGATTTTGCACGATCTGTTGTACTCATATTCATAGCTCTGGCTTTTGCATTAACGGGCCTGTCAAGGCTGATACTCTTCGGCATACCGGACAAGCTCAAAAAGCTCGGGTACGGGATCACACGGTGCATCATTATAGGCGCAGGGACAACCGGCATAAGGGCACTGCAGAGGATCACGGATCATCCGGAGAAGGGATACGATGTCATAGGATTTCTTGATGACGATCCCGTGAAACTGAACACAGCCATATCAAAAAGGCCTGTTCTTGATAAGATTAGCAACATACGGGAGGTCGTTGAACACAACACGATAGAAGAGGTATTCATAGCGATTCCCTCATTGAGACACAACAGAATCATGGAACTCATCATGAAATGCGAGGGGCTGCCCGTCGGATTCAGGATCGCTTCGGATCTCTTCGGCGTGCTTGCGCACAATGCCGATATAGAATTCATAGAGGACTTCCCGGTATTTGATCTCAAAGAGGAAAAGGAAAACCATGTATATGAAGTATCGAAAAGAATCATGGATATCGCAATCGCATGCATCCTCATGGTCCTGTTCCTGCCCCTGTGGATCATCATACCGTTCATGATAAAGCTGGATTCAAAGGGCAGGGTCTTTTTTGTTCATGAGAGGATCGGTCTGAACGGCACACCGTTTAAGATCTACAAGTTCAGGACGATGTACGAAACAACAGAGCAGTACGCCTATTCACCGAACAAGACCGCAGACAGGCGGATAACAAGGTTCGGTAAATTTCTCAGGCAGACAAGCATGGACGAACTCCCGAACCTTATCAACGTGCTGAAGGGTGACATGAGCATTGTCGGCCCAAGGCCGGAGATGCCGTTCATAGTTGAGAATTATAAAGAATGGCAAAAGAAAAGGTTGACCGTGAAACCAGGCATAACAGGCCTCTGGCAGATACTCGGCAGAAAGGACATACCGCTGCACGACAACCTCGAATACGATTTCTACTACATAAAGAACAGGTCACTGCTGCTTGACATAATAATCATACTGAAAACCATCCCTGCAACACTGTCGAGGCGCGGCGCATATTGATATATGGACACCATGAATGAAAAACTGGACAGCTTGCTCCTTCCGCTGATAAACAGCATAAATACTTCCAACAGGAATGCAGTGGCAAAGGATTACATTGCAATGCTGCGCGCCGAACTCAACACCGAGCACAAATCCGGGCTCAATGGATATGATTTCACCGTTACATTCAGCGATTATGTGGATAAACTTGTACAGGCACTGTACTCGATTGCAGGAAACATCCGGGATGATTCTTACGCGATTATTGCAATGGGGGGATACGGCAGGGGCGAATTAAACGCTTACTCGGACGTCGACCTGCTTTTCCTGTACAAAGATATCCTGTCCGAGAGCTTCCAGAACAGCATACTGTATCCTCTCTGGGACACAAAAATTGAGATAGGTCATAGTTCAAGGACTATCGACGAATGTATGGATGACGCGTCCAATGATCAGATCCTGCTTACCTCGCTTATGGACCAGCGCTACATTGCAGGAAGCTACAGGCTTTTTGAGTCCCTGCATAAGAAATTCTTCGATGCAGTAAGGGCTTCTGCGCACGTGTTTTTCAAAGAGAGGGAAAAGGAACTCTACGGCAGAAGGGGAAAATATTCAACATCCATTTACACGCTGGAACCCAATATAAAGGAAGGTCCCGGCGGATTAAGGGACGTGCATAACATGCTGTGGCTTACGCGCCTTTTTGTGGATATCGCGGACATCACGGAATTCAGGAATTCCCCGTTCTTCGATCCCGATACGTATGCCCTGTTTATGAAAAATTACAGCATACTGCTGCGGCTGAGAAACGAGATACATTTTTTCAACAACGGCAAGGATGACCGGCTCACACTCGATGTGCAGAAACATCTTTCGGCATTCTCGGGTTACGAGAATGAGGAGGACCTCCTGGGTGTCGAGAAGTTCCTGAGCAACTTTTATGAGATTACCCACCAGCTCTCGGAGCTTACCGACGATTATATAAGGTATCTCAAGGAAAAGTATATCATACCCGGCAGTGCTACAGTTGCGGAGCAGATAGGCGAATGCTACAAAGCGATCCACGGCCAGCTCATGCTGAAGGAAGAATGCAGGAATGTGTACGCCGAGAACCCCGCGGAAATCGTAAATACGTTTCTGATCCTTGCGGGCCGCAACCTGACGCCCGCAATGGGCCTGAAGAATGCAATGAAGAGGGAAGCATCAAGGCTGGAAGAGGAAGACCTGAGAAAAAAGGTATTCCCTGCATTCCTTGCTGTTTTTGAAAGAAAGGATCTCAGCAAAATCCTGTACTTAATGAATGATTACGGCATACTGGGCATGCTGATAGGTGAATTCAAATCCATAACGTACAGGGTCCAGTACGATATGTACCATATCTACACGGTGGGCACACATTCGATAAAAACGGTCGAGGAGATAGAAAAGGTAAGGGACGGCAGTAATGATAAATTCCTGCTGTCCCTGTATCAGCAGGTAAAAAACAAGACTGCGCTGATGCTCGCTGCATTTTTACACGACATAGGGAAGGGACACGGCAAGGATCATGCAAGGAAAGGCAGCGATATGGCTTACAATATTGTAATGAGGCTGGGTCTGAACCAGACGGACGCAGAAATTGTAGTATTCCTTGTAAGGAACCACCTGATACTGTCCGATACCGCGCAGCGCAGGGACATAAACGACGAGAAACTGGTTTATGAATTTTCAAAGCTGGTCAAGAGAAGGGAAAACCTCAAAATGCTCTACCTGCTGACCGTTGCAGACCTCAGGGCTGTGTCATCGAACGTGTGGACAGAGTGGAAAGGTGCGCTTATAAACGAACTTTACAAAAGGTCGGAGGAAGCCCTTGAACAGGGGCTTGATATGGCAAGGCTCACCACAGAGAAATACCATCATGTAAGGGAAGAGGTCCGGCAACTGTTAAATGGCCGGGTCGAAAATACCATCATAGAGGAGTTCCTTGACGGCTTCAGGTCAAGGTACTTCACAACCTACTCGCCGCAGGAGATAGTGGAACATTTTGACCTGATAAACGGCTTTCGGGCGGACGACGTTGTTTCGGTGAGCGGTGTTGTAAACGCACAGCTGGGATACACAAAGATCAGTGTTTGCACAACAGACAAACCCGGCATATTCTCGGCAATCGCAGGCGTTCTGTCTTCTACCGGCGCAAATATCATGGATGCCACCATTACGATCAGGAAGGACGGTGTGATAATAGATGTTTTTAAGGTCGAGGATATAGACAAGATGCATCCGTACGCAGAGTATAAGCTTGAAAGGTTCATAAATGATTTAAGGGACTGCCTGTCGGGCAGGAGCACTGTTGAAGCCCTGCTGTCGGCAAAGTTCAGGCCTTCCATACTCAAAGAGAAGATCGCCCGTACGCAGCCAACCGAGATCATAGTGAATGAAGATGTCTCGGACATATATACGCTTATTGAAATTTATACCCAGGACAGGCAGAAGCTTTTGTACGATATAACAAGCACTATTTCCGGTTTTGACCTCAACATAGTCATAGCAAAGATTACAACAAGGGTAGACCAGGTGGCGGATATTTTTTATGTTGAAAGAATAGGCGGCGGGAAGATTGCAAATATGCAGGAAGCTGATGCTCTTGTTCAGGCACTAAAATCCGCAATAGAAGCAACGGGGAAGGGTTAAAGGGTTGAGGATGGATGAACACAATGAATGTTGATAATGCGATAGATAATTTTATAGACTACATAGCGTCTGAAAAGGGGTTGTCCAGGAATACTATCTCGTCCTACAGTGCTGATCTGAAGAGGTTTTCCGGATATCTCGACAAATCCGGTGTTACAACCGTCAATGCAATATCGACAGACAGGATACTCGGGTTCCTGCGCATGCTGAAAGACAGCAGCCTGACATCGTCCTCGGTCGTGCGCTGCCAGGTCACCATAAGAAACTTTTTCAGGTTCCTGCTCAAGGAGGGGATCCTGAAAAAGGACCCCGTTCACATACTGGAACTGCCGAAAAGGGAACGAAGGCTGCCGCAGGTAATGAATGAATATGAAGTAGAGCAGCTGCTCACTGCCCCGTCGATGATAAAGGACGAAAAAAGACAGCTCAGGGACCGGGCGATGTTTGAGCTGCTCTACGCAACTGGCCTGCGGGTATCGGAGCTTGCCGGACTGACGCTGAATGCGGTCGAGATGACCGTGGGCTACGTGCGCGTAAAGGGCAAAGGCAGCAAGGAGAGGATCGTTCCTATAGGAGATGCAGCAAAAGAGGCAATTGCAAAATACCTTGCTGACTGCAGGCGTGCATACTTAAAACGCAGCACGGATTACCTGTTTCTGACGCAGCAGGGCAAAAGGTTTACACGGCAGGGGTTCTGGAAGCTGCTCAAAACCTACCTGAAAAGGATCAACATAACAAAACACGTGACCCCGCACACGCTGCGGCACTCGTTCGCAACCCACCTGCTCGAGCACGGAGCCGACCTGCGGTCAGTCCAGCTCATGCTCGGGCATTCGGACATATCGACGACACAGATATACACCCACATCAACACGCAGATGCTCAAGCGCATGTACGACAAATACCACCCGAGAAGCTAAAGAGTGAGATCTACCTGGTGAGCGAATGATTACCTGACCGTCAGCAGCACCTTGCCCATGGTCGCTCGGCTTTCCAGTTTCCGCTGCGCGTCTGCAGCCTGAGACAACGGGAATACCGAATCAATCCGTACGTTCAACCCGCCCTGCAGCATCCATTGGAACAAATCGTTTGTACGTTCCATCAGCTCCGCCCTGTCTGCGGTGTACTGCATCAACGAAGGGCGCGTGAGGAAAAGCCCTCCTTTGGTGCTGAAGATCTGCAAATCGACCGGCGGCACAGGGCCGGACGACTGTCCGAACAGAACCATAAAACCGCGCGGCCGCAGACAGTTCAGACTCTTTTCAAAGGTCATGACCCCTACCCCGTCGTATACCACGTTGACCCCCTTGCCGCCGGTCATGCGTTTGACCTCTGCTTCCCAGTCGATCATGGTATACAGGATCACCTCATCCGCACCGGCCTGTCTGGCAAGCCGGGCTTTTTCTTCCGCCGAGACCGTGCCGATGACGCGCGCACCACGGCGCTTTGCGATCTGGACAAGGAGCAGCCCCACACCGCCGGCAGCCGCGTGCACCAGCGCGGTATCGCCGGCCTTGAGCGGGTACGTGCTGCACGCGAGGTAGTGTGCCGTCATGCCCTGCAGCATCACGGCTGCTGCCTGCTGAGTACTGATGCCCTCCGGCACCGGTACGAGCCTCCATGCAGGGACGGCCGCATATTCAGCGTAGGATCCCGGTGCAGAGGTATACGCAACGCGGTCGCCTGTCCGCACTCCGGTAACACCCGGACCCACCGCATCCACAATACCAGCGGCTTCCTGACCTAACGTAAACGGCAGTTCAACGGGATACAGCCCTTTGCGCTGGTAAACATCAACAAAATTGATGCCGCTTGCTTCGATCTTTACGCGGGCCTCCCCTTGCCCCGGTTCGGGTATTGCGCTGTCTTCGTAACCCAAAACTTCCGGACCGCCGTACTGATGCACACGGATCGCTTTCATGGTTTTGCCTCCTTATTTTCTCGCAATCGTTCTGTAGAAAAAAATAAAGCGTCATGCCGGATTATTCAATGGGTCGGAAATCCCGGGACCCCGCATGTGTATGAATAAGAGCCTCAATTTTTAAGCCAGACATTCTACTTCGCAATGTCCAACGTCAAGGGCAGTCCCCGAGTCTCCTTTAATGGTTATTTTACAACTATGAGCATAAGAGACATACGATTTTGGTACTATAAATGATAGTTTTAGTCAAACTTAAAACGAATTAAGGTCTCGCACTGTCTCTGAAGTTTTTACCTTACGCTCTTCAGAATCGCGACAACTGCCAGAAATAGGTAGTTTGCCGGATTTTGCTCATGCTGCCCAGTCTGCACAGAGCAATTCGGCCTGCTCCAAAACTGT
>JAJYJX010000130.1 GCA_021789095.1 bacterium
TTGTCCACACCGATAACAAGTATGGGCTTATCAAGCATGTCCGATGTTACATGCGGCAGCGCTATGTTGCAGCCTATGGCCGTTGACATCACGTTCTCCCTGTCTATGAACCTGGACAGCAATATTTCCCTTGTTTCGAACTGGTTTACAGACACAAGCATGTCTATAAGCGTTTTCAAAACCTCGTCTCTCTGCCTTATGTCAAAACCAATCCTTACGAGCCTTTCATCCGTGATATCAATAAGTCTTAGTGTCATAAATACCGTTCCTAATATATGTCGGGGTTTGTTACAATAAAGAACTTAATAAATGCACACACCATACCGCCATTTTCGCAGTGCTGCACAGACTGCTATACTTTCAAGGAAACTATCATCGATAACAACTCGGATGTGCTTGTAAAACGCCTTTCTGGTTCCTTCTGCAGGCATTTCATTACTATGTAGTTAAGCCTGTCGGGCATATCCGGTGCGACACTCTTTGCCTGGACAGGTGGTGTATGCACATGATGATAATATATGTCTCCCTTTGTGAACGGAGGTGAACCTGTAAGCATCTCGTAGAGAATTGCACCAAATGAGTATATGTCTGTCTCGAAGTTTAATTTGTCGCCCTTGATCTGCTCGGGAGACATGTAGAACGGTGTTCCCATGATCTTTGTTGTGTGTTGCGTGGTGTCATGGATGATCTTGGCAAGTCCGAAGTCCATAAGCTTGACAGATCCGTCAGCCGTTATCATGATGTTGCCCGGTTTGATGTCCCTGTGAATAATGTTATTGCCATGGGCGTATACGAGCGCCCTTATGAGTTGTTCCGAGATCTTGAGTGACTCCTGGGGGGGCAGCTTGCCCTTTTCATGCAGTATGTCCTTCAGTGTTTTGCCGTGTATCAGCTCCATTGCTATGTAATAATCAGAACCCTGTTTACCGGCATCATAAACGATTACTATATTGGGATGATTCAGTGCTGCTGCTGATTTTGCTTCCCGTAAGAAGTCATTTACAAGTTCAGGATGATGGGTAAGATCCAGACTTGGTACTTTATAAGCTACATTGCGCTCGAGAACATTATCATAGGCTTCATACACCTTACCCATGTTACCCCTGCCGATTTCCTTTACAATACTGTACCGCGTACCCTCGTCCTTTTTTACCTGATCGGCTTTTTTAGGCTGTTTCTTGAGATTTTCTATCCTTGTATGAGTGTCTTTGTAATTGTAATCCTCTGCGAGTATCTTCTCATATATTGTAAGTACTTTTGATGTCTCACCGGAGCCCTCCATCGCCGTTGCTATGCCGTAATATGCGTCTATCGTTGCCCTGGTAAGAGGTTTACTTCCTATCGCCCTTCTGTATTTTTCTATGGCCTGGACAAGCATGTTTTTGCCGGCAAAAAGGTCACCGAGCATAACACATGCGCGATAGTACTCATTCTCGTCTTCGGCGGTGACCATCTGCAGTGCCTGTATTGCATTGTCAAGATCACCAAACTTCAGGTACTGTTCTGCAGCTTCTATGAATTTTTTTTCTTTAAACAGTGTGCCTATAAGGTTCCTTTCATCCCCTATATACTTGTAGAAGTATTTTGCCCTCTCGAGGTTTCCTGCCTTTTCATAGAGTTCTGCTGCCTTTTGGGGCCTGTTTGCGGTTTCATACATCTGCGCCGAGAGATCATACTCCCTCGCCTTTTCAAACATCGCCCCTGCTTTGGCGTAGTTTGCCGCACTGCTGTACAGCTCCGCGGCATTCATGAATTCATCTATGGCTTCATAACTCTCAGCCGCTTTTTCCAGCTCGCCAATTCCCCTGTAATATTCTGCCCTGACGGTATTTGCCCTGATAAGGTCGCCGGCCTGGTCGAAAAGATGTGCTGCTTCTATAGGCTTGTTTGCCTTTGTAAAGTACTCGCCTGCATCCAGAAGCTTGCCGGCTGCCTTAAAAGACTCCGCGGCCATTTCATCAAGCTTCATGGCTGCGTACACCTTTGCGGCCTTTTCGTGCATTCCCACCTTTGTAAGCAATACCCCCGTCTTTTTTGCAAGGTCTGTCATCCTTGCTGTGTACTCGCTGTCGATCTCCATCTTCTCCCTTGAAAAATCATTGTTGAACGCCTTTAAGTAGCATTGGGCCGCTCTGGTTGTATCATTCATCTTAACGTACAGTTCGGCAGCAGGCATGAACATCTCCGCATGTTCGTACATCTGTGCGGCATTAAGGTATTCTTTTGCCTGTTCATAGGCAGATGCGGCCTCTGTATAGCTCTTTATGGAAGTATAGATGTCGCCGGCTTTTTTGAAGTTATTGTTTGTTTTCGCAAGCCTTGCTGCTGACATTGCATCGCCGGCTTCAAGCAAAAGGCGGATAGCAGCATCAAGGTTGTTCATCCTCAGGGCAACTTCTGACGCTTTTCTCTTCGCACCAGCCTTGATGTAAAGGTCATAGGCCTTTGACAGCTTGCCGTCGTATGCATAAAAATCAGCTGCCGCAACATAATCCCTGTGTTTCAATGCATCCCTTGCAGAATCTGAAAAGTTCGTCTTTTTTGCTTCCCCGATACCGAGAGACTTTTTGGCAATAACGATAACAATATAGAGCAATATAATTGCACCAGCGATCTTGATAACAGTACTGTAGGGATCTGTATTGTAGAGATACACCAGGGTATTTAAAAGCCTGTCAAACCATGAAGATGCTATATCGGCAATATTGTCATTCATACTTTTATGTAAAATTTTATACAATGCTGGCTATCAAAAAGTCAATCTATATAAAGCACGGATTATTGTTTTGTCCACTCAAATGTATTTTTTTTGGGGGGGGAGGACAAGTGTAAGCTCAAACATCTTTATTTCATTTGACCTGCTGATTAAAAGTTTATAACTTTATATAAAATCTTGTATAGAGGAGAAACATGATGACAGGAGAGGTTGTATTAAAAACAGACATAAAAAGTATAGCGTTAAAGGGCAGGGGCAAGGTAAGGGATATATATGATCTTGGAGACAAATTGCTTATCATAGCAACTGACAGGATTTCAGCTTTCGATTATATTATGCCCAACGGTATTCCTGATAAAGGCAGGATACTGAACGGACTTTCCCTGTTCTGGTTTAATTATACAAAAGATATTATAAAAAACCATGTGATAACTGCCGATGTAAAAGAGTATCCTTCCGAACTTAAAGCATACTTAAATATGCTGAAGGAAAGGTCCATGATTGTGAGGAAGGCAAAGCCCTTTGCAGCAGAATGTGTTGTCAGAGGGTATCTCTCAGGTTCCGGCTGGAAAGAATACAAAGAAACAGGAAAGATATGCGGTATAAAAATCAAACCAGGCCTGGTGGAGTCAGATAAACTGCCGGAGCCGATCTTTACGCCCTCTACGAAAGCATCCGCGGGTCATGACGAAAACATCGATTTGAAGAAATTCGAAGATATCGTCGGCAAAAAATATGCTTCAACTATAATTGATAAAACCATAGCCATCTATAAAAAGACTTATGAATATGCATATACAAAGGGTATAATAATATCAGATACAAAATTTGAATTTGGATTAACGGTGCAGGATGAGCTTATCATTATAGATGAAATGCTTACCCCCGACTCTTCAAGGCTCTGGTCGATTGCGGATTATAAGCCCGGTGGACCACAGAAAAGCTTTGATAAGCAGTTTTTGAGGGACTGGCTCGAATCAATACACTGGAACAAAAAACCGCCAACGCCATTGTTGCCTGATGATATAGTGACTAAAACACGGGAGAAATACCTTGAGGCGTATACCCGCATAACAGGAAAGAACCTGCAATGATTGCATGAGCAGCAAAACAATAAGAAATATTCCGTTTTTTAGGTCCGATGTCACAGACAATGACATAAACAGTGCAGCTGATAGAGTAAAAAGTGCATTAACAGATCCTTTTCAGCTGGTAAGTAAACATGAGCAAGAGTTTTCAAAGCTGGCAAAATTCTCTTATACAGTCTCAGTGGATACGCTCCTGTCGGCGATCGCCCTGTCTTTGAAAGCACTTGGGGTAAAGCAGGGGGACGAGGTTATAGCACCGGCTTATACCGTACCTGAAATAGGAGAAGCTGTTGAGCATTCAGGCGCTTCAATGGTGTTTGCAGATATAGACCCTGTTACACTGAACCTGTCTGTTGCTTCGGCGGAGGCGAAGATCAGCCATAAAACAAAGGCTGTCATCCTATTTGATACTGCCGGTTTGTGTGCTGATGTTGATGCCGTGATGAAAATGGCATCCTCAAACGGTATTTATGTCATTCACTGCACATACTGCAGTATTGCACAGCAGTACAACAGGGAACCCGCAGGTTCGAAGCCGCATATTGTTATATTCTTTAACAACGAACCGTTCATCGGTGGCGCCAATATATCAACGAACATGGAAAATACCGTGTCTTTGATAAGGAGTTTAGGCGGGCACGGGATAAAACCGGCAAATAAAGGTCAACCGGGGGGTGCGGACGGCGATAACTGGTATTATGAAATTGTAAGCCCCGGGTTTGACTGCATGATGACAGGTATTCAGGCGGCCCTTCATTCGGTTTACGCGAACAATGCGGGACGTTATTTAGAGGGACGCAGGCGTATCGCAAAGCTGTATAACAGTTTGCTGCAGCCCATGAAGGACATGATATTACTCCCGTTTCCCGGCGCCTCCGACGTATCGCATGCATGGCAATTGTATATCGTAAGGCTTATCAAAGGTGCTCTGGGCACATCGCGGGATGAATTTATAAAGGAGCTGGGGTACAACGGCATTAAGGCATCCGTTCATTATATACCGCTCAACATCCATCCATATTACTCAAAAAAATACAGGTACACCTATAACACGCTTCCCAATACATACGAGGCCTATACATCGGCTGTGAGCCTTCCTCTGTATGCCTCCTTGAGCGAGGATGATGCACGGTATGTTGCGCAAACCGTTGCGGATATAGTAAAAAGGTATTCACTATAGCCTATGAATAGCCCTGACAGGATCGCGAGTAGCATTGGCGTTACAGGCCTTTATATTTTTGTTGTATCCATGCCTTACTCCCCTGCGTTATCCGAAACAGGATTTGCCATAAGTCTACTTGCAGCCTTGTTCCTGGCTGTTTCAAACAGACATATTTCCCTGCCTTCCCGTACTTACAACATTGCCCTGGCTGTATTTTTAATATTGGTCATTAGTACAATCCCTTTTTCAATGGATCCGGAACTCAGCATACGAAAGTTCGGCATTGTAAGATGGCTGTTTTTCCCTTACATCATATTGAACCTCAATCCTGATATTAAAACGTCCGGGAATTTGATAAAAACCCTTATGGTTGCCTCCGGTATATTCTCTGTTTATCTCTTAGTACAGCATTTTTCCGGTAAACCGGTCATCCCTTATAAATTTGATGTCTATCAGACAGTAAATCCCGGCAATACGGAAGAATCGGCAAGGATTGCACTGAGGTTTGGCCAGTACTATGCAATGCTGGCAGTGTTTGCTGTTGTGCTTATTATTTATGCAAACAGGCAGCTTAAGCTGATCATGGTGAGCGTTTTATCAGGTGTATTGTCTGCAGCTTCAACCTATTTTGCCTATGCGCGCAGCGGCGCAGTAGGTATGTGGGTGTCGCTGACAACGTGGGGTCTGCTGCGGGCAAGAACGGTTTTTTATAGTATGCTTGCAGTTACACTCATAAGCATATTTTTGGTTTTTCTGTTTCCAAAGACGGAGTTTTCAGAGCTGTTTTACAGCACGATCCATCCTACAGCAGCTTCCGGAGCAAGGTACGGCTCGAATATGGCAAGAATACACATGTTTGATAATACCTTGAAGATAGTAAGACAACACCCTTTTACAGGAGCCGGGTTCAATTGTTACGGGGAATGGACGCGTATCTATGAACCCGCTGATGCAGGATGGGAAAGGACTTTCAGCGATCCTGCGGAATTTCTTGCTACGACAGGGGTAACAGGGTTTCTGGGATTCCTTATACTTTATGTAAGTATATTCTCTGTATTGTTCAAATGCAGCGGTGCTTTATCAGATGCAGTGCTTGCCGCGTTTTTGGTCTTTGCTGCAGGGGGTGTGTTTGAACCGATGTTCTTTAATACGGTATTATTGCGGGGTATTATGTTCCTGATCGGGCTGTGCATGCTGTATAATAAAAATAAAGGGACGAGGGTATAGGCCAGGAACTGATGAAATGAGGGGAGAGATACATAACAGCCGGAGGATGATGACAAAACAAATTAAAATACTCCTTGAGATGATCAAGTTTGAACATACCCTGTTTGCCATACCCTTTGCGATCATCGCCATGATGCTTGCGGCAGGCGGCGTTCCAACACTGTACCAGCTGTTCTGGATCCTTGTTGCTTTAACGTTTGCGAGAACAGTGGCAATGCTGTGGAACAGGATAGTCGATGCAAAGATAGATGCAAGGAATCCGAGAACAATGAACAGGGCGATACCAAAGGGGCTTGTTTCGGTAAGGTCCG
>JAJYJX010000005.1 GCA_021789095.1 bacterium
CCTTCTATCTCTTTGGCAGTTTTAGGTGAAAAAAATGGCTTTCCCCGCACTTTTAGACTTGTTGCGAGATTAATCATCGTTTTTAATCCAACATACTCACCATTAGCATTTGTTAATTTTTCTGACAGGTTATTCTTTGTAAAGGTTATAAAAATCAACTTTTCAAGTATCTTTCTTAATAAAAAAGCAACACAAGTGCCACTTTTCCCAAAATTCAAATTTAAGTCGTTAATTTCACTCAGAAAATCATCTCCTAAAGTATCAACAAGGGAAGCAGGGATAATTTCATCATTTAAAACTATTTCTTTAGAAGCATACTTTTGTACATATTTATAATTCCCTTTCGAGCCTTTTCTTGTTAGATATTTTGCATTCTTTAGAGCCATGCATAAATTTTGATCACTTGGATTACAATATAGTTTACTTAATTCGGCTTTCACTTCATTTAGGATTCTTGGGGTTCTAAATATATGTTTAGCCCATAATGTTTTTAACGTTGTAGTTAATTTTGGTTCTGTCATTCTTATTCCTTGTCATTGCTCTTTTTAGCTTTTAATATAATGCCATTTTTTAGCCTTACTTTCATCTGGCAACACTTTTGTTCTTTTAAGAAGCCCTTTTCTAACTATTTTTCGCAAAGGAAGTGTCAAGTCTGGAGCTTTAAGATGAAAATCTCTATTTTTCAGTTCAGAAACGATATTTGCAATTTTTTGTGCCTTATTGAAAAATCCTTCATTTATGAGAGTAACTATCTTGTCAATAGTACTTCCATGCTTGTACCAATTAAGCGAGTTCGTTTTATTATTGTAAGCTCTTTTCCCTTCGAGTTCTGATATTCTTCTTTCGTGGTCATCAAGAATCTTTCTAAGTTGCTCTTCAATTATCATTTTATCATCTCTGGACATAAACCCATTTTTTCTCTTGTTTTATTCTTCTTAATTCTTTACCTTTTACTAGGCCTAAAACAATTGGCGACAAAGTAGTAATTGGAATAAAAGTTCCTTGTTCTTCAATGCCTTGCTTTATTTCAGATAAACCTTTTGGTTTATTAAAAAAACCTTCTGCAAGGAACTCCCTCACAGTATCAGTTATTGTTGGCTTTGAGTTTGCTTTCCCCTTAACAAATTTTTTTAATTCTTTTGCAGGAGTTTCAGCTTTCTCTTTGCCTTTATATAGGTTTATAATTTTTAAAATTTCTTCTGATGACCCTTCGATAATAATCTTTGTACCATCCTTTGTTTCAATATTTGCTTTAGCCATTTTTTAGTCTCCTGAATAATAAGAATAATAATGTAATAGTATAATAATGTAATATTTATTGTCAAGCTTTTTCAAAACCGAAATTTTAGGACGAAACAGAGGCAAGTCTTTATTCTTGCTATTGGTGCTTCTTTAACAAGCGGATTATCGTAAAACAATGAACCGAAAAGGGCTGTCCTTTAAAGAAACCCGGGGGTCTGACTTAAATATTGAGATTCCTTTAATACTACAGCTACCCTTTATTACTTTTACCGCTGTTTCTATGTCTTGCCTTAAATAATCACTGTTCTTCACTATTGCAGCCCTCTGTCATACCCGTGAAAACGGGTATCCAGTTTTGCCAATTCTGCAAGGTTTCTGGATTCCCACTTTCGTGGGAATGACAAACAAATCGTTCACTTCATAAACTTCCTTATCTCCAAACACATTTTTTTTCGAGCAAACCTGGTTTGGATTTGTACACGGTGTTTTTGCCTTTGCCTATGCGGGTGATGGTGTTTGATTCGACAAGCCCGTGGAGCATGCGGTTGACGGTGAGCTTGGGGAGGCTGAGTTTGTTCATGCAATCTTTCGCACTTGTAGCGTCCTTTGATTTTATAAACTCAAGCAGTTCTATGCTTCTTGCATCAGGAATAGAAGGTGTATCCGGATTGTGGTTAACAGGATCATGGTTCGCATGTGCCTGCTGCTTTATTCTTGAACTAAAAGCCGCCTTGGATACAAAGGCAAGCGTATAAAGGGATACAACCTGCAGAAATGTTCTTTCAAGCTCATCAGGCATGTGCTCTGTTACATGCAGTGCAACCGTAAGTACTGCCGTAAGATATATAAGCCCGAGCATGAATACGAGCATCTCAGCTCTCTTCAGCCTGCTTGCAAGCTCGGACTGTTCCAATACGGTAGCTGATGATCGCGCACTGAGCCACCGCGTGAACTCCTTTTTGCCCATGTAAGCAAGCTGAAGCGCAAGGTAGGCCGAAGTTGTAAGCTCCATTGCCTTTATACTGTTCGGCTGTTTCAGAGCAAGGAAGGCGCGGATAAAGGGTGTTACGTTTATCCAGTCCCACAGTATCAAACCGATCTGGACAATGGTTGCAATCCACAGCAAAACGAAGATTATGTCCCCGAATTCACGCTCAACCTTTAGCAAATTTTTGTTGTAGGTATTATTATTCATGCCTTTTTATTACGATTGTATCCTATACATGTCAAATAAAAGCTGTTGGTTTGTGTTTTTGTGGCTTTTGATACAAATCTGATACGAAAGTGCTATGAAAATGATATGAATCCTTTGAGGGGTTATAAGAAATCCTTGTTTTACAGTTGGTTGCAAACATTCGTATCATCATTTATATCATGCATGATTCGTATCACTTTCGTATCATGACATGAAATGATACGAATAAAAGCTAAAAAGGTGATGATTTTTAGAAGGAGAATTTAAGATTCTGGATTCCCGTTTTCACGGGAATGACATGGGTAGGTTTGAGTGAATAAACAAACTCCTTTATTGCATTTTGGGAATTAACGGGACGGCGGCTGGGGAGATACCTGGTCTGTCGTTGCTATTGCAAGCCTGTGGAGGCCTGCGGCACGAGCAGCTTCCATGACATCAACGACCCTGCCGTGGAGCACGTCCTTGTCAGCTTCTATGATAACGAGGGTGTCAGGCGCTTTCGCTGCTATTGATTCAAGCTCTGTCCTGAGCACACTCGTATTGACCTCTTTTTTATCGTAAAAGATGCCGCCATTCGCATATATGAAGATCCTGACATCGCCTTTTGGCTTGAGCATGACATCACCTTTTGCATGAGGCAGGTTTACCTTTATGCCCGGCGACGAGATAAAGGATGTCGAGAGCATGAAAAATATCAGCAGGTTGAGGAACACATCGACCATGTTTATGACATCTATATGAAGTTCGTGCTTTTTTTTTATACTGAAATCCATGATAGTTTACAGGGATTCGCCGCCCTTGACAGGTAATATGGAAAGTGTTTTTGCCGCAGTGCTGGAGAGAGTCACAGCAATCTTCGTAAGCTTTCCGTCTATATACTTGTACGCTATGTATGATACAACAGCAGCACCGAGCCCTGTCGCTGTTGCAAAGAGCGCTTCGGATATGCCGCTTGCAAGGAGGGAAGGATTGCCTATCCCGCCGCCGGCTATCACGTTAAACGCCTTGATGATCCCGAACACGGTGCCGAGCAGCCCGAGCAGCGGGGTCGTTGCGGCAACTGCCGACATGCCCTCTGCAAACCTGCCGAGCCTTATGATCTCCTGTTTGCCTGCTGATTCAACAAGTTCTTTTACCGTGTCCGGCCCTTTGCCGATATTGTTTATTGCAACGAGAACGATCCTTGCGATTGAGCTGTCATCGTTCTTGCAGAGTTCTATGGACTTCTCGAGGTCGCCGCTTTTCAGAAGGCCCTCAATTGCTATAATGAAACTGCCGGGTATGACTTTTGAAGACCTGAGCACCCATAATTTTTCAAGGAATATGCCTACCGAAAACACGGAAAAAACAAATATAAGATAAACAAAAATGCCGCCCCTTGTGAAAAGCTCCACTGTATCCTCCTTTAAAAGTCTGCTTCACCTTTGCCGAGTATGCCGGTAACTATAAACTTCATTCCTCCGCCGGGCCTGTTCCCATTTTTTATGAACTTTATCACGTAGACTCTATCCCACGAGCTAATCCACGGCATAAAACCCTTTAATAGTTCCCTCTGGTCTGTTATCTCCTCCAGGGAAACGGGCGATTCCGTCTGTTCACCGGATTCGATATACATCTTCCATATGGAATCCTTACTGTCAAGGGAAGAATCTATTCCCGGAGCTGTATACACTATAAGATAAAATGCATCCCATTCCCTGCCTTCCTCGGCCTGCTGGAGCAGCATTTTTCCCTTTTCATCTTCCGACAGCATGTACAGCTTTGAATATTCGTCTGCATAGGCTTTCCTTACATCTTCGTTCATATGAACTACGTCCATGGAAAGTACAATTGAGAAGTCTCTTTCAATTGTAATACGTTTTGTGTTGTCTTCTATCGCATCTTTGAACGAGCCTGAAGCGGCATTGCGCGTTACAACGCTGCATCCGGTAAGTAAAAGGACAAACAGTATGAATGATGAACGCGGTTTATTCACCAAGATCTGCCTTTGTAAACAACGAAAATAATCTGTATCCTTTGGACTCGATATGTTCCCTGCCGCCTTCGAGCCGGTCAACTATTGCAATTATACCAAGCACCTTGAGGCCTGCATCCCGAGCCTTTTCCGCAGCCGTTATAGCCGAATGCCCTGTTGTTACAACATCCTCTACTATTACCACTTCATTCCCTGCTTTGAACCCTTTCATACCCTCTACCCATGCACCCGTGCCGTGTCCTTTGGGCTCTTTTCTTACGATAAAGCCTTTTAATCTCAATCCCTTTGTGTAACCCACGACCATGACAGCGGAGATAATGGGATCAGCTCCCATGGTAATCCCGCCAATCCCTTTTGCAGCGCTGAATTGGCTGCCTATAATATCCGTGAAGAGCTCTCCTACCAGATACGCTCCCTCAGGGTCCAGGGTTGTCTGTTTGCCGTCAATATAGTAATTGCTTTTTCTGCCCGAAGTCAGGGTGACTTCTCTTTTTTCGTAGGAAAGAGATTTTAACAGTTCAAGCAGCCTGACTCTTTTATCAGCCATGTAAACTCCCTTCATCAAAAAGTATGAGCTGGTGGTCCCTTTTGGTAAGCTCAAACGGTTCAGGGTAATCGCCCGTAAAGCATGCATAACAGAAATTATCTGCATCCTCGCCTACAACTTTTCTCAGGCCCTCTATGCTCATGTACCTGAGGGAATCCGCGCCTATAAACTGCTCTATCTCCTTGACTGTATGGCTTGACGAAATGAGCTCGGCACGCGTGGGTGTGTCGATGCCGTAGTAACAGGAATAATCTATTGGGGGCGAGCTTATGCGCATATGGACCTCTTTTGCGCCGGCATCCCGTATCATTTTTACAAGCGTTTTGCTTGTCGTGCCCCTTACAATGGAATCGTCTATAATAATAATGCGCTTGCCGGATATAATCTCGGCTATGGGGTTAAGCTTGACCTTTACATTGAAGTCCCTTATGGTCTGATGCGGCTGTATAAATGTCCTCCCGACATAGTGGTTACGTATAAGGGCCATCTGGAACGGGATGCCGGTTTGCTGGGAAAAACCTATGGCAGCCGGTACGCCCGAATCAGGCACAGGCACCACCATATCCGCCTCCACACCGGATTCCATACCAAGTATCCTGCCCAGTGCCGTCCTGATGCTGTAAACGCTCTTACCGAAGATAATACTGTCGGGCCTTGCGAAGTATATATGTTCGAACACGCACTGTGAAGCCCTTGGTGTTTTGTTGGAGAACATGTAGCTGCGCATGCTGTCCCCGCTTACAACGATCATCTCTCCCGCCAGTACATCCCGGATATAATGTGCACCGATCAGATCGAGTGCGCAGGTTTCCGAGGCAAAAACCAGCGAGCCGTTGAGCTCGCCGATAACAAGGGGCCTGAACCCGTAAGGATCACGCGCTGCGATGAGTTCCCTTTCTGTCAGGAGTACGATCGAATATGCGCCTTTCAGCTCATTCAACGCGGAAGCAAGCCTGTCATGGATTGTTTCACCTTCAGCTTTTGCTGTAAGATGGACAATTACCTCCGTGTCCATGGTTGACTGGAATATGCTGCCTTCCGCTTCAAGCCTTGAGCGTATAGCCTCATAGTTTACTATGTTGCCGTTATGGGCGATTGCAAGACTGCCGTTTTTGTACTCAACTGCGAACGGCTGCGCATTCCTGAGTTCACTTGCTCCGTAGGTGGAATACCTGACGTGGCCTATCGCATTTTTCCCGTGCAGTATGGAAAGTACATGTTCATTGAAAACATCGTTAACGTAACCCATCTGCTTATACGAGTACAATTTCGTGCCGTCGGATATGGCTATGCCTGCACTCTCCTGGCCGCGGTGCTGGAGGGCATACAGGCCCAGATATGTCAGTCTTGCGGCATCTGCATTATTCCATATGCCGAATATGCCGCAGTCTTCCCTTAATTCATCCATAATCTAAATTCCTTTGGTATAGGCGTTCTTTAATTCTTTAACAGGTATGGATAAAAGGTTGTTTATTCTGAGTCCTGACCCTTCTACCCTGCCTATTATTTTAAAGGGTATGTCATAACTTTCTGCCATTTTTTTTATTTTATCAATATGTTTGTCCGCAGCGCTTACTATGATTCTGTGCTGGGATTCGGAAAACAGTTCTCTGTCGGGCCTGTACTTCCATTTCATGTTGATGACTGCTCCTCTATTCCCTGCTATTGCACACCGGGCAAGCGCTATACCCAGGCCTCCTTCCGAGCAGTCGGTCGCAGATTTAATTATGTGCAGCCTGTTCATTGCAAGTAACAGATCAACTAGTCTTGCTTCTGTCCGGGGTGAGACCGCGGGCGGGTTCCCGGTTATCCCGCCTGCCGTGATTTTAAGATACTCACTTCCTCCGCACTCATCAAGTGTTGAGCCAAGCAGGATAATTGCATCGCCCTTGTCCTTAAAATCAGGGGTTATCCTTTCATGAATGTTTTCTATAAGGCCTACCATTCCTATGACCGGCGTCGGGTAGATCGATTTGCCCTCTGTCTCGTTGTAAAAGCTCACATTGCCGCTGATAACAGGAATATTCATTTTAAGGCACGCGGATGCAATGCCGTTTATGGATTCTATGAATTGCCACATAACATCCGGGTTTTCAGGATTGCCGAAGTTGAGGCAGTCTGTCAGTGCAACAGGTCTTGCACCCACGCATGCTATATTTCTGGCTGCTTCACAAACAGCGGCGGCAGCACCCGTGTATGGACCAAGGTATGTGTACCTGGCATTGCCGTCGGTTGATATTGCTATGCCTTTGCGTGTGCCTTTTATCCTTATCAAGGCTGCATCACTGCCCGGTTTGATAACGGTATCGGTGCCGACGCTGTGATCGTACTGTTCGTATATCCATGCCTTGCTGTTTATACCCGGTGAGGAGAGCAATTGAAGAAAGGTCTTCCCATAATCAGCCGGTTCGAGGATTTTTTCAACCGGTTGTTCTTCTGCAGCCTCCGCCATAGAAGCAGGCATCCTTGCATACCTTGTATACACAGGAGCATGGTCAACAAGAGCTTCAAGTGGAAGCTGCACGTGTATCTGGCCCCCGGCCCTGACGGTAATCCATGGCGATTTTACCAGCCGGCCGATCATACTGACATCAAGCCCCCACTTTTTGAATACGCGCTCAACAGCCTTTTCATGTCCCTTTCTGGCTATGAGCAGCATGCGTTCCTGTGATTCTGACAGCATGATCTCATACGGCTGCATCCCTTCCTCCCTCTGCGGCACCCTGTCAAGGTCGATCTCTATGCCCAGTCCGCCCTTTGCGGCCATTTCGACAGATGAGGATGTCAGGCCTGCTGCACCCATATCCTGTATTGCGACAATGTGGTCGTCTTTCATGAGTTCAAGACATGCCTCCATGAGGAGCTTTTCCATGAACGGATCACCTACCTGTACCGTCGGTTTGAGTTCAGCGGTCTGGTCCGTAAAACTCGCGGACGCCATGGTGGCCCCGTGTATGCCGTCCCTGCCTGTTTTCGATCCGACATAAAAAACGGGATTGCCTTCGCCGGACGCCTTTGCAAGGAATATCCTGTCGGCAGGTGCAATGCCAACCGCCATTGCATTAACGAGTATGTTGTCCTTATAGGCATCGTCGAAGTAGACTTCGCCGCCAACGGTCGGTATGCCCATGCAGTTGCCGTAACCTGCTATACCTGCAACAACGCCGTCTATCAGGTATCTCATCTTGCTGCTGTCAGGCTCACCGAACCGCAGGGAATCAAGTATTGCAACAGGCCTTGCCCCCATGGTAAAAATATCCCTCAGGATTCCACCCACGCCTGTTGCAGCACCATTGTAAGGTTCTATGAACGAGGGATGATTATGGCTTTCCATCTTGAATACTACGGCCAGGCCGTCTCCTATCGATACCGCACCGGCATTCTCCCCCGGACCAATGATAACGCGATCGCCTGAAGACGGCATGCGCCCGAGATACGGTTTTGAGCTCTTATAACTGCAGTGTTCGCTCCACATTGCAGAAAAGACCCACAGCTCCGTAAGGTTCGGTTCCTTCCCTATGAGTTCCACAATCTTTCTGTACTCGTCGTGCGTAAGATTAAGCTCTTTCAGTATGCCGTCTAAATTTTCCATTCTTTTATCCCCGATAATGTTTTCATCCGGCAAATAAAATAATAAAGTTTGTTCATTATTTTCAAATGCAATTTTTTGTCGGGACTGGTAATCTTCTTTCCCCTCATTTGAGCGCCTTTTTGATTGACAGGAACAGCTTCCTGCCGTCCTCGCTGCCGAGTAGTTTATCGGACGCCCTCTCCGGGTGCGGCATCATGGCGAGGATATTGCCCCCGGCGTTGCAGAGGCCTGCAATGCCATACACGGAGCCGTTCGGGTTCGCATCTTCAGACACCCTGCCTTTTTCATCAACATACCTGAACACAACCTGGTCGTTGCCTTCGAGCGTCTTCAGCGTTTGCTCCGGTGCATAATAATTCCCCTCTGCATGTGCTATCGGTATCCTCAGCACATCCCCCTTTTTATAAAGCATTGTAAAAGGCATGTTGTTCCTTTCGACCCTTACATGAACGTCCCTGCATATGAATTTCAGCGTCTTGTTTTTCTGCATTGAACCCGGCAGCATAGATGCCTCAAGCAGGATCTGGAATCCGTTGCATATGCCAAGGACCAGCCCGTTGTTTTCCGAATAAGCCCTCAGGGCATCCATGACCGGCGAAAACCTTGCAAGAGCTCCTGCCCTGAGATAGTCACCATAGGAAAAGCCGCCCGGCACCACGATTAACTGATACTGCTTCAGGGTTTTCTTTTCATACCATATATAATCAACATCAATACCCATCACCTGTTTTATGGCATGGTAGGTATCACTGTCACAGTTTGTGCCCGGGAATACAATTACACCTGCTTTGGGTCCTGGCATGACTAACCTTCTACAATCTCGAACGTAAAATCCTCTATCAACTTGTTTACAAGCAGCGTATCGCACATCTTCTGTACGTCGGCATGGGCAGAGGATTTGTCATTCACATTGAGCCTGATTTCAATATATTTCCCTATCCTGACGTCCCCTATCTGGCTGAATCCAAGCCTGCTCAGCGCGCCGAATACGGCTTTTCCCTGGGGATCAAGTATGCCCTTTTTGGGTTTTATAAATATTTTTGCAAGCATGTTAATCTCCTCTTTTTTGGCTTTACCCCGTTAGAAAGCCCCATTTTAAGCCTTAAGCATAATAGAAAGGACGTTGTCTAAAGCCACACCAGCATGCCATAACTTCGGCATGCAGGCACATCCTTTCTAACGGGGTTTATTCCTTATTGTACTTATGTACAACCACACAATCACGATCAGCAGTACGCCAATTGAATAAAACAATAATACGTATATAACTGTCAATAAAAGTGTATTCTCTGCAGGTATAAATGTTAACCCGGCTATCATGTTCATTGCGTAATACAGAGACATAAGGCCTGCAGCAATAAAAAGCATGTAAGGCAGCATCAGCGGCTTATTGTAGAAGAACAGCCTGTGTACCTTCCTGTAAACGGTGTAGGATACCCACAGTAAAAGACTCCACACCATCCATGATACATAGCCCTTGAAAGGCAGTGTTGAGAAATAGTAATAAAAATCAAAGAATGGTGCAAAGACAAACCTCACTGTACCCCAATATTGGTGGGGATAATCATATATGATTGGTATGATCTTACCGTTATCTCCGGAATTTCTGTTACGCAGCATTGATGTGATCATGACCTGCAGCTGGGGTGTAATATACATTGCGGCATTTGGTATATGAAAGGCTGTCCATGTATATGCATAATTGCCCCACCCGTGCCAGTCGGTTGAAGCAAGCAAGGGTATATGATACTCACGTGAAACTTTATAAGCTGTTTCCCGGACTGCAGCATCCAGCATGTTTTTATGCCCTGCATTGGCTATTTCAAATGCGTCAACCCCGTCTTTTATATAAGATTCAAGGTTGATCGGACCTTCCGTCCACCATAAAGCGAGTACAAGCGCACCGCCCCTTTTATGAACAGCATCGGCAAGTTCTTTCACAGTAGAAGGGCAGTCCGGGCACCACCCTGCAACAGGACTGATCATGCCAAGTGCCAGAAAAAAGTGTGGATCATCCTTTACCTTTATCTCCTCTCCGATCATGGCTTTGTAAGATGTCATAAGTGATTGATCCTGCTCCATGATAGCGCCCTTTATATTGTAGTGATCTGTTACAAAACCGCCTGTAAAACCCTGTTCAACATGCCACCTGAGATTGTGCATGGGACTGACAAGCCCGTCATGCGAATAGAATGTGTGGGAATGGGGGTCGATCAAGCAGTATGAATTGTTCCCGGGAACACACTGAAACAAAGGGAACGGAGTAAAAAGTACATAAACAGCGAACAAAGAAAAGGCCAGAATATAGGCCGCTATATGCAGCGGTAAAGCCCTGTATTTCTTGCTGAGCAAGCCGGACAGCAGAACAAAGAAAATGCCCCATATAAATAGTGCTATGCTCTCGGCACGGATGTAATGGTTTGTGCTTAAATAAACGGGTATGCCGATGAATGGTTCAAAGAAGTATGTGATTCCCGGTACTATAAGTTTAAAGTCTTTAACAGGCGCATAGGTTGCTGCGTTGAGCAGCGTATAGTTACCTGCAGGGACAAGTTCTAACAGTGAGATCAGGACTATGAATGAAGACATGAAAGGGTATTTTTTTAGTGTATTTATAACGTTTAATTTCATTAGCTATTATAAATATTAGATTGCATAAAAATGCAACAGTTGAATTCACCGATTAAAATAATATCATAATATAAAACATGGATCTGCAAGATCTTGTTGATAACATAGTATAAAAACTGATTATTTTTATGTATATTTTTGCAGGTAAAATTGTTATTGACAATGCTAAAAATAACTATATATAGTTGATTACAATCTGCATCATACTATATGTAGGAGGGCATATGAACAAAAACAGTATAAATATTGCACATTTGATTCCGCCGTTTGAATTGAGGCTTACTGACAATGCAAAAAAAGTGCTGGAGAAAAGATATCTTAAAAGGAATGCATCGGGTGAACCGGTAGAAACACCCGAACAGATGTTTTTACGAGTGGCTTACAACATAGCAAGGATAGACGCCAACTATGAGCCGGATAAAGATATAGAACAGCTCACCTACAGATTTTACGGGATGATGGCAAATCTTGAATTCCTGCCAAACTCCCCGACGCTTATGAATGCAGGAAGGGAACTGGGGCAATTATCTGCATGCTTTGTTTTGCCTGTGGAGGATTCCATGGAAAGCATATTTGAAACAATAAAGCATACTGCACTCATACACAAGAGCGGGGGAGGCACAGGGTTCTCTTTTTCAAGAATAAGACCCAAGAACGATGTCGTTCTTTCCACAAAAGGCATATCAAGCGGTCCCATATCCTTTATGACGGTGTTTGACGCTGCCACGGAAACGATAAAGCAGGGCGGCACGCGCAGGGGTGCAAACATGGGCATACTCAGGGTTGATCATCCGGATATACTTGATTTCATCCATGCAAAGGAACAGACGGACAAACTGAACAACTTCAACATATCCGTCGCTCTGACAGAGGCCTTCATGAGGGCGGTGGAGAACAATGAGGATTATGATCTTATAAACCCGAGGACAAAAGAGTGCTATGGCACGCTTCATGCGGGGGACGTATTCAACAGCATAATACATCAGGCCTGGCTTACAGGGGAGCCGGGCATTATATTCCTCGACCGCATCAACAATGCAAACCCTACGCCCCGGGTAGGCGATATAGAGAGCACAAACCCATGCGGGGAACAGCCGCTTCTGCCTTATGAGTCGTGCAATCTGGGCTCAATAAACCTGGCAAGGATGGTTGCAGGCAAAAAGATAGATTTCGAAAAGCTCAAACAGACAACAAGGGACGCAGTCCACTTTCTTGACAATGTGATCGATGCAAATAAATTTCCGCTCTCATCGATAGAGCAGATGACAAAGGCAAACAGGAAGATAGGTCTTGGCGTAATGGGGTTTGCAGACATGCTTGTCATGCTCGGGGTTCCTTATGATTCTGACGAGGCCATTGATACAGGCGGCAGGTTGATGAAGGTCGTACTTGATACCGGCAGGGAGGAATCATATGAGCTTGCAGAGAAGAGGGGTGCATTCCCTAATTTTAAAGGCAGTGTTTATGATGCCCCGGGAGCAAAGCCTATACGCAATTCCACGATCACGACGATAGCTCCCACAGGCACGCTCAGCATTATTGCAGGTGTGTCAAGCGGCATAGAACCCATATTTGCACTTGCGTATACAAGGAACGTCCTTGATAATACCCATCTTCCGGAAATACATCCGCTTTTCTTCGAGGTTGCAAAGAAAGAGGGTTTTTATTCGGATACACTGGTGAAAAATATCTTTGAAAAAGGCAGTGCGCGCGGCGTACCGGAGGTGCCCGAAAAATGGCAGCAGGTTTTCGGGGTTGCGCATGATATTACGCCTGTCTGGCACATAAAAATGCAGGCAGCATTCCAGGAGTATGTTGACAATGCGGTTAGCAAGACTGTCAACTTCCACAAGGATGCAACAGAGCGCGACGTTGAAGAGGTGTACTGGCTTGCATACAAACTCGGGTGCAAGGGCGTTACCGTTTACAGGGACGGCAGCAGGGAAAGCCAGGTGCTTACCGTTATGGGTGACAAGCAGAAAGAAAAGGCAAAGGAAGGACCGGTGGAGATAAAACCGGCTCCAACTCCCAAACCAAGGCCTGAGGTTATAACGGGTACAACAAGAAGGATGACAACAGGGTGCGGTAATCTTTATGTTACAATCAATGAAGACAGGGAAGGGCCTTTCGAGGTATTTGCAGCCATGGGCAAGGCAGGCGGATGCAGCGCATCGCAGACAGAGGCAATATCAAGGCTTGTGTCCCTTGCATTGAGATCGGGTTTAGACAGGGAGACCATCATAAAACAGCTGAAGGGTGTACGGTGTCCCGCACCTGCAAGGGAAAGGGGCGGGGGCATAATACTGTCATGTGCAGATGCCATTGCAAAGGCGCTTGAAAGGCATCTCGAAGAAAAGCAGGGGAAAGGAACAGAAAATAAACTGGCATTCTCTATTGATGCAACAAGTATTACGGGTGTTAATGCCAAGCATAACATAAAGGAAACGCCGTATGTATTGGAGGGAGATATGCTTTATCCGTCGTGCCCGGAATGCGGCAGTGTAATGATGCCGTCAGAAGGCTGCTACACGTGTCCCAGCTGCGGGTATTCAAAGTGCCTGTGACCGTGCAGGAGGAAAAGAGTTCAGGGATCCGGAGCGTGCGGACAAACTTTTGAGCCCGTGCTTTTACGGTATGATGTGATTCGGACAGATTATGCATACCATTGACTTTTTTGGTTCCCGGGATAAGTGTTGGACAATGGAGGCAGGGTATGCAGAAACAAAGGACGGGCGCTAAAAAAAGAGCGGCAGTGCTTTTCAGGCGTGATTTTTCGATTGAAGCAGAATGGAAGGATGGCAGCATCATGGTTTACGGAATGCTAAAGGATTCCTTTCACGAGATGGAGGCAGAGGCACGGTTTTCTTTCCCGGCACTCGCGATCCTTGATTTTAAAGGCAAACTGATAAGGTATCCCCATGACGAATGTTTCGATGCGTCAACGCACCTTGCAAAGCTTAAAGACTTGAATGTTACAAGGCATTTTTACTCAAAGATGATGGAACGCACGGGAGGGATTTTCGGATGCGCCCATATGAACAACCTTATTTATGAAATGGGCATGTCTGCAGTACAGGCAAGGTTTGCAAAGTTTGATCAGATTGCACCTCCTGATTTCGAGAAGCTTCCAAAAGCACAAAAGATAAAGACATATCTGAAGTTTATGCCAGGCATTAAAAATACATGCCATGCATGGTCAGAGAACAGCCCCATGGTAAAAGCTGCTGAAGCCCTGGAGGATTAACCCAATAATTCGTCTAACGATGAAGCAGAGTTCCACGGGCTTGTCCGTGGGTATCTAACGGGGTGAACTGCATTTATCCCTTTGCCGGATTACCTTATCAAGCAGTTCCTTCGGGTAAACATTTACGCTCAGTTTTTCCCATGTTTTCTTGGCATCTGCCTTCATTGTATTGAGGTCGGTGTCGCTGAACCTGATTTCCTTGATGCCCGACTTTTTAAAAGCCTCTAAACTTTGCTTCTCAAATGACGCAATATCACTTCTCCACTCGGGCTCATATGTCTTCATGAAATCAACGAATATTGCGGTAATGTCATCGGCAAGTCCTGGAGGATATTTTTTGGAAATAGTATCTATTTGTTTCTTGTCAAGAAATATTGCGGCAGGGGAGTAGAAGACAGGCGGTTCAATAAAATATTTCACGTATACGAACCCCTGTACGCCGATCAACCACACCGGCGGTGATATTGTAAAGTTTGTGATACCTGTTTGCAGCGATGAAACGACATCCGTGACAGCGATAGGAATCGGTTTAATACCCAGCTCGTTTAAGAAGGTACTCTCTACATTACCGAACCAGGTCATCACTTTCTGTTTTTTCATCAATTCAAGGCTGGTTACGTCATTTTTGGCAAACATATAGAAGAAGCCCGTGTGAATAAGCCCGACAAGTATGTATCCGTGTTTCTCGAACACACTCTCTATATCCTTTCTCATTCCATCTAAAACACAATCAACCTGGTTATAGTTATCGAAAAGAAAAGGCAAGGTGAGAACAGACAGCTCGGGTGCCGCATTCATAACCCCCTGGGCGGTACACCCGCATCCCTGGAGCTCCCCAAGACGCATCTTCCTCAAAATGTCGGCATCCTCGCCCATTGTTCCGCCCGGATAGATTCTTGAAGTCATTGTGCCCCTGGATTCCCAGGTGAGAAACGGTATAACCGTGTCTATTGCGTCCTTGATCCACGGTGTATTTGCAGGCGCGAGCGTTCCTATGTTAAACATGATAGGTCCAAGTTTCTGAAGTTTCTCCACGCTCGTGTTGTACTTCTTTGCAAGCACGTCAATTATCCTTTCCTTTGTTAAATCCGTTATGCCGTATTTCTTTTTTAGTGATTTTGCGATGTTCTTTACTATGTTCGGGTCTCTTACCTTGAATTGAGACGCAAACATTTTGATTTCATCCGGACTTGGTTCTGCAGGCAATCCTGTAGACGGGATAAAAGAGATTACCATAGCCAGCAAACAAACCTTTGCCAAAAATTTAATCATTTTCCCTCCCTCCTGTTACGTATAATCAAAGGGTGCTTTCTATGGAATAATTGCAAAAGATGAGCTGAGCAATTATGCATTTCCTGGAATCAAATGTCAACCGGCAAATACCGGCAGGTTAATTGCAGGGGCTTAATATATTAAGTCCCTGCAGACTTATTGCATTTTTGGAGTTATAGAGAAAGCTCCCCAACGAAGTTGCTTGCAAAAGAATCATAAAAACCCTAAAAACTCTTCTATGGGCAATTTTAAGATCATCGACTTCCATACGCATATAGGGGATATTTTTAACGGATTTGAAACTGTCAACCCACCTGATGAGAAACCTTTCAGGCTATTCGAATTTCTGTATGAAAAGATGGGTTTCACCAGTCCTTTGCCCGGCAAACAGCCTGACTGGCTGCGTGTACCGCTTGTTGTTGAAATCCAGTTAAGGTTCTCTTGGGCAATACAGGCCCGCTTGCTGGAAAGCATGGAGAAAAACGGCATTTCCGCGGCAGTGGTTCACCCTGTTGAACCATATTCATCAACAGAAAAGATCTTCAGAGATGCTGACGCCCACAAAAATCTTATAGTCTTTGCATCGGTTGATCCCAGGGACCCGCAGCGGCTTGAGAAATTAAAAAAATATGAGCACATGGGGTGCAAGGGACTGAAACTGCATCCAATCATACAGCGCACATCGCCTGAAGACAGGGCATATTTCGAGATCGTGGATGCATACCAGAAGTACGGGAAGCCCGTTTTATTCCATACAGGGGAGTTTGATTATTACCTTACGAAGACGCATTATCCGGCATACGGTAAAGTTGAATTGCATGAAAAGATCATTGCTTCTTTCCCCAAGGTTAATTTTGTTCTCGGTCATTGTGGACTGCACACGCCGGAGCCGGCAGTGGCGCTCGCGCAGAAATACAGGAATGTATATCTTGAAACAAGTTTTCAGTCCTTGAAAAGTCTGCACAATATATTCTCAAAGGTTGAAAAAACGAGAATTCTGTTCGGCTCGGACTGGCCCTCGGCTTTTCAGGAGCCCCATATAAAGGTTATGAGAAAAGCAACTGCAGGCGATAATAGCCTTGCAGAGCTTGTATTCCATAAAAACGCGGAACAGCTGCTGGGCATATAAACGGATTCGGGACTGTTCTCAGCCATACCTTTTGAACAAAAAGCGCCCCGGGGGATTTGAACCCCCGGCCTGCGGATTCGTAGTCCGGAAAAGAAAATTTTTTTAAGGTCTTGAAAAATAAGGCTGGTTGCCTACAAACCAGCATGAATAAAGGTTCTGCGGGTTTCTATCTTTTATTAAATCGCTCCAACTGATTACAAGAAATGTGACCTCAAACAGCCCAAAAAACAGCCATAATTAATTATGCATAATTATGCATCACAATGTTTTACACTCTACTCTATTCTCAATTAAATCACTGTTTATGTAATTAACTATATTTTTCTATTTACTAATCCTATCGCGTATTGTAATTGCTTGATGTAGTGAGGCTTCTATTCCTTTATTCTCGCCAATAGCCAACCATTGACGGAGTCTCTTTGCTACCCACAGATAATTAGCATTGCCAAATCTACCTTTGTTGGGATACCAATATATTTCTGTAGGGGCTAACTCTTCTACTTGTTTTAAAAATAGAAAAATTATATTTTCTTTAGTATTATCAAAAATTGTTAAAAATGTTATAATAGTTGCATTAGGTTTTATTTCCATATACTTCCCTTGTATCTCATTTTTGTAACATCTTTTGATGCAATTGCTGTTTTATTCTTTATCATTTATTTTGATCTCATTCCTGTTACCTTAGCTAACGAAAAAGTTCGTTACAAAATTCTGCTATTTTTGTAAGTTCACAGATACTTTCTGCTAACCAATGTATATCGTTGTGCATAGGATGTGCACCATAATTCCGTAATTCCCAGATCGTCATTAATAGAGTTAGCGATAAACTCGTTTTTTTCTCCTCGTTTGTTGCCCATTCCGCTAAATTTTTAAATAAGCCCTTCCATTCTGAATTACCTTCCATTCTCCACCCTTCATGTAGACCAAAAAAAAATTCTCTTGGGGTAGTTACTTCTTTTATTTCACCTGACTTTTTCTTTAATGTGATAGTTTTATTTATTCCTTTTGGATTAAGATTAATCCAATATGCGAATCTAAGAGCAGATTCATATATAGGGTATGTTAACTCAACGATAACTGAGTGCAGTTCATACTCAAAAGGACTTAATCTATAAATTCTTATGAGTCTTTCAAATCTTTTCTTAATCTCTTCAGGAACATTATCAGAAAGTTTTGGGATTGTTGATATTCTTCCATCAATTGTGTCAGGCGTTAGGGGCATCAATGATCCGAGATTCCTTTCATCCATCTTTACTGGAAATATGAAGCTTTGTTCCTTTGCTTTTTGCCTATAAGCATCTCCCTCAGCCCTTATTTCATCCAGTTGTTTTGGTTTATCCATGTTCGTATTTTATATTCAAATCTCTAACAGGTCAATAAATTGAAGGTACCCATACGCATTAGTAGGTTTAATCGATACTATTGAAATCATGGAACTAAACAGCTAAACAATAAAAATAATTGACTTTACGCCTAATTCCATTAGTATCTACGTTAAATAAAAAGTAAGAATAGTTATTTCTTAACATTTAGGAGGGGCTATGAAAAAGATTTTTTTAATCTTGTCATCAGAAATCCTCATAACGAGCAATGCATATTCAAATGGTACAAGAAGTATGGCATGAAGCCATCCTTTCCTAAACTTGACGATGCTGAAAGGGTTAAACTGCTTCTGGGAGTGTTCAAGGACTTCAAGTCCAAGATAGAATCAGCTGAATGGCTTTTAAACATGTATTCAATAATATTTGGTAAATCCAGTTCACCTGACAGCTCTAACAAGCCATTGATAGATGGTGCAAAGGATTTCCCGACTCATACTCAGGATTATAAATACATCATCATGGGACATACACATAATCCAATACAGGTAACTATTTGAACAATATGTGGAAAAAACAGATGAACCTGAATACTGGGACGTGGCGCAAGAGATACTTCCAGGGAGAGAATAGTGGCTTCGTCAACCTCGAGAATCTTACATATACGATTACGATTTTCTATTCAAATGATGAAAGCGGGAATCAGGAGTTTGAGATATGGACTGGTTCTTTAAAGGAATATGTCAAACGAGGAAATTAGAGAAAAGTATAATGTAAATATAAAGTTAATTCATTTATTTGGATATAGAGATAGCAAATAATGGAAAAGAATAAAGATAAACCTAAGCCTAAGCCGTATAAACCAGGGTATCTGAAAAAGCGTAGTGAATTTATAATTAAAACACGCAAGTGGAGTATCGGCTTTGCAGGTGTATTGATAACCGCTGGTTATCTTATAAAAGAATTACAATCAATCCTTAAGCAACCATTTAATATCTTAAATTATGGTTATTTTATTTTGCTTCCCATAATAATAATGCTGATATTCCTATGGATTTGGGCTACTCAAAAAGAACTTAATTTATTATTTGATTGGCTAGATCCTGAATTTTATGAACCACCGTCTGGTCTTAAGGAGACTGCTATTATACTATGGTTGGCTTTCATAATAGTTATGTTAGTTTTTACCTCAAGAAGAGTTTTATTGTTTGGAATAGTTTTTACTATCTATTCCATTACTAATCTTTTATCCACAAAATATTTAAATTATGAGCTCAGAGAAATTTTTAGGAAAAGTAAACAACGTATTGATGATGATACGTCCAGCGATAAATCATTAAAGGAAACTTATTTAAAGGGCATAGAAATCCTTGAATTCTATTTTATTAAACGATCACACATATTTCGTCTTTATTTAATAATGTTTTTTTCCTTTCTAGGATTGATTTTTTCTATGTTACTGGAAATAAAAAAAACAACATTATTAGGGGTTGCAGCTTATTGTACATTCATTCTAACTATTATCATTTCAGAAATAGTTATATATATTTGGCGCGCGAAACGTGAAGAAGCATTACGACCATTGTATGCAGTACTAAATGAATTATTACGCATAGACGAATAGAACGGGTAAACATGAGGACAACCTCCATATTACAAAAAATATGGAGGTTGTCCCTATATTTGCTTGGTTGATTTATTTTCCTTAACGTATTGCTCAATACCTCTGACAAGTTCGGAGAAATTTGGCTTTAAAAGTGCATAAACAATTTTGGATATTATAGAATTAACGTTCTTTTTGAACAGAAGAGGAATCGGAGCATTATCAACAATATCAACAGGCAACATGGTTTTTAACTGATGATTATAATGCATATTAACTCTCTTTGCCTTGTTTATAACCTCATAACGGTATTGTCAATATCGGAGAGAATTGATTTGTGTGCTAAAGGTCAAAAACAGCCATAGGCAGTGCTGGCGGAAACAATGAAACGTCTAAGTAGTTGAAAAATACCAAGCGCCCGGGGGGATTTGAACCCCCGACCTGCGGATTCGTAGTCCGACGCTCTATCCACTGAGCTACGGGCGCACCGTGTCTTGTCAATTCAATAATCCGGATGGTTCAAAAAGACAACATAAAGCAGAAAAATACATTGATAAAGTTCGCTTGGTCGCTCATGCATGCTGATCTGTCTCTGCCAGACTTAAACCTTGTTTTTGTATTCGTTTGTCAGTGCTTCTTTAAATTCGTCCGGTGTGAATACGCCTTTTTTTACAAGGAGCGATATAAGTGCCTTGATGAACGGCAGCAGTTTATCGGATGGATCATCGGACTTGTTTGCGGATGTCTCTGCACGCAGGGCAGACTCATTGTGCATGATTGTTTCGGGCTGGGCTGACTGTTCAATCTCCATCGAAAGCTCCTCATCCCTCATGGTCATGGGCATCTCTGCCGTTTGTTTCGGGACCTCCCTGCCTTTGTAATAAAAATTTATAAAATCCGTGAGGCTGGAATCAAGCGCAAGTACAGGCTGGATTTTGTATCCTGCTGTGAACTGTATTGTATCAATTGCTCCAAGGTTTGTCGGGTCCGACATGGCTAAGTGCAGCATGGGTTTGCCGGAGACCACTTTTATACCCAGCGGCAGTACGTTGTACTTTTCTGCTACATCAAAAGGTATAAGATCAATAAATTTCTGTTCAATGGTAATCTTGTATAAATCCACCATGGGCAACCCGAGCTGTTTGCTTAAGAATTTAAGCATATCAAGCTCTTTTATGAATCCCATCTTTACAAGCACCATCCCGAGCCTCCCGCCGTAGCTTCTCTGATTTGAGAGAGCTGCCCTGAGCTGGGATTCGTTGATTATGTGTGCGTCTATCAGCAGTTCACCAAGTTTTTTGTGCTGTACAGTGCTCATTTTATGCGTTGTCTGATGTCAGATTCTTTTATGATTCCTTTGTCGATCAACAGCTCAATGAGTATATTCAGAATCTCTCTTGTCTCCTTATTCATCAGCATGGTAAGCAGTTCGTGTGATAAACCTGTTTTCAGGCCAAGTGTGGAGTGAAGTATCGCCTTTGCTTCTTCGGGTAATTCGGCTTCTGTGACCCGCTCTGCAGGCTGGGACCCTCCCGGCTCATCGCGAATGATTACCATCTCATCCTTTGGTGGTGCCTCCTGGGGCTGGACCGCAGGTTCAGGGGTGACATTTGTACCGGCAAACGGAATCGATTGCTCCGTTAAGGATTGCTGGGGTACCGGACTATAGTACTCTTTTATGGCATTTGAAATAGACGTATCTGCCGCAAGTACAGGTTTTACCGTGTACCCTGTTAAAAACTGTATCTCGTCAATAGCCTCCAAATTCGTTGGATCGGACGTTGCTATGAAGAGGGCTTTTTTGCCGCCCTCTGTTTTGATACCGAGTGGAAGGATATTGTGTTTTGTTGCCACCTCTTCAGGAATAATCTCAATTGTGGAAGGTGCTATCCTTGTTTTGCTTATATCAACATACTGGATCTTCAACTGCTGGCTCAAGAATTTTACCAGTCTGTCTTCCGTGATGAACTTTAAACGGACGAAATGATTGCCAAGACGGCCTCCCCATTTCTGCTGCTCCGCAAGGGCAGATCTCAGCTGAAATTGATCAATCAATCCAGCCTCAACGAGCAAATCACCAAGTCTTTTCTTAGATTCCACCATATTATATTAAATATACATAAATCCAAATAATAATTCAACAACTATCAAGATAATTATAGTGCTTGACCTTTAATAATCAACTAATTAAATTTTTATATAATTTTAAATAGGAAAGGCGGGATAAAATATGTCAGATGAAATAAGGGATGCTCAGGTTGTTGTGTTTACGACGCCGACATGCTCATGGTGTAAAAAAACAAAACAATATTTGGCCGAACACAGGGTAAGGTTTAGAGAGGTTGATATTTCAAGGGACCAGCAGGCTGCCAGGGATCTTGTGAAAAGGACCAATCAGATGGGTGTACCGGTTACCCTGATTAACAACAGGCCTGTTGTAGGCTTTAATAAAGCTGAGATAAATAGATTGCTAAATATAAAAGAATAATATAAAAGGAGGTAGGTATGAAAATTCAACCGTTAGAAGACAGGGTCCTTATAAGGCCCATGGAAGAAAAAGAAAAAAAGCTTGGCTCTATTATAATTCCTGAGACAGCCAAGGAAAAACCACAGGTGGGAGTGATTGAGGCCGTTGGAACAGACGAGGAACTGAAGAAAATCGTAAAGGTCGGGGACAAGATTATTTACGGCAAGTACAGCGGCACGGAATTTGAGATCGACGGTGTAAATTATTTAATCATCCCAAAAGCAGATCTACTCGGTGTTTTAAAGGATTAAAAATTGCCCCCCTGCCTTCTGCGGGGGGCTTTTTAATTTAAAAAGGGGGCATTATGGGTTTAAAGAGGGGATGGCGGGTTGCATTCATGACAGCGGGCTTAATGGCATTTTCCTTGAATGTAATGGCCCAGAACGGGGTTGGTATTACTGCTTCCACTCATTCCATGGAAACCTCCAGGATCGTTACTGCAAAGGGTACATCAATGATAGCCAACGGGGATGAATCATCAGCAAGGAATGCGGCAATAAACGATGCCATGAGAAAAGCTGTAGAGCAGGCCGTTGGTGCGATTGTATCGTCCCAGACAACGGTGGAGAACTATAACCTGCTGAACGACAGGATATATTCTAATACATCGGGCTATATCCATGATTACAAGATACTGGATGAAGGCAAGAAAGATAATCTTTATATGGTAACGATACAGGCAACAGTGGGAACAAAGCACCTGAAAGACGATCTCAGTGCTATCGGGCTTTTGATGAAACAGAAGAAGATGCCGAGGGTGGCCGTAATTATACTTGAACAGAACATTGGAGAAAAGGAATTCGAATCAGCGTTATTCAATGCCGGTGCAATCCCTTATGGCGGATATGTAGTAGGCATGGTTCAGCTGGTGCATGAAGCCGGGGACATGTCTGTAGCCGAGAACGAGTTGATGAAGAAGCTGATAGATAACGGGTTTAACGTGGTTGATGAGGCGACAATCCTGAAAGACATAAAACTGCGTCCGGGATACAGGGTCCGGTCGCTCGATGACAATACCGTGAAGAGTCTGGGCAAGATTGCGGATGCAGATGTAATCATATACGGCAAGGCTGTAGCAAAACTTTACGGCAGGATAGCAGGCTCTGATATGCAATCGGCACAGGCGGATGTTTCCCTCAGGGCTGTTAACACGGATGACGGCAGGGTGCTTGCATCGGGTGAGCAGCACGCCGCTTCAGTTCATATCGATACAATCACGGCCGGCAATGATGCAATCAAAAAGGCCACCGGCGAGCTTGGTGATTCTATTATAGCAACAATCCTTGATAAGTGGAGGCAGGAGATCAGCAGCGGATCGCTTATTCAATTAACAGTAAACGGTATTAAGACAGCGGGAGATCTGGTTGAGTTGAAGGATGCACTTATGTCAACAAGCGGGGTCCAGGATGTTTATGAACACAGTATAGGCAATGGAGAGGCTTCGATGGATGTCAGTTACCAGGGGGGTGCTCAAAGTCTTGTTAAATCCTTGCTTACCAATAAAACTGTTACAGCTTTATTTGACATAACAGGAACAACGATGAATACGATCACCCTTAAGAAAAAGTAAGAATACACTATATGAGGAAGAGGGTCCTATATCTGCTTGCAGGTGTGGCGTATGCTGCCCTCGTTGCGGGCTGTGCCGGAGGACCGCACGCGGCACCGGTGCCGGAATTCGGTGCTATAAGACCGAACAGCATAGCTGTTATGCCTGTCATGAACGAGACAGTCGATATGAAGGCGCCGGACGTTGTAAGACCCATCGTTTATAATAAAGTGATCGATTGGGGGTATGAGTCGCCTCCAAGCAGTATGATCGATGAAATCCTTGCCAAGCATAATATCCGTGAGGCAGGGGAAGTGAATCAGTTTACAGCAAAGGAATTGGGCGAAATGTTTAGCGTTGATGCTATCCTGTATACAACGATAACGGATTGGTCGACAACGTGGCTTGCTGTTTATGCATCACAAACCGTCGGCTTACGGCTTGAACTAAAAAGCACGAAAGACAACCAGGTTTTATGGGAAAACAAGTATACGTATACGGAACGGGCCATTGCCGGGAATGAAAAACAGATGGTGGGACTCGCGGTTGGAGCGGCTATATCTCCGTATCAACCGCTTGTCCATAAGGTCGTAAACAGAATATTTAGAAAGTTGCCTTACGGCGGACGTTAAGTATCTGCATGTAGTTGATGTTTATAGATAAGGAGGACGGTATGAAGAGGAAAGATGTGTCAAGGTTAGCTTTATCGGTCATGGTAACAGGCCTTATTTTCACGGGCTGTGCAACGACTTACAGGGAGACACAGGTGCCCGGCCCGGCCCAACAACCTGTTGAAGGCAGGATCCAGACATACACAGGTCCCAAGAAAAGGGTATGCATAGTTGATTTTGTCAATAAGAGTGCGTACGGGCAGGACAGACTAGGAAGATCGGCATCTGACATACTTTCAACGGAACTGTTCAAATCAGGTGCTTTTATCCTTGTTGAAAGGGAGAAGATGCAGCAGCTTCTCAATGAGCAGTCGCTCGGACAGACAGGTGCTGTTAATCCTGCAACAGCGGCCAAGGCCGGACAGTTGCTGGGTTGCGGGGCCATTGTAACGGGCTCTATCTCCCAGTTTGGTGTAAAAGTTGTGGGAGCCGATTACGGGGTTTATAAGCAGAAGGTACAAAGGGCAGACTGCACGGTTGATGTCAGAGTTGTGGACACATCAACAGGACAGGTACTGTTTGCAGATTCAGGCAAGGGTGAGTATGAAAGAAAAGCAACGCAGGTGTTCGGGCTGGGTCAATATGCAGGTTACGATGAAACTATGGGACAGGAGGCTTTGAGGGCTGCAATAACCAAGTTTATTGATAACCTGATCCAGCAGCTGCAAAGTGTGGAATGGAGCGGCAGGATCGCGGGAATGCAGGGCAACAGGATCTATCTGAATGCGGGACAAAAGACAGGACTGACGATCGGGGATGAATTGATTGTGACCTCCCTCGGCGAGGAGATAACGGATCCGCAGACAGGGCTTGTGATAGGAAGGGCGCCGGGGCCGGTGCTCGGGAGACTGAGGATTATAGCGTTCTTCGGGGAAGACGGTTCTGTTGCGACCGTCGAATCAGGACACGGATTTAAGGTCGGGGATCAGGTAAAACTTTCCCGGCAATAAAGGAGGGGCTGATGTTAAAAAAAATATTGTTGATAGTGTCACTGTTTTCTTTCTTCCTGATAAGTTGCGGCATGCCGGTAGAAACTTTGAAGGCTGTCGGCAATGAGGGTTTGCTTAAGATTGTTGCCGATCCGGGCAGTGCAGAGGTTTATGTTGACGGCAATTTTGTTGGCAAGGCACGGGCTTATAACGGCAACCCGGGTCTGTTAAAGCTTACCCATGGTACACATACCATTGAATTGAGGAAGGACGGATATCAGTCCTATACACGAAGGGTATTTGTAGGCAATGAGGCTCTTGAACCTATAAACATAATGCTTTTGAAGAATCAGTAACCTGTAAGGATAGCTTCGGGGATCTCTGACTCATTTTTTATTATGACCATACCAAATGTTGTTACCTTACTGAGAATCTTCTTATTGCCGGTTTTGTTTTACCTTATACAGGGGCATCATCCTGTGATTGCTTTTTACCTTTTGATAGGGATCTGGATGACGGATTTGCTGGATGGATTTATAGCGAGAACATTCAACCAGGGCTCAAAGCTTGGTTCATACCTCGATCCCATTGCCGACAAAATCGTTACTGCATCGCTGTTTATTTTTCTTACAATATTAAGCCGCATACCTTTGTGGCTTACCGTCATGGTGGTTGTAAGGGATATTTTTATTTTTGCGGGGTTGATCATTATACTTCTCCCGCAAAAGTTTCCCGCTGCATCACCGTCATACCTCGGTAAATTTACAACATTTCTGCAGGCAATAACCCTGTTTGTTGTTATGTCGGAAGGAGTACCGACATTTAATGCTCTTTTATCCCCGTTGTTTAATACGGTCATTTATATAACAACCGTACTTACCCTGCTTTCATTTATCCAGTATATATTCAGGGGGATCGTGATGATAAGGGACAGGTATGAACAACACGGGAAGTGAAATGAAACAAACAACGATTGCAAATATACCGATTCTTGGCTGTCTTAGATTCAGGGCGTCTGATAAAGGTATAACAAGCATAGACTTTGTAAAAAGAAAAACAGCTTCCCATAAACCATCTTCACGGCTAATGAAGAAGACAATAAAAGAATTAAAACTGTACGCGGAAGGGAAGCTAAAGGTTTTTTCTGTACCTGTTGATATATCCGGTGTTTCTGTTTTTACAAGGCGGATACTGAATAAAGCAAAAAAGGTTTCATACGGCAAAACTATAAGTTATGGACAGCTCGCATCCGCCGTTGGTAAAAAGAGTGCTTGCAGGGCGGCAGGCAGAGCGCTGGGAAGAAACCCTGTACCTGTCATTATCCCGTGTCACAGGGTTATACGGGCTGATGGTTCCTGGGGCGGGTTTAGCGCCGGTAAGGATGTAAAAAGAAAGTTACTCGCTATAGAGGGGGTCAGGTTAACGGAATCAAAACATGGTAAGCCTTAAGATCTTTTTATATAAAGCAACATCCTTTCTGAAATTATTGAATGTTATCTCTCCAAGGAACATTCTGCCAAGAAGTCCTGATAATGCATGGGGGTTTGTTTTCTTTGCAATGTCGTTTTTCCGGGTCATATTGTTCAGCACAACACCGAGCAACCCGAGCCTGTGATTTGCAATATAATCAACCGTTAAAAGCGTGTGATTTATGACGCCGAGCTTGTTTGCCGATACAATAAGTACAGGCAGTGCCAGTTCCTTTGCCAGGTCTGCATATGAAAAATTTTTCGTGATTGGAACGAGCAGTCCGCCTGCGCCTTCAACAACAACAAAATCGTATTGTTTGCTTAATGTATTGTATACACTTAAAACCCTATCAATGCTGATGCGCTTGTTCTCGATCTGTGCTGCCGTGTAAGGGGCGGCAGGTGCCGTGAATCTGTACTGGTTTACCATAGCGAGCTTATCTGTTCCACATGCCTTCATAAGTTTTGTTGCATCGGTCGGGGTCGGTATCGATCTCCTGCCGGATACGCTGCACCCTGTTTCAAACGGCTTCATTGCCGTGATATTGATACCGAGAACGCGGGCCGTTCTTATTAAACACAAGGCTGTATATGTTTTACCAACACCTGTATCAGTCCCTGTTATAAATATGCCCTGCATTTCCACATTCCATACATTGAATTTACCCTGGATTTATGTATCAAATAATTTGATTTTAAACAATACCTTGACTATGAAAACAAAATGTATACTTAATAGTTGAGTATACTACTAATGATTAAAGGAGGATATATGAGTTTTGTGCAAGGGCTGAGATGCAGGGAGTGCGGTGAGCTTTATCCAAAGGCAGCGCTGCATGTATGTGAGTTGTGCTTTGGGCCGCTTGAAGTAGTATATGATTATGAGAAGATAAAAAAATCCATATCAAGGGATATTATTGCGTCGAGAAAAAAAGGCATGTGGAGATACAGGGAATTATTGCCGATAGACGGGGAGCCAGTTGTAGGACATGACACCGGTTTTACACCACTGGTTAGATCTCACAACCTTGCAAGGAAACTTGGTGTTAAGGAGTTATATATAAAAAATGATACAGTAAACCATCCGACATTTTCATTCAAGGACAGGGTAGTTTCTGTTGCAATATCCAAGGCGAAAGAACTCGGGTTTGATACGGTTGCATGCGCTTCAACAGGCAATCTCGCAAATTCAGTAGCGGCAAACGCGGCTGCATGCGGAATGAAAAGTTATGTTTTTATTCCTTACAACCTGGAGCATGCAAAGGTTTTAAATACCCAGGTTTACGGAGCAAATGTTGTCGGCATAAGGGGTAATTACGACGAGGTGAACAGGTTATGCTCGGAAATCGCGGGAAAATACGGCTGGGCATTTGTTAATATTACCATAAGGCCTTACTACGCAGAGGGCTCGAAAACGCTTGCACTGGAGGTTGCGGAACAGCTTGGATGGAGTGCGCCGCAGAATATCGTTGTACCGATGGCAAGCGGTTCACTTCTCACAAAGGTATACAAGGGATTTAAAGAACTGCACGAACTCGGGCTTATACATGATATGAATACAAAGATCTACGGAGCACAGGCAACAGGCTGCTCTCCAATATCGACTGCAGTCAAGGAACATCAGGAGCTGTTCAAACCTGTTATACCAAAAACAATAGCTAAATCCCTTGCGATTGGAAATCCGGCAGACGGTTTTTATGCAATAGATACTATAAACAAAACAGGCGGATGGGCGGAAGACGTTTCCGATGATGAAGTCATAGAGGGGATAAAACTTCTGTCGGAGACGGAAGGTATATTTGCGGAAACCGCAGGAGGGGTTACCGTGGGTGTTGCCAAAAAACTTATTGAAAAGGGCATCTTGCCAAAGAACGAATCCGTTGTATTGCTTATTACGGGTAACGGGCTGAAAACCCAGGAGGCGCTGCTGAACAAGGTTGATTCCCTCACGGTTATACCTGCCCGGCTTGATGCCTTCGATGATATGCTGAAGGAAAAGGAAAAAGCAAAATCAAGATAATCTTTTTAATGCCATGAAACTTGTAAATGTTGATATTGATAGTATGATAAAAGGCACGATACTCGAGTATGTAGGCAACACACCGCTTTACAGGTTGAGAAAATTTCCCAAGAAGAACAGCAAGGTAAACATATATGCAAAGCTCGAGAAGTATAACCCCGGCGGCTCTGTAAAGGACAGGCCTGCCATGAGGATGGTCCTTGAGGGTATAAGGACAGGCGAACTTGTAAAGTCAAAGGTTATACTTGAATCAACATCCGGCAACACAGGCATAGCGCTTGCAATGATAGGGAGTGTGCTGGGGTACCGTGTGAAACTTTACATGCCGAAAAATGCGAGTGAAGAAAGGAAAAAGATCCTGTCTGCATTTGGTGCAGAGGTCATTCTTACAGACCCTGTCGAGGGCTCTGACGGTGCATACAGGGAATGCCTGCTTGAGTATGATAAGAACAGTGACAGATATTTTAAACCCGATCAGTACAGTAACCCCGCGAATACGCTGGCGCACTACGATACGACAGCACCCGAAATCATAAAACAAACGGGCGGCAGGATAACACACTTTGTTGCAGGTATAGGAACAAGCGGTACACTCATCGGAGTTGGAAAAAGACTGAAAGAATACAATCCCGCTATAAAGGTTATAGGAGTGGAGCCTGATTCGCCGTTTCACGGGCTCGAGGGCCTGAAGCATCTTGAGAGTTCTATTATCCCGGGTATATATGAGAGGACAGTCCCGGATCGCATTATCTATGTTAATACAGAGGAAGCATACAACCTTGTAAGGCAGCTTGCGAGGGAAGAGGGCCTGCTTGTGGGAGAATCATCCGGAGCAGCACTGTGTGCTTCGCTGAAGATTGCATCAGAGGTGGATGAGGCAGTGATTGTAACAGTGTTCCCCGACGGTGGTGCAAACTATTTCAGCACAAAACTATGGGATTAACAATGAGGTTCAAGAACACGGCATTGAAGGAAATGATGGTTCACGTTGAACAGTCGTACCCGTACGAAGGATGCGGCATAATGCTGGGGAGAAATGATCTGGTAACCATGATCTACAAAGGAAATAATATAAGAGAGGACAGACAGGCAGACAGATTTTTACTGGATCCTTCTGATATTATGCAAGCAGAAAAGATAGCAAAAGAGAAAGGCATCGATATTATAGGGTTCTATCACTCCCATCCCGATCATCCCGCAAGGCCTTCATCTACGGATCTGGAGAATGCGTGGGAGGGGTATTATTATCTTATAACGACAGTGAAAAAGGGCAAAATGGGTGATACGGAATTATTCAGGCTTTCAGAACAGGGCAATACATTCGTGCAGGAGATATTAAATTTCGAAGATTGATAAGGAGGTAACTATGGCAATCACGGTAAGAATACCTACACCTTTGAGAAAATATACGGAGGGTAAAGATGAGGTATCGGTAGAGGCATCAAATCTCAGGGAACTCCTTCAGAACCTTGAAAAGGGTTATAAGGGCATCGGTCAGAGGATTATGGATGATAAAGGAGGGGTGCGTCGTTTTGTCAATATCTATCTGAACGACGAGGATATAAGGTTCAAGAAGAACCTTGATACACCTCTAAAAGACGGCGATGTTATCTCGATAATTCCTGCAATAGCAGGCGGAGCAGCGAAGAAGATGAAAATGATCCAAAAAAAAGTATATCTGACATATAAAAAGAGCATGCTGAACAAGCCCATTATATGGGAGGCATCCAGGAAATTCGATGTCGTCATCAATATCGGCACTGCATCTGTTTCAGGGGATCTCGGGCTTGTCGGCGTTGAACTCGAAGGCAACAGGGAAGAGGTAGAATCGCTTGTAAAGTGGTTTACAAAAAAAGGTGTAAAGGTTGAACCTATAGAGCAAACAGTACTGGAGTAATTATTATAATGCTGACGGACATACAAATTGAGAGATATGCGAGACATATTATACTCGATGGGGTTGGCGGCAAGGGACAGGAAAAACTCCTTAAATCAAAGGTGCTGATCATAGGCGCGGGAGGCCTTGGCTCACCCATTGCCCTGTACCTTGCTGCGAGCGGGATAGGCACAATGGGCATCGTTGATTTTGATGTTGTTGAGGTTTCAAACCTGCAGAGGCAGATTATGCACTCGACCGCTACCGTTGGAATGCCAAAAGTGGATTCTGCGGAAAAAACGATAAAGAACATTAATCCCGATGTCATTGTAGACAAGTATAACGTGAAGCTTACATCTGAAAATATAATGGATATAATCAAAAATTACGAACTTATTATAGACGGTACTGATTCGTTTCCTGCAAGATATCTTATAAATGATGCCTGTGTGCTTTCCGGAAAGAAGAACGTGTACGGCAGTATTTTCAAGTTTGAGGGACAGGCAACAGTATTCTCCCCTGGTGAAGGGCCGTGCTTCAGGTGCCTTTATCCGGAGCCGCCGCCGCCTGGAATGGTCCCAAGCTGCCAGGAGGCAGGTGTGTTTGGTGTACTGC
>JAJYJX010000131.1 GCA_021789095.1 bacterium
TCAAGACTTATTCTTGATCATCGGATAAACTCTGCGTTTTATTTTTTATTGGTTTTTTAAATTAAAAAGTAGGGGCGTATTGCAATCCGTCCCTACAAACCCTGCCCAGTTGAAAATCTCTGCAATGCATTATACTATATATGTCTGACCATGCTGAATGAAACGCTGTTTAACATTGATAAGGACGTAGAGTTTTTGCTTGCAAACAATGCCTGTTGGGTAAAGATGTATGATACATCGTTCAGGTCTGTACTGCTTCATGACTATTTTAAGGTATCGAACAGGCCCATGTTTATCATAACCCCGTCAGGCGAATATGCCGAAAGGTTTGCGGAAGAACTTGTCTGGCTGTCCGGCGGACAGCTGCATCCCAGGATATTCCCATCCTGGGGCATAATACCGTACAACGGGGTGTTCCCGGTCATCGACATCCAGGCCGAAAGAATTACAACCATAAGCGAGCATGTGTGCAACAGGGAAAACGATGTTATAGTGACATCTGCAAAGGCATTGATGCCGTTGCTGCCGCAGCCCTCTTTGCTGGAATCCAGAAAATTGAACATAAAAACAGGCGATAAGCTTGACATAACCGAGTTCGCCCGCAGGTTTGTCGAGCTTGGATATACAAGACAGAACATATCAACGTCCATTGGAGAATTCAGCATACGGGGAGGTATAGCGGACATATTTCCGCCGAACACGGAATATCCCGTAAGGATCGAGATGTTTTCCGATACGGTTGAATCCATAAGGCATTACATGGTTCTTGATCAGAGGTCTTTTAAGAAAATAGAAAGTATATTTATACCCCCGGTTACCGAATTCATGGGGTATCAGGGAGATCTTAAAGTCACTTCTCCTGAAGAATTGGCAGGTGAAGGCAAGGCGACTATTTTTGATTATATCTGCAGCAATACCGATATCGTAATAGTCAACCCGGTTGATGTGAACAGCACTCTTGAGAGGTATGAAGAAGACATTCACAAACATCACCGGCAGGCTGTAAAAGAGGGCAGGAATATAAACGATGTTGAAAATATGTTTATGTCCTTTGACGGCATCAAACAGCGCCTGGAAAATTATAAGACCGTGTGGATTGACAGCTCAAGCTCGGCGCAATTTCCCGTTCTCCCATTAGAAAGGCCCGTCCCTGTCAGCGATGCCGGGCTGTGGTTAAACTCCGGCACAAGCAACCTTAATTCCGCATTCGAATACATCAGGCATCTTGCAAAGACCAATCCCATAGTTGTTCTTATCATGAAAAATAAAGACAGGGTAGAGCATCTCAGCAGCCTGCTGGCGGATTCTGATATCGGAGTTAACAGTACCGACGCACCATATCCTGACTTTATTTTAAGGTTGAGACAGGGCCTCAACATTGTATACGGGGCGGCGGAAAAAGGGTTTGTATACGAGGGCATTCCTTTTGTGACAGAGGGAGATCTTTTCAGCGTGAGGAAGGGCAGAAGGAAAAAACAGTTTGTCCAGGGGGAGCCTATAAATCTCGAGGAGCTTAAATTCGGGACATACATCGTTCACAGGGAATACGGTATCGGCAGACTTATAGGGACGACCGTTATGAGCGTAGAGGAATCGAAGAATGAATTTATAGAGATTGAGTACAGGGACAGTGCAAAACTCTACATGCCCGTAGAGCGAGCAAACCTGTTGAGCGAGTACATTCCTTCTTCAGATGTTCTGCCCGTGCTTGACAGGCTCGGCGGGAACGGCTTCAAGTCCAGGGTCAGAAAGGTAAAAGAGAAATTATACGAGATAGCGAATGATTTCATAAACAACCAGGCGATCAGGGAGTTAAAGGGAGGCTACAGCTTCTCGCCGCCCGACACTATGTTCCAGGCATTCGAGGACGACTTCCCTTATGAAGAAACACCTGATCAGAAGAAAGCCATAGAGGATGTTATAGACGACATGATTAGCAGCAGGTCGATGGACAGGCTTATATGCGGTGATTCGGGCTACGGCAAGACGGAGGTGGCCATGCGTGCCGCATTCAAGGCAGTGATGGACAACAAACAGGTTGCCCTCCTTGCCCCGACTACCATTCTGTCGGAACAGCATTACAGGACATTTTCAGAAAGGTTTAAAAAATATCCCGTAAGTATAGAAGTGCTTAACCGCTTCAGGACTGAAGCAGAGAGGAAAAAAATAATACAGGCGGCTGCAGGCGGCGGCATGGACATCCTTATAGGTACTCATGCAATACTGAAAGAGGCCGTGAGATTTAAGTCCCTGGGCCTTATAATAATTGATGAAGAACACAAGTTCGGGGTCGATCACAAAGAGGCGCTGAAGAGGTTTAATCCGTCCGCAGATATACTTGTTATCACGGCAACGCCAATACCGAGGACATTGAAGATGGCGCTGTCGGGTATAAAAGACATAAGTATAATAACGACGCCACCCGTGGATAGAAAGGCAACGCAGTGTTACATAATGAAATACGGTGAGTCCGGTGTCCGCGATCTCATAGTAAAAGAGATCGACCGCGGCGGCCAGGTGTTCGTTATAAATAGAAAAATAAAAGGGCTTGAGCAGCTGGCTGACGGGATAACAAGGATTGTTCCCGCCGCTTCGGTTGCCGTTGCACACGGGCAGATGCACGGCAGGCAGCTGGAGAATATTATGTCACAGTTCATAAAGAAAGAGATAAACGTTCTTGTGAGTACCGCTATCGTGGAATCAGGCCTTGACATACCGTCTGCGAATACAATCATAATAAACGATGCTGACGCTTTCGGCACCTCTGAACTGTACCAGTTGAAAGGGCGGGTGGGAAGATCGAACCAGGTAGGATACGTATATTTTCTCCTGCCGTTTAACAGATCTGCATCGCCGCAGGCTATAGCACGGTTGAAGATGGTTGCATCTTCTACGGAATTAAGCTCCGGGTTCAGGCTTGCAATGCATGACATGGAGATGCGTGGAGCGGGCAATATTATCGGCAAGGCCCAATCCGGGCATATAGATGCAATAGGGCTTGAACTGTATTCGGAACTTGTAAAGGAAGCCATGGCAGGCATCAAGGGCGAACCTTATGAAGAACCCATGGAACCGCACCTGAATTTCCCTGTACCTGCGTATATTCCCGATGCGTATATCAATGATCCCGAATTAAGGTTGTTCTTTTACAGAAGGCTGGCAAATGCGGACGATCATAATCTGTCCGAGATAATTGATGAACTCAAGGACAGGTTCGGCGGCATGCCGGTAGAGCTTGAAATGCTTGTAAAAATAATTAAGATAAAGATACTTATGAAACAGAACAGGGCACTTAAACTGGATAAACTTGCAAGCGATTTCAGGTTGACATTTGCCCGCGGGACACCGGTGGGGCCGGAGAGTATCCGGAAGCTTGCGGATCAGAAAATTGCAAGGATTAAAGGACAGCACGGCATGCAGTTGACCTTCGAACCCGTTTCTTCCAGGGGTATAGACGGTGTTTTAAAAGTGCTCGAGATGATTTCAACCGATAAGGACCAATGAGCAGGTTCATGAAACACACGATCTTTCCCCTGCTCGCCGTACTTTTCGGTATATTCGGATGTACGAACCAGACGTCGATTGCTCTGGGCAGCGGTGTTGTAGTTACCGTCGGCAAGCAGCAGGTTACCTTGAATGAGTTTAAGAAACGGTTGAATAATTCGGCATCGGAGAGCGGTATAAAGCTAAGTCATGTTTCAAAGGACATTGTTATGTCCAACCTGGACAACCTTGTAAATACCATGCTTATGCTGAACGAGGCTAAAAAAGAAGGGATAACCGTTACGACAGAAGAAGTCGGCGAGGAATATAATCAGCTCAAGCAGGGTTACAATGACGAGCAATTCAACAGGATTTTTATAGAGAAACTGATTGATAAAGATCTGTGGATGAAAGAATTAAAAGAACGGCTTATTATAAAAAAGCTTTTTGCTGCACATTTCTCAAATGTTTCCGTGCCGCAGTCGGATATCGAAAATTATTACAACGCTCACTTGGATAGTTTCTCTGTGCCTGAGATGGTACAAGCAAGACAGATGGAATTTTCCTCGGAGCAGGCGGCCCAGCAGGCGCTGGATGCGTTAAAATCAGGACAAAGCTTCACGAAGGTCTCGCAGGCCTACTCGATAATACCCGGTGCAGCTTCGGGAGGGGACATGGGACTTTTGTCTGCCAGTGATCTCCCCAAGGAGCTGGCGGGTATACTGTTCTCTTTACCTGTGGGAAAGATAAGCGGAATAACAAAAACCCAGTTCGGCTACCAGATATTCCTTGTCAAAGCCAGGGTACCTCCTCACAGAAAGTCGTTAAACGAAGCAAGAAATGATATCGTCGGAATATTGCGTAATGACAAAATAAACAGCGATTTCATGAAATGGCTCAAGGCATTGAAGGAGCAGGAAGGTGTACATATAAACTATGAACTTTTAAAAAGGGCAGGGCTAATATGAAGCATGCAGGTACGGTATTATTTTTATTGATGGGCATTCCATTCATTATAGGAGCCGGTAAAGGGGCCGACAAAAAACTTGTCGACGCCGTGGTTGCGATTGTCAATGGTGAACCGATTTCACTTTACCAGATTACCCAGCGTTCGGAAATACTGAAACAGAAATACCCCGATGCAAAGGACATTAAGAAAATGGCACTCGATGATCTTATAGACGATGATATCATTTACAGCGAATTAAAAATCATGGGGGTTACCATAAACAAGAGCGAAGTGGACAATGCGATAGAGCAGATGTCAGAAGCAAACGGCGTATCGATGTCCGCATTGAAACAGAGTTTGGAGAACAAGGGCATAGACTTCCATGCTTATGCGGACCAGATAAAAAGTGAACTAGCGAAGTCCAGACTTGTCGGTTACAAATTCAGAACGGAAATTACCGTTACGAACGATGATATACAAAGATATTATTCGGAACATAAGGATGAATTTTCAATGGTCAAACAGGCAGATATAAGCCACATACTGATTGAAGTCCCCCCCGATGCTTCAGCAGAGCAGAAAAAGCGGCTGCTCGAGAAGGCGGATAAAGCTGTTGCAGCCATTCACAGCGGAAAGAGTTTTTCCGATGTCGCCATGCAGTATTCGGACGATAAGATGACAAAAAACAGCGGCGGGCATCTGGGATATGTCGACCAGGGTACTCTTTATCCCGTAATTGATAAGGCCATATTTAAAGCCAGGCCGGGCGGTATTGCTGGTCCTGTCCGAACGCCGATCGGATACGAGATTATCATGGTCAAAGGGTTTAAATCGTCAGAATTATTGCCGGTGAAGGACGTGAAGGACAAGATCCGCAATGATATCTACTCCGGTAAGCTCGACAACGCACTGAAAAGCTGGCTATTGACAAAAAGACAAAAAGCTATCATTACAGTCTATAATGAATTCTTATAGTTTGGAGGAATAAAGTTAATGGAACTGCCAAGAATAGGTATAACAATGGGTGATCCCACAGGCATAGGACCCGAGGTAATAGTAAAGTCTTACAAGGATCCGAAGGTAACAAAAGAATGCATACCGGTAATACTGGGAGATGCCAATGTCATAAAGAAAACGATGTCGGATCTCAATGCAAAGCTTACTGTTAATGTTATATCCGTCGATGATATACGATCACTGAAGCCGGCAGCCAAAACCATAAACATAGTTAAACTCTCGAACCTTGATCCTGTCAGGCTTAAAATCGGCAGGCCGGACAAGATCGCCGGCAAGATGATGGTAACATACATAAAAGAGGCCGTAAGGCTTGCCATGCTCGGCTCAATAAGCGCCATGGTAACAGCACCGATCAACAAGGCGGCCATAAATAATGCCGGGTTCAATTATCCGGGCCATACGGAGCTGCTTGCAGAAATTACAAGGACAGAGGATTACTGTATGATGCTGGTCGGCAAGAAGCTCAAGGTTTCCCTTGTAACGACGCACCTGCCCATAAGGGAAATACCGAATACAATAACACCGGGTATGATCTTCAAGACGGTCAAATTGACCTATGAAGCACTGGTTGATTATTTCAATATAAAGAACCCGAAAATAGCCGTTGTCGCATTAAACCCGCATGCAGGCGAAGACGGCCTGTTCGGAGTCGAAGAAAAAGAGCTCATCATTCCGGGCATTAAAAAGGCAGAGAGCATGGGCATCCAGGTATTCGGGCCCCTTTCTGCCGATACCGCCTTTCATTTCGCTTACAAGGGGAAGTATGACGTGGTAGTCGGCATATACCATGATCAGGCATTGATACCCATAAAAATGATAAACTTTGATGATTCCGTCAATGTTACACTCGGCCTGCCTATTGTAAGAACGTCCGTTGATCACGGGACTGCATATGATATTGCAGGCAAGGGTATTGCCAGTGCTGAAAGTATGATCGCGGCAATTGCACTTGCAGGCAAGATGGCTGCAATAAAGCAGAGAAAGCAAT
>JAJYJX010000132.1 GCA_021789095.1 bacterium
TCTTGTTCCTCCGCCGCTGAGGGCCATACTCGATGGCAGGGAAACACGACTGGATGGCTTTGTATACCCGGGTCATGTAAGTGTGATAATAGGTTCAAAGCCGTATGAATTTATACCCAAGGAATACGGTATCCCCGGGGCTATTACGGGTTTTGAGCCCGCCGATTTACTTATCGGTATAATTTCTGTTTTGAAGCAGATAGAAGATGAGAACCCCAGTGTGGATATAGCGTACAAAAGGGCAGTAAAACCCGAGGGTAATCTTCTGGCAAGGAGAATAATGGAAAACAAATTCTTTGTTGCTGATGCCGATTGGAGGGGATTCGGAATGCTCCCCGGCAGTGGATTAAAGCTCAAGAATGAACGGATGGATGCAGAAAGAGCATTCCAGCTCGATTTTGCCACTGTATGGGAAAATAATGCATGCAGGTGCGGAGATGTTGTAAAAGGGAAAATTGAGCCTGAGGAATGCGCCTTATTCAAAAAGGTATGCACCCCTGAAAAGCCAATAGGACCGTGCATGGTCTCCATGGAAGGGGCATGTCTTATTCATTATAAATACAGCGGGGTCACATGGACAGAATAAGTTTAAGCCTTGGGTCGGGTGGAAAACTTATGAGGGACTTTCTCAGGGAAGGTGTTCTGAAACATTTCGGCAACGAATATTTAAATAAACTCGCCGATAGTACTCACATAGAACTGAGCGGCAAGATCGGTTTCACAACAGATAGCTTTGTCATCACTCCACTTTTCTTTCCCGGAGGAGACATTGGCAGGCTTTCAGTAGCAGGTACGGTCAATGATCTTGTTGTTTCAGGGATAAGACCGGGATTCTTATCCCTGTCATTGATTATAGAAGAGGGGTTTCCGGTTAATGACCTTGAACTAATATTCCGGTCTATAAAAAAAGCCTTACAAGAGGCAGGAGTTGAAATTGTTACAGGAGATACGAAGGTTGTCAGGAAGGGTGAAGCGGATGGTATTTACATAAATACAGCCGGCATTGGTAAGGTAATAGCAGAACCTGCAGAATTGAATAATGGCGACCCGATCGTCATTACAGGCTCCCCGGGTGACCACTCTGTCGCTATAATGGTGGCAAGGGGCGAATTTACCTTTGATGGAGAAGATATAAAGAGCGATTGCCAGCCGCTGAATGATTTACTGCCATTATGGGGCCGCGGTGTTAAATGGATGAGGGACATAACAAGAGGCGGGCTCGCAACAATCCTTTGTGAACTTGCAGAAGCTGAGAGTGTTGCAGTTTCCATAGAAGAATCTGATGTTCCTTTTTCACCGCCTGTCAGGGCGGCATCGGAAATCCTTGGTATAGATCCATTTTATCTTGCAAGTGAGGGGAAGGCAGTTCTCGTTGTTGCTCCTAAAAGTGCAGATGAAATTCTTAGGTATCTTAAAACCCTTGAATATGGTAAAGAATCAAGAATAATTGGCAAAATTGGTGGTATAGGTAAAAACGGGGAGCTTGTTTTAAAGACCATCTCAGGTGGATTACGTATTATGGAACCTCTTACAGGCGAGTTGTTGCCAAGGATATGCTAAGGTTGGTTATTAAACATTCGCATACTTTTCTATTTAGCAAATTTAAAATTAGATTGTTGTAAAATCATACACACTGTATAAGATTACAACAGTCTTAAAACATTGTTATCTTTCTATAACTTAGGATTATTTACATAAATCAACATGATACCATGCTATGTATCCCATATTATAAATGGCATAATGTATGCCATATAGATAATCAGAGAAAGGAGGCTAAAATGGAAAACAACAAAAGATGTCCATTCCTGAAGATCCAGGCATGCGGGTATTGTTCATTGTTCTCTGTAAGGAAGATGATACCCATAGACCAGATGAAAACCGAAAGCCTCTGTCTTTCCCAGGAATACCAGCATTGCGAGCAGTATATTGATATGGAGAAAAAATCACTGAGCAAGCCTGCAGCAAGTATGAATGAGGATGTTAAAGGATTTATAATCAGAAAAAATTACTTTTACAATTATGGACATACATGGGTGAAGAAAGAGAACGAAAACGAAGTGAGGATCGGGATTGATGATTTTGCCAGCAAGCTGTTGGGCAGCATAAAACGTGTGGAACTTATATCCGGCACAAATGCATTGAACTCGGGCAAGGTTTTCATGAAGGTATGGTGCGGAGAAAAAAATGCTTACCTGATAAGCCCTGTAGATGGAATGGTACTGGAGGTCAATAAGCTTGTAAAAGAGGATGCCGGTATAGTTAAAAGGGAACCTTATGACAACGGATGGCTCCTGCTGGCGAAAACCAAAAACGAGGGACTTAAATGGCTGTTCAGCGGGACTATCGCAAAGGAATGGGTAAAAATAGAAACTGAACGGCTGCACAATATTATCGGACAGGATGTTGGTACCACGGTTACGGACGGCGGCGTTATGATTGAGAGGCTGACATCACTGATGCAGGAAGAAGAATGGAATGCCTTTATAAGGGCATTCATGCTGAACGGTTAAAAAAATAAAAAAGGAGGCGAGTAAAATGGTAGCGATAATGGTTGCAATAACGATCATCGGGTTTGTTGTTTTAGACCTGGTGCTTCAGGCAGTAAGAAAGAAAGAAGAGATTGCAGAAAAACAGGTTGAACTCGAATTCTCGGACTTTCGTGTGCCTATGGCAACCTTCTTTTACCCAGGACATACATGGGTAAACATACTCCCTACAGGCGATGTTCATGTGGGTCTTGACGACTTCTCCAGAAAGGTAATAGGCAATATAGAACATATAGAATTTCCGAAAGAGGGCAGGATGCTCAAACAGGGAGAGAGTGCCTTCACGGTAAAGAGCGGCAGCAAAACGCTTACCTTCCTGTCGCCTGTTGACGGAGAAGTCATCGGCATAAACAGAATGATGCTTTCCAACCCGGCAGAGGTATCGAGAAACGCGTACGGCAGCGGATGGGTGCTGAATCTAAAACCTACAAATCTCTCTGTAAACCTTAAAGCAATGAAGATAGCTGAAGATGCAGTAGCGTGGCTGAAGGTAGAACTCAGGAGGTTCCGTGAATTCGCACTTGGTGAGAACCTCCAGCACATAAAGGACGAACTGCAGTACGAGGTAGGGCGCACAAGCCAGGACGGCGGATTCCTTACGGAAGGCATGCTGGGACGTATGGACGAAGAGGCAGTAAAGTACTTTGAAAAAGAGTTCCTGGGAAGGAAAGAGTAAATACTGTTGGCAATGACGGGATAAAATTACAGAAACAGAAGAGGAGCAGATATGGCTAAGATGGGTATTCTTATAGACATAACAAAATGCATAGGGTGCAAGGCATGTGAAAAGGCATGCAAGATGCGAAATGACCAGCCTCTTACTCTGGATGAGCATCTTTCTGCCAATGCATATACCGTTGTTCAGGAAAGACTGCCCAATACGTATGTAAGAAGGATGTGCATGCACTGTGAGAACCCGACATGCGTATCGGTCTGCCCTGTAGGAGCGTTCACAAAAACAGCGGCCGGTCCGGTTGTTTATGACAAGTATAAATGCATAGGCTGCAGGTACTGCATGTATTCATGTCCCTTCAGTGTGCCGAAGTATCAGTGGAACAAAGTCGTACCGTATGTGCAGAAGTGCTACATGTGTGCGGACAGGATTGAAGAGGGGTCCGAGCCGGCGTGCACGGCAGCGTGTCCCACGGGTGCAAGCATATTCGGCGAAAGGGATAAGCTCATAGAAGAAGCACAGAAAAGGATCAAGGACAACCCGGACAGGTATGTTGATCACATATACGGGCTGCACGAGGTTGGCGGCACATCGATACTCTACATCTCAAATGTTGAATTTGAACAGTTCAAGGCACCGTTTAACATAGCTCTGCCTGACAAGCCGCTGCCCATGTACACATGGGCTGCACTTGAGAAAGTTCCGACTATCGTAGTCGTGGGCGGTGTTGTGCTGACAGGCATATGGTGGATAACGAGCCGCAGGGGAGAGGTCGAAAAGTTTGAGGCAGGAAGTAAGCAGGAGCACTGGTGGCGGTTTGGGAAGAAGCAAGAGGGTGTAAAAGAAAAAAAAGAGGATAAACAATGAGTATTATAGATACGATATTCTCCAAAACAGGATTGCCTTCGGGCACAAAGAACAATAATGCAACAGCGCAGCTTAAGCTGCTTGCCAACCGGCTGCCGTTGCTTAAATCATTGCACCTGACTGATATAGCCCTGGCAGGCGGCCTGTATTGGATAATAGACAGGAGAATGAAATTTGATAGCACAGGGCACAAAGTTGCATCAGGACAGCCCGATAAGAAATAGGAGGAATTACGATGGTCAGAATACCGAAGATAACATTCTGGAGGATTATAATCGCCGTCATAATGGTCCTTGGTATTTATTACACGGTTATACGATACACGCAGGGGCTTGGCGCTGTAACAAACCTGAGCGACCAGTATCCCTGGGGATTATGGGTGGCATTTGATGTTATAACAGGTGTAGGACTTGCAGCTGGCGGGTTCCTGATAGCACTCACCGTATACATATTCCGCATCGACAATTATAAACCCATACTGAGACCTGCAATACTGACCGGGTTTTTAGGGTATACCCTTGTCGCGGTGGGCCTTCTCTACGACCTGGGCAAATGGTTCGATATATGGCATGCGATTATATTCTGGAACCCGCGCTCCGTGATGTTCGAGGTTGCATGGTGCGTTATGCTCTATCTGACGGTCCTTGCACTCGAGTTCAGTACCGTGGTGTTCGAAGGACTGAAATGGAAAAGGCTGAACCAGTTGATCCATATGTTGATAATACCGCTCGCAATATTCGGGGTGATACTGTCAACGCTGCACCAGTCATCCCTTGGCTCGCTGTTCCTTATCGTTCCTGCAAAGTTGTATACCTTATGGTACTCTCCACTCCTGCCTTTGTTCTTTTTTATCTCAGCCGTATCGGTTGGTTTTGCAATGGTGACGTTTGAATCCTTCCTGAGCAGGAGATTTCTCGGCAAGGGCATAGAACTTAACCTTCTCAACGGTCTCGCACGGGTCAATGTACTCGTCATGATATTTTATCTCACCATAAAGATATGGGATCTTGCCGGCAGGGGCGTACTGGGCGATGTTCTGTCAACGAGGTTTGAAAGCATAATGTTTGACATAGAAACGCTTGTGCAGGTGATTATACCCCTGGTATTGCTGCTGATCCCTGCGGTAAGGACCAGTACCAAAGGACTGTTCGTCTCGTCCCTGTTCGTCATTGTAGGATTTATCATGAACAGGCTCGATGTTGCCATAACGGGTATCGAGGCTTCGTCCGGCGCACATTACTTCCCCGCATTCGGGGAAATAGCAATATCCATCTTTATTGTGACCATAGGCTTCCTTGCATTTGCCTTCCTGGCAAAGCATTTCCCCGTGTTTATTGAACCGAAGGAAAATGAGGAAGAACCGGTTGAGATTGTACATGATATTTGACCCAAAAGTTTATTTGAAAAGAAGCGAACAAACAAACCTCGCTGTTGGAGATAAACATATGAAACCATATAGAATGTTGATTGTAATTACGATACAGATGTTTTTTATGTCCTATGCCTCTCATGCCGTAGCTGCAGCTCATATGTACGTAGGCATTGAACCATGCAAAATGTGCCATGAAAAACAGTACAAGGTATGGGAAGAAAGTGCACATGCAAAGGCTTATGACGTGTTGAATGCGAAAGAAAAGACCGATCCAGAATGTTTATCATGCCACACAACAAACGGCACGAGTGCATTCCCAAATGTGCAGTGTGAAGCGTGTCACGGTCCAGGCAGCGATTATTCAGACATGGACACGATGAAAAACTTCAAGAAGGTATGGGATGCAGGGTTAAACCGCCATGCAGCAGATACCTGTGTTAACTGTCACAATAAAAAGAGCCCCACATTCAAGGGATTTGATTTCAAGACACACTGGATGAAGATAATGCACTGAGTATAGCCAAAAAATGCATTTTAAAATAAGAAAGTTTGTGTTTTGTGGGGCGAGGTTGCCCCAGGCGAACGAGCAAATTTTCTTATTGTGATTTTTGGATTTAGTCATTGTAGCATCATGAGATGAATTCAATCTTTACATCCGGCACGAGCTTTAGCTTCACTGCTTGTTCGATGAACTCCTGTACAGCGCTCCTGCCTTCTTTCCCGGGCTCGAGCGTGTAATCATTCACGTACATGAGTGCGAACTGCTTTACCCTCCTCATGTCCAGCCCCCTTGAGTATTTTGCCGCGTAGGTCATTGCCTCCTCCTCGTGAGAAAACCCGTATGCGATGCTGTCCTTTATCGCCTGGTTGATCCTGTGTTTGAGCCCTTCCTCCAGTGAACGTTTGACAAGGTTAATACCGAGAGGCAAAGGCAGGCCTGTTTTTTCAAGCCACCATTTGCCCAGG
>JAJYJX010000133.1 GCA_021789095.1 bacterium
GGGTGTCATCTCTGCCCCGGGAAGCGGTGCAAGTGCCTCCGGCGCTGCCGTGGGTGTCATCTCTGCCCCGGGAAGCGGTGCAAGTGCCTCCGGCGCTGCTGTGGGTGTCATCTCTGCCCCGGGAAGCGGTGCAAGCGATGGTAATTCCGGTGCTGTTGTTGTAGGGCTCGGCTGCATACCTTCTGCTGGTTGTTCTTCTGTTTTTGATATATTTAATACTATATTATTGCCGTCCGTCGTTACATTATAGGAATATGATTTTTCAAGCGTTACTACTATCCTCGAAGAATAACCGGTACTGGCTCCAAGCTGTTCTACCGTTATCTTATCAATAACACCATTACCAATACTCAGACTTCTTGAAACATCCGCTGCGTCTGTAGACGCAAGGTCAAGAGTAACAGAAGGGGGAGATTTCGCTTTAAAAGATGCATACTGCGGAAGATTGCTGGTCTTTACTGTTATTATAGTTGCACTGTCAGTATCGTTTACCTGTATATCTGTAATTTTTGAGTTTAGGCCGGGAGGTGCAACAATGCCCCTTGCACAGGAGCCAAGCATAATAACAACCATGAATAAGCCGATTTTGGCCAAATCGTTTCTTCTCATCAATTGCCTCCTAAAGTTTTTTCCCTTATACCATAAAATAATTTTATTTTAAAGTATTATAATTATAGTTATTTTATATATCTATTTTTCATAAGTGTAGCATAAAATCGAATGACTTGTAAAGAAGCTTTTCAACTGTCAGGGCTGGATAAATCCATGACTGATGTTTTAATTTACTGTCGTAGTTTCAATGAAAGGAGTACATAATGGGATTGAAGAAAATAAAAGAGAATGTGTTCTGGGCAGGGGCCGTTGATTGGGACAGAAGACTGTTTGATTCGCTTATTCCCATACCCGACGGCACGAGCTACAATGCATACCTGATCTTAGGGAAAGATAGAACAGCCCTCCTTGATACTGTTGATCCTTCAATGGCGGATGTGCTCATGCATAATCTTGACGGCGTTAGAAATATCGACTTTATCGTCTCCCATCATGCAGAGCAGGACCATTCAGGCACCATACTTAAGGTCATGAACAGATACCCTGATGCAAAGGTAGTCACTTCATCAAAGGGCAGAGAATTGCTGATAGAGCATCTGCATATCGATGAGAGCAGGATCATGACTGTTCTTGACGGGGAAAAGCTTGAGCTTGGCGGGAAAACGCTGGAATTTATATACATACCATGGGTACACTGGCCAGAGACAATGGCGAGTTACCTGCACGAGGACAGGATACTTTTCACCTGCGATCTTTTCGGTTCACACCTTGCTACATCCGACTTGTACTGCAGGGAGGAATGGAGGGTATGCGAAGCAGCCAAAAGGTACTATGCAGAGGTAATGATGCCGTTCAGGGCACATATCAAAAAACATCTGGAACGGTTTGAGAAATACAGCGTCAGCATCATTGCGCCAAGCCATGGCCCACTTTATAACAACATAGACTGCATTATAAAAGCACACAAGGATTGGGTGTCCGACTCAGTGAACAATACGGTTGTTATACCGTATGTGACAATGCACGGCAGTACACAGATACTCGTTGATTATCTTGCCGACGCGCTGGTACAAAAGGGTATTTCGGTTGAGAAGTTCAATCTTGCTGCAGCAGACCTGGGTAAATTTGCCATATCGCTGGTTGATGCCGCAACAATGGTAATCGGCTCCCCTACAGTACTCGCCGGCGCACACCCGCTTGTTATATCAGCTGCGTTTCTTGCAAATGCACTGAGGCCAAAATTGAAGTTCGCATCTATCATCGGCTCTTACGGATGGGGCGGCAGGATGCTGGAACAGATAAAGGAAACAATCCCGGGCATTAAGGTGCAGATGCTTGATCCAGTTATTGTAAAAGGAAAACCGGTAGAAAAGGATTTCGATGCACTCGGAAAGCTTGCAGTGCAGATAGCATCCAGACATGATGAAATCAATGTTCTCCATGGGCCGGTGTCATAACCACTCTATAGCCTTCCATAAGATATAGTTACATGTCATTGAGATCCGCCTCAAACGGAGAAGCAATCTCACAGCTACGGAGAGATTGCTTCTCCGTAGCGCCAAAGGTGCCACTCTTCGCAATGACGCTTTTATTATATAGTGTTATGTAATGTATATCCTGGGTTGAACGGACAAGCAAACCTTGCTATTGAACTTTTTGAGTTAATTATATGAAGAAATACATTTGCATAGTATGCGGTTATATATACGACCCTGCAAAGGGTGATCCGGAAAACAATATACCGCCAGGGACGGATTTCAATGATCTGCCGGATACCTGGGTATGCCCCATCTGCGGCGCTATGAAGGACGAGTTTGAAGTAGTGGGGTAAGCATAGCTTATTTTGCAAATGCATTTTTTGGGGGTTAATTGTTGTTGTTTTTGTCATCATCTGGACTGTTGTTTCCGGGAGGCAGTAAATCCATCGAAATACCCTTCGCAGACCGTAAATCCTCGATCTGTTTTAGCGGGCGCTCAAGCTGGTTACGCCTGGTAGTTGTCAGATTGTTAAATTCAGCCCTTGCGTCATCAATCCTTTTGCCGACCTTTTCCATTGATTCAACAAATGCATTCCACTGCTTGTTGAACATGCCCATTACTGAAAGTATTTTTGTAGCGCTCTGCTCGAGACTGAAGTTATCTATCGCCTGCCGTATAACGGCAAGTATTGCGTACAGTGTAAGGGGGGAACACAGTACCACCCTGTTTTTAAGCGCCTCATCAAGCACCGTCCTGTCATACTCGTTGATAAAGCCATATACCTGTTCATTCGGTATAAACACAAGCACGTAGTCCACGGTATGCGATTCTGGATCTATATAATCACGCGTTGTCACCTCCTTAATCCTTGCCCTTACATCCCTGAGAAACTGCGCCCTGTACTTTTCCTTATCCGCATCACTCTGTGCTTCCAGATACGAGAGATAATTATTCAGCGGGAATTTAACATCCATATTAATCTTGAGACCCTGCGGCAGAAAAAATGTATAATCAGGCCTCCTTACCGATGCCTCGATCGCCTTCTGCTTCTGGTAATTCACGCCTTCAATAAACCCCGCTAGACGGAGCACATCCTCCGCCATCCTCTCACCCCACTGCCCTCTTACCTTTGTATTTGCCAGGGCTGCCTTTAACTGGTTCGTTGTTTCATGCAGGCTTTTCGTGCTCTCCGCGGTATTCTTTAACTGTGATGTAAGTTCTCCAAACTTTTGTACTGTGTTTTTATCGAGGGTAAGGATGGTTTCCTGTACCTTCTGCATTTCCTTGTTTATTGAATCAAGCGTCTGATCAATAAGCTTCTTCTTGCCTTCCAGGTCTTTTTCTCCTGATTGCAAATTGCCCTTTAAGATCTGATCTGCAAGTTTCAGCAATTCCGTCGTGCTGTTTGACAATGCGTTTGAGGCGAGTGATTCAAATGATTCTTTAAGCCTTTGAATAACCGCCTCCAGATCCTGTATTTTTTCAGTCTGCGCCTGCTCAACCAGTGCCTGTGCAACCTCCTTTGCCTCTTTCCTTCTCAGCCAGCCGATCATTATTACAACAAAAGCCCCGGCAAAAACACCGATTAAAAATGGTATCACAAAAGACATGACATTCTCCTTTCCACTGAAGTGCTGTTGCCGCTTTTCATGTTGTCCGATCCCGGTTTTTGAGGCTCTTTGACTTGTCCAGAAAATGCGGGCAGGCCTTGAGGCATGCTGTACAATTGATGCCGTAGGTCTCGAAGAAGTTGAGTGAAACGAGTTCCATGAAACGGGTAAGCATCCTGCTTCTCGCTACGGCCTTCTTTACCGCAGGAAGCATAAAAGATGGAGGCAGCAGGATGTGTTTGATACATTTACCGAGACAGGCGATCTTGTTTACTTTACCGTCATTTATTGCGCCGATGGGACATGCCTGCTCGCAGACATGGCATTTCTCCGGGCATGGTTCAAAACCGACTGCAGGAGCGTATTCAGACCATTCCATCTCGGTCATGAGGGCGCCGAGTCGCATGGCAATCCCATGCTCCTGGTTGATGAGCAACGAATTCCTTCCGAGCTTGCCCAGCCCGGCCTCGGCAGCAGCATGTTTCAGACTGATGGCCCCCTTTGGCTCGCCCTCGTGAAACCGCAAAGGGCTGTAGGCCGGAACAGGCAGTGCAAGGTAGCCTCCCTCCTGGATCATCATGCTCGCTTTATCCGCGACCTTGTCCATCAGGAGATAGTACGTATAGGCGGACCGCTGATAGAACATGTTGTTGAACCCATCCGGTGCAAGGAATACCGCGAGTGGCAGGGGCTTGGCGAAAACGATCACACTCCTGGCACCCGGCATCAGGTCCATGGGTCTGAACCCATGAGGGGCCTTTGCATTGAGGGCATCGGCGCTCGCTACACCCATGAGCATCCCCTCCTGTTCGGCAACACTCTTCACCGCATTGATGATATCAGCTTTCATACACCCTCCTCTGCTGAATGGAACAGCATTTCATTCCGTATTATTGTATTGACACACCCTTTACGCCCCTGTCAATGGAGAAACTACGGCAGTTTTGTTACGAATTCTTTCTTGTCATCGTAGCAGATTTTCTTGATAATACGCCTGCCGGATGCCACTGCAGTCGGCACACCGCCTCCCGGCTCTACCCATTGCCCTGCAAGATAAAAATTTTTCAATCCGTACAGTGTCTTAGGAACCGGCATTTTTATGGTCTCGCCTGTCATAAGCCAGCCTTCGAATGCGCCCCTGTAATTGCGCGTGTATCTGAGGAACGTGTAAGGCGTTGCAACATCGATCGTCTCAACCTTTGCTTTTATGCCGGGATAGAAATCTTCAAGCTTGTCTAACACTTTGTGCGCAACATTGTCCTTTTCCTTATAATATGCCTGCTCATTTCCCCTGAGCTCCATCCAGTAATCGTACTCTGTCTCAATCTCAGCCTGGATGACAGTCCTGCCCCCCGGGTTCATTACCTTGTCATAGCTGTAATCGCGGACCAGTAGTCTGTCAATCCGGGTATTGCCGATTTTAAAAGGCTCTTTCAGGAAGAGCACATTAACAGGCGGATACCTTTTTATATCGCCCTTTACACCGAAGCTTACGAGCATAAGCGGGCTGAACATCTTCCAGTTCTTGAACATGTATTCAAACCGCTTGCCAACGTACTTCCCGTTAAGCATGTTGTAAAGCGTTGCGTGCAGGTCTGCAGCTGAGATCACAATATCAGACCTGTAGACAGAACCGTCAGCAAGCTTAACTCCAACAGCGGTATTGTTCTCAACAAGGATCTTTTCCACTGTTGCATTGTACGTGATTTTACCCCCGAGGTTTTTAAGCCGTTTCTCTATCGGGAGCACAAACCGTATAGACCCTCCTTCAACTATGCCGAGCTGGTTTTTAAACAGGTATCCAAGCATCAGCATGGAAAACAGTGTGGTCATGTCCTGCAGGAACAGGTTTACGATAATGTCCTGCACCCATTTGTTTTTTATCTTTTTAACATACTCTTTCAGCGGCAGATGGTACTTAAAAAGATATTTTAATATCTTCCTTTTCTGCCACAGTCCTCTCACCCTGTCGAGCGTGCTTTTCTTTTGGGAAGACCCGCCGATGGGTATCTGCAACTCGGCCATTGCCACGCATGCCTGAAGAAATTCCTCTATAGTGTTTTTATCTTCCGGAGATATTGCCATAAGCCGGTCCTTTGTCGATTCATAATCCGCGGTAAGCTCGAACTGATTGCCTGTCCTTGCATCAACAAAATTTATGTAAGACTTTGCATCCAGAAATCTTGCCGCATCGACAATCCCGAGCTCCTTGTATATTTCATAAATGGATGTCCCGGGTCTGTGCCCCATAAGCCAGTGTATACACCCGTCTATCATGTAGTCGTCGGTCTTCCATGATGTGCATACCCCGCCCGGGATTGCAGCATGTTCAAAGATCCGGACATTGTACCTGTTCATGAGCGCATAACAGCCTGCAGAAAGCCCGGCAAGACCGCCGCCGATGATGATTATAGATTTCTTATTCCCGTTCATAAAATAAAGCCTCCTTGACCTGACTTACTGAATATATGGTATCGGAAACATAGTCAACCCGAAAAATGCGTTTTGTAAAATAATAAAGTTTGAATAATGAGCTAAAAACCTGCGTCAATTATAGGTATTCTTCGAATATCAGCAAAAACAACAGATGCGTCATTGCGAGCAAAGCGAAGCAATCCCTCAGTACACCAGTAGATTGCTTCGTCACTAACGTTCCTCGCAATGACAACCTTACAGAGGACTTAAACATCGTTTATACCAAAACTCTCAGTTGCTTAAGTGGATTGCAGGGCTGAGAGAATTAGAAAACTTTATTATTGCATTTAGATCGG
>JAJYJX010000134.1 GCA_021789095.1 bacterium
AACAGGCGACTGTGTCAGTCTGCTCATAATGCCTGTCACAATGCTTGAGTCGATGCCGCCGCTCAGGAATGTTCCAAGAGGCACATCAGAAACAAGCCTTTTTTTAACTGCTTCAGCGAGTTTCATGCGAAGAAGCGGATCATCCATTGAATACGGATCCCTGCCCTCTTTGTTGTTAAGAATGTGTTCTTTCAGGGACCAGTAGTTTACCGTCCTGGCATCACCGGCCTGCCTGTAAACAGCGTAATGTGCAGGCTCAAGCTGGGTTATACCCCTGTAAAAGGTCTGCGGTGATTGGGCATATCCATAAACAAGGTAAGAGGGAATTGCCTGTTCATTTATGCGTATATCTCCAGGTGAAAGCATAGGAAGGATCGCCTTTATCTCTGATGCGAATATCAGCTTCTTCTTGTTGTAATAGAAATACAGGGGCTTTTTCCCTGTCCTGTCCCTTGCAAGGATCACGTTATGCTGTCTCTTGTCGTAGATCGCGATTGCGAACATGCCGTCAAGCATCCGTATTGCATCTTCCCCGTACTGCTCGTAAAGATGGACTATAACTTCCGTATCACTGCTCGAAGCAAAACGGTGATTACGTTTGAGTTGTTCTCTGAGTCTCGTAAAGTTGTATATCTCTCCGTTAAAAATAGCCCAGACATCATTGTTTTCGTTCGGCATGGGCTGGTTTGCAGAAACGGAAAGATCTATGATGGACAGCCTTCTGTGCCCGAATCCGATGCGCGGTGTGTTCTCATTATCTATGTAGTAACCGCATGCATCAGGCCCCCTGTGTACAAGTTTATCGGTTGCCTGTTCCAGTGCACGTTTATCAACTTTTTCGCCGTCAAAATATGCTATACCTGCAATGCCGCACATTTCTATACCCTTCCAAGCATGTAATAGCCCAGCAGCTTGAAATATTCCATTAATACTGATCGTATGTCCCTTATACGGATCTCCGGTCTACTGGATGCGCAGTTGTAGATTGATACACCAGTACCTGCAAAGAGTTTTTTTGCAACAAGGTAGGACCTTAACTGATGGTACGGTGACGTAACTATTATGATTGATTTAAAGTTATGTTTTAAAATAATCGGTTTGGCAAAAAAGAAGTTTTCATACGTTGTTCTTGCATTAGGCTCTATAATGATTGCCTGCTTTGAAATATTGTAGTGAAGTGCTATCTTTGCAAGAAATTCAGCATTGTCACCTCCGGCACCATAACCGGAAAAGATTATGTATCTTGCATAGCCCTGTTTGTACAGTTCAACGGCCTTTTTTGTACGCAAATAGTAAGGGTCGGTATCGCCGCTCAGCACTATGATCGCATCCGCTTTGTGCGGCTTATCACCTATATAAAGGGTTTTTTCTACTATAGGTATGGCAAAAAATAATCCTGCAGCAAGTATTACAGCACCGGCAAATATAAAAATGTATATACGCTTCACGGTTGATCATTATACATTAAACCCTGTATGAGGCAAGCAAGGCATAAATAGACAGATAGGGCATCATGAACAAGGAGAATATGTGGTCAGTGTGGATGGAGAATTGCCCTATCTTTCAAGATTTTGTAAAATTGTTAATGCCGAAGGCGGGACTCGAACCCGCACGGTGTTACCCGCCACCCCCTCAAGATGGTGTGTCTACCAATTCCACCACTTCGGCATAAACCTATTTTTGTTGTGTAGAAGGACTTACGGGCAGGGCATTCGGCGGTGGAACAGGCATGGTTGATGTCTGTGCAGGCGGAGCTTCATTGAACAATCTTCCTTTCTGGCTTGCACCGCTCAGGTATGCGAGCGTAATGGACGTAACAACAAATATTATCCCTGCTACGATAGTCGCCTTTTCGAGGAAATTGCTTGGGCCTGCTGAACCAAAAAAACTCTCGCTTGAGCCGCCGAATGCAGCACCCATGCCTGACCCCTTCCCAACCTGCAGCAAAACAACCATCACGATCACTACAGCTACCATTATATGTAAAAGCAAAACCACTGTGTACATGAATCATCTCTCCTTTTCAGTGACAGTTTTTATTATACTTATAAATTTCGCAAGGTCAAGGCTTACGCCCCCTATAAGGGCTCCGTTTATTTCATCCTTTTCAATAAGCCCGGCTATATTATCAGTATTAACGCTGCCACCGTAAAGAATCCTGACTTCACTGCCGGTATTTATACCAAAATGTTTTTCAAGGTATTGACGTATAACCTCATGCATATCTTCTGCCTGTTGAGGGGTTGCGACATCGCCGGTACCTATTGCCCATACTGGTTCATAAGCAATGACCAGATCATCGGGGCGTTTAATCTCTACATCAAAAAGTGCCGCTGAAAGCTGGAATCTTACAACATTATTCATAAGACCTGCTTTGCGCTCCTCGAGCCTCTCTCCCACACATACAATAGGTTTTATGCCGTTTCTCATGAGGGTGCATGTTTTAAGATTGATCATTCTGTCGGTCTCGTTAAAATACAAACGCCTTTCTGAATGCCCCACAATGCAGTATTGAACCCCGAGTTCTTTAAGCATTGGAGCTGATACCTCACCTGTAAATGCGCCTTTATCCTCCCAGTGTACATCCTGGGCCCCAATATAAATACCCGATGCTTTTGCGAACGGCAGAGAGGTAAACGGAGGTGCAACAATAATGTCGATACTGTTTTTTACTTCATGGGTGAGCTGATCCGACAAGTCCCTGACAAACACACTTGTTTCGGATGGGCCTTTATTTAATTTCCAGTTGCCTGCAATTACGTATTTAGGCTTCACCTTTATCCCTAACAACGCATGCCTGCAGGGCTTTTAGTGCAGGCAGCTCTTTTCCTTCAAGCAGTTCAAGAAAGGCTCCACCGCCTGTTGATATGTATGATATATTGGCACTTTCTCCTGCCTCGTGTACTGCAACATCAGTATCTCCTCCTCCGACGATTGTAAGCGCATAGGAATTGGCTATATGCGAAACCATTGATAATGTGCCCCTTGAAAAGCCTTCCATTTCAAACACCCCCATGGGCCCGTTCCAGATAATGGTCTTTGCACCCTGGATTGCCTGTGAAAACAGCAGGTTGGTTGCAGGTCCGATATCCATACCTTGCCAGTCATGGGGTATCTCCTGAATGGGAACTATCCTGGTATCTGCCTTAGGCTCATACCTGTCCGCAACAACACAGTCCACAGGCAGGTACACCTTTATACCTTTTTCTCTTGCCTTTTGAAGGGTATCAAGTGCTGTGCGGAGCATATCATTCTCAACAATGGATTTACCTACTTCATAGCCAAGTGCCTTGAGGAACGTAAAGGCCATACCGCCGCCGATAATAATCTTGTCGACCTTATCAAGCAGGTTTGACATGGCCCCGAGTTTGCTTGAAACCTTGGCGCCCCCGATAATAGCAACAAACGGCCTTAAAGGATTGTCCGTTGCCTTGGTGAAGTAATTGAGTTCCTTTTTCATAAGGAATCCGGCCGCACATTTTGGCACAAAATTTGTTATTGCAGAGACACTCGCATGGTTGCGGTGGGCGACTGCAAAGGCATCATTTATATAAACATCGATATCCTGTGCAAGCACTTTTGCGAATGCTTCATCATTCTTTTCCTCCCCTGGATTAAACCTGAGATTCTCCAGCAGCAGGATCTCTTCTTTCCCAAGATGTTTTTTATTCTCGTCAACGGATGTACCGGTGCAGTCATTCGCAAAAATAACCTCCTTATCGAGGAGCCGCGACAGGCGCTTTGCAACAACCTGAAGGGAAAATTTCGGATCTTTTACGCCCTTAGGCCTTGCCATATGTGATGCGAGCACTATTGAAGCCCCTTCGTCCAATGCATAGTTAATGGTCGGAAGAACACTTCTTATCCTAATATCATCTGATATAGCCCCGTCTTTTGTAAGCGGCACATTGAAATCCACACGTACAAACAGGCGTTTATTTTTAACGTCCACAGTGTCGATATACTGCAGATCCTTGTAATTTACCCCCATCGCTTAGCCCTCTCTGCCAACAAGATCTATTAAATCCACCATCCTGGTAGAAAATCCCCATTCATTGTCATACCATGAGAATACCTTAACAAGCGTTCCGTTTACTACCTTCGTTAAAAGGGAATCAAATACTGTCGAGAAGCTTATTCCCCTGTAATCTATTGAAACAAGAGGCTGGTCTGAATAGCCAAGGATGCCTTTCATCTCACCTTCTGATGCCTTTTTGAACATTGCGTTTACATCTTCCGCAGTAGTTGCCTTTTTCACAACTGCTGAAAGGTCTACAATAGATACATCAAAGGTCGGGACCCTTATTGAGGTACCATCAAGCTTTCCCTTAATCTCGGGGATAACGAGGTGCAGGGCCTTTGCAGCACCTGTTGTTGTTGGTATCATCGATATTGCGGCCGCCCTTGCCCTTCTCAAGTCCTTGTGCGGCAGGTCAAGTATCCTCTGGTCATTCGTATATGAATGTACGGTTGTCATGTATCCGCTCTCAATCCCAAGATTATCGTTTAATACCTTAACGATTGGTGCAAGGCCATTGGTGGTGCACGATGCATTTGATATAATATTATGCTTTTTAGGATCATAGGCCTTATGATTGACTCCCAGAACGATGGTTATATCCGGGTCCTTTGCCGGTGCAGATATGACGATCTTTTTCGCGCCGCCTTTGAAATGAAGTTCTGCCTTATCCCTGTCAGTGAACAATCCGGAACTCTCAACAACAATGTTCACTCCCATGTCCTTCCATGGTATCTCTGCCGGGTTCTTAAATGATGTAACAGCAGATGCCCTGCCGTCCACAATGATAGATTTTTCTGATGCCTCCACAGAGACATTCAGAGTACCATGCACAGAGTCATACTTTAATAGATGTCCAAGCGTCTTTGAATCAGTAATATCATTTATGGCTGCAATCTCTATATTCTTTCTGCCGAGGGATATCCTGTGAACAAGCCTGCCTATCCTTCCATATCCGTTTATGCCGATCTTCATACTATGCATCCTCCTTCAGCCTTTTGTTACAATTACGGGTTTTTTCGTGTTCCTTATTACGTACTCCGTAGTGCTGCCGAGCACAAGCTCAACAATCCTTGAGTGGCCGTGTGCACCCATTATTAAAATATCATACCCGCCCTCTTCAAGCATGGTCTTCAATACTTTCTCAGTACTGCCTGTCTTTGTTATGGTATCGAACGTAATTTTGTACGGCTCTATATAAGATTTTACATTATTCATAATGGCATAAGCGGTCTTCTCATCCTTGTTTACGGTTATACTGCTTAAAGGCAGGTTCAGGTCCTTGCAAAAACTTACAGCAAATTCCATGGCCTTCTTGGCTCCGTCACTGTCATCATAAGCAAGAAGCACCCGTTTGATTTCTGTAAATTGTTCCGAGCTTACAAACAGGGGTTTTGTCACCCTTCTTGTCAAACCCTCTGTTGTAGATCCGAGTATCTTCCTGTCAAATTGTGAGTTTATGCCCTTCTGGCCTATTATCACAATATCAACCAGTTTCTCTCTTTCGCACACCTCTTTTGTAACAATACCTGTATCAAGATAGGCTTTGCATTCAACACCCGCCTGTTTGCACGTCTTTTCTGCATCGGCCAATATCTGATTCCCCCTTTGCCGCAGAATATCGCTTACCTTGCCTGAAAAATTCATGAAAGGCTCAAATCCCATTGCACCCGACAGGTCGTGCAGAAAAGGATTTTCCAGAAATATTACATCTATGACATGCTGAATGTGTACGGTCGCATTCAGTTTCTTTGCGAGATACGTACCGTACCTCATGGCCGTATCACTATTTGAAGAACCATCAACAGCGACAAGTATATGCTTTATCATTTTACCCCCGCATCAATATATTTCAGAAATTCAATTGCCGTATCGGCGACTGTTTCCTTGTTCCGGTCTACAGATATAACATGAAAAGATTCGTCGAGTGTCCTTATTTGTTTTATAGTAGAGCCAATCCTGCTGTCAATTATTTCTGCCGCATCTCCTGATATTGTATGATCATGGGTTGAATATACAATGAGTACGGGGCTTGAAACCATGCCAAGCTGACCAAGCACCATTTTCCTCAATCTTTCAAACTCCGACAGCCCGTTCAACGGTATTCTATTGTACGCAGCATAGCTTTTCTTGACCTCCGGATCGGAAATATCAGGACCCGTGTTTTTTACGTAATAAATGTGCGGCAGCGGAAGGACCCTTGAATATGCGTAGATCAAATACATAAAGAACCTGTTGAATGCACCGTAAAGCTTTATGGCAGGCGCCAGCAGCACAATGCCCCTTACGATC
>JAJYJX010000135.1 GCA_021789095.1 bacterium
GTAGAACACGCCAAAGACTGTTCCCCCGATGCCTGATAACGCTGCTTTATTATCCTTCTCAAAAAGGCCGATAAAGAGTATAAACAAAAATACTCCAATGAGTATCAGGAAATAATTGTGCATAAAGTAAGCAGAAAATATAATTAAAAGTCCTGATATATAGCCGGATATTTTAAGTGGTCTGTATCCCCTTAATTCCATAATATTGAAAAACTCCCATAACCCGACGATTGTAACAAATGCCACAATTGTTAGTAATACATATCCTCCCTTTATGAGTGCGAAAACAAGTATTGGGACACCGACAACGGCAGTCGATATCCTTTTTGGCAACTCGCCCATTTTCATATTTCGCTCCGGTGTTTTTTTATGTGTTCAATCATCTCTGAAGCGTCCTGATATCTTTGTTTCCTGTCTTTCGCAAGTCCTTTCATTATTGCTTCATCAAGCCAGGCTGGTATAGTAACCAGTGAAGAAGGATGCGGCGGCATTGTACGTATTTGTTTCGCTAGTATGTCCGCTGTTGGACCGGCAAATGCCGTAACACCCGTAACAAGTTCATATAAAACCATTGAGAATGAGTATATATCACTGCGTTCATCCGTATCCTCCCCCGATGCCTGCTCCGGAGACATATACATGGGTGAACCCATTACCGTACCTGCTATCGTGAGTGATGAATTCCCAACTAACTTCGCAAGGCCGAAGTCCGCTACTTTTATGATATCGTCTTTTCTTACCATGATATTCATAGGTTTTAAATCCCTGTGAATGATCTTCATGCTATGTGCATACTCAATTCCTTTAAGGATCTGCAATGCGTAATCAAGTGTAGTGTTTATTGGCGGCCTTGAGGATCTCAATAACTTATCAAGTGATACACCATCTACAAATTCCATGGTATAGTATAAAGTGTCTTCATCATCAATAATATCATAAAGCTGTATAATGTTGGGATGCGTTAGCTTTGCCAGTAATTTTGCCTCCCTGAAAAATCTCTCTTTTAACTCCTTATCGTCCGCAAACCTGACGGGGAGTTCCTTGATTGCTATCTGTCTTTCAAGGGTTATATCCTCTGAAAGCCATACAACGCCCATCCCGCCCTGTCCGAGTTTCCTGATCTTTTTATATCTGTTAGCAATATATTCTTTGTTATTTATTGTTTTTTTTACAACTGTATTATCAATATCCACGGTTTTAATTCGCCTGTCTGGTTTTGCTTTGGAGATCGATATGGAAGACGATAGAGAAGATCTTATTTTCTCAATTCTTTCATTTATCCTTTTGAGCGTTTCCCTGTTTATGCTGAGTGACGAAGCAATTTTAAGGTTGTAGAAAGCAAGGGATAAATCATTACCGGCTTCTGCATCATCGGCCTTTTTTAACGCATTTATCAATAAATAATCCGCTTCTTCCAGAGTTGGTTTTATAAGAATTATCATCCACAAACCCGCGGCAGAGATTGCAGCAAGATAAAAATATGTAGACCATTTGTCGTATAGGGTAAGCCATTTATCCGAATGGCTATTTTCACTAAAAATTCCAAAAAAACTTTTTTTTGTTTCAGGTGGGTATTTGTGTTTAAAATAAAATGTTAAACCATATTTTATGCCTATAAATGAAACTATAATGAATATGTACACACGCACAGATTTGATCAGCCATAGTTTCACGATAGCGGGTTTCTTAGCAGCTTCTATTTTATTCATAAATGTTCTTTTATCCTTATTATGGATAAAGATCTACCAGAATCCTCCGTTGTAATAACAACACCCTGCAGTTCTTCTTTGCCTTTTGCAACATCCGCATGCCTTTGAACAGAAGTGGTAAATCTTGAAATGATCTGCTCCTTGTCCATACCGAGGACGCCGTCAACAACACCTGTCATACCTGCATCAGTTATATAGGCAGTTCCCTGCGGTAAAATGATTTCATCTGATGTCTGAACATGCGTATGAGTCCCTATCAAAGTTGTGATCTTGCCGTCCAGAAACCATCCCAGTGCCTGCTTTTCCGATGTCGCCTCTGCATGGAAATCGATAAGGATGTGTTTCAGATCGTGCTCCTCCTGTGTAATCCTGCTGATGGTATCTTGCGCTGCATGAAACGGGCATTGGGCAGGCGGCATAAATACCCTGCCTATGAGATTGATTACTCCAAGTGCGTGTACACCTGTTTTCTTAATTACTGCATACCCTTTGCCTGGTGCTGATGGAGATATGTTCATGGGCCTTATAACTGCATTGCTGCCGGACATATATGGTATGATTTCTTTGTGTTCCCATATATGGTTGCCTGTTGTTATAAGATCAACCCCCATATCCAGTAGTGCCCTGGCAATGTCGGGCGTTATACCATACCCTCCTGCAGAGTTTTCGCCGTTCGCTATGGTATAATTAATGCTGTATTTTGATTTCAACGCGGGCAGCAGGGATAATGCTATATTTCTGCCTGGTTTGCCAACAATATCCCCTATGAACAGAATATTCATACTTATTCCCTTTATTAATAATTAAAGCTGCACAAGCACTTTGGAGCATCACAGAGCTTGAATAAGCGCTATTTTGCGTAGACAGAAGCTCTCGTCTCTCTTAAAACCGTAACCTTTATGGTCCCCGGATAACTCATTTCTTTCTCTATCCTGTCAGCAATCTGCTTGCTCAGCAAGACCACTTCATCGTCTGATACCTTATCAGGTGAAACTATTATTCTTATTTCCCTGCCTGCCTGTATAGCATACGCTTTTTCTATCCCGTCAAAAGAGGTTGACAACCTTTCAAGTTCCTGCAGTCTTTTAACATAGGCTTCATACATCTCCCTGCGTGCACCTGGCCGCGCCGCTGAAAGTGCATCTGCAGACTGAAGCAGTATTCCAAGAAGGCTTGACGGCGTATCGTTATGGTGTTGCTCTACCGCCTCCACAACCTTTGAAGGCTCCCCGTATTTCTTTGCAAGGTTTGCACCAATCACAGCATGTGATCCTTCCACCTCGTGATCAACTGCCTTACCAATATCGTGCAATATACCCGCCCTTTTGGCATGCTTTATATTTAACCCGAGTTCTGCAGCCATTATGCTTAGTATGAATGCAACCTCCATTGAGTGCTGATAAACATTCTGTGCATAACTTGTCCTGTACTTAAGCCTGCCTATGAGTTTCACGAGTTCAGGATGTATGCCGTGCAGCCCAAGATCAAACATTGCACGTTCGCCTGCTTCCTTCATACTTTTTTCTATCTCCTGTGATGTTTTGTTTACAATATCTTCTATCCTGCCGGGATGTATTCTTCCATCGGCTATAAGTTTTTCTATTGAGAGTTTTGCTATTTCTCTTTTAACAGGATCGTGGCCCGATATTACAATTGCTTGCGGGGTATCATCTACAATTATATCAACACCTGTTGCTGCCTCTATTGCTCTGATATTTCTGCCTTCCCTGCCGATTATTCTGCCCTTTAGTTCGTCACTCGGCAGATCAACGGTTGTTACCGTATGTTCCTGTGCATATTCTCCCGAATATCTCTGTATAGCAGTGGAGATAATCTCCTTTGCCTTATTTTCAGCAGTCTGTTGGGCCTCTTCTTCAAGCTGTTTAAGCATTTTCCCTATGTCATGTTTTGTCTGCTCCCTTACACTGTCCATCAACATCTGTTTGGCCTGTTCTGTGGAAAGTCCCGATACTCTCTGAAGCTCAAGATTGATCTCGTTAAATTTTTTCTTGTACTCTTCTTCCCTGTTAGCCAAATTGCGCTCTGAAACGCTGATGTTTCTTTCCCTTCTGAAGATATCGGCTTCTTTTTTGCTTATGATATCTTCTTTTTTCTCAAGGTATTCCTCTTTCTGGAGCAACCTTTTTTCGAGGGAAACAAGCTCTTGCCTTCTATCCCTTGTTTCCTTTTCAAATTCCGCTCTTAGTTCAAGAAGATTATTCCTTGCATGAAGTGCGGCTTCCTTTTTAATGTACTCTGCCTGCTTCTTGGCTGTTTCCAGTATCTCCTGTGCTTTCTGTCCCGATTGTTTTATCTTTGATCTGCTGATAATCTTATTCAAATATGTAGCTATTAAATAGCCTGCTACAGTACCTGCAAGTCCTATACCAACAGCAATTAATTTGTACATCATATGATTTGCTCCTTTGTCCGTGTACCTGTCTCTGTGAAAATTATATCCACCGGGACATCCCATTCCTGACTGTGGATCTCATCCACTACACATCTATTGAATGAAAAACCCACCTTTATGGTATTTTTATTTAAGCTGCTAAGAAATCTATCATAGTAGCCTTTGCCGTATCCTATTCTATTTCCGTAACGATCAAAAGCAATAGCCGGCACAATAACCGCATCTATATCCTTTTCGGGATAAAACACCGGATGAACAGGTTCTTTTATTTTATATTTGCCGTGCTTGAGAGGCATATCCTTTGTATACACAACCGGATAAATTTTATCACTCTCACTCTCTATGTACGGCAGCAAAACGATTTTGTCATCATTAAATGCCTTGGCGATTATTCCAGCTGTATCGGGTTCTTTATCGATTGACATATACAGCATTATGGAGCGCGAATTTTTATATATGGGGGATTCTAAAAACAATAATTGTATCTCACTGCACAATTTCTTATACTTGACTGCGCTTATGGTTCTCCTGCATTTAAGGATGTCACTTCGTATAGCAAACTTATTACCCATGTGATCTTTTTTGTGGACAGAAGAATACCTTACAATAGAACAAAGGTCCCCGCCAACATGCCGTGTGAATCCTTTTTCAGACCTGGTTTGCCAGGTGGAAGCCATTTTATTGCTTCATGCTTCCTCTTACTGGAGAGGCCTGCTATCCACAACAAGGGACAGCCTCCATTCTGAATATTTAAGGGTCTAGAAAAATTTAGATCCATCACGCGCAAGAGCAGGGACACTATCATATCGATACCTTTGTTTCTATCATTTTTATCAACTCTTCAATTTTAGTTTCCAGATACTGGATCCTTTCTTTGTATTTGTTTTCTGTTTTAAACAGCTCATCGGCGATATTCATTGCTGCAAGAATGGAAAGGATAGACGTATCAGAAATACTTGCATCATTTTTAGCAGCTTTAAGCTTCTCCTCCACATATGATGCGACCTTTTCAACATACTGTGGTTCATCCTCGCTCATAACCACGAGTTCTATACCAAGTATATTTATTGTGTAAGGTTTCTTCAATATCCCTACCTTTTATAAATTAATTTCCCCCAGTGTATTTAGCATTTTATCAACCCTTGCTATTGCCTCCTGTTTGAACTGTAAAAGCTCATCTCTTTCTTTCTTCATTTCTTCTACTTCTGTTTTTAACGAGTTATTTTCTTCCTTTAAGGAAATACATCTGTCTATCAGAATACTTATCTTGTTTTCGAGCTCGTTAACTTTATCAATCTCCATTCCTAACTCCTTTTCATATTCCACATATATATAATATCTTCATAATACGCCGGAATTAATAATGCAAGTGCAAAATCAAACCGTATATCTGTTATATGAAGTCTTGCAGGACTTTATAAAAAACATTTAGCCTGCAAATTGTTGACAGCTTTTCAATGTTGCCTGAATATAAACCTATATTTTAAAATATAGGAGGAAAGCATGGGTAGAAGATTGGGGTTAACGGTCACGGCGTTCCTGTTTTTATCGGGTATCGCCTCTGCAGCAAACTATAATGGCATGTTGAAGGGCTGGGTACATCCCGGCGCTGAAACTATAAAAGAAAACGGCTATCAGGGTGCACAGACATGCGCCATGTGTCATCCCGAAGCATTAAACGAGATAACACAGACGGTCCACTGGCACATGGCAACACCTATCAGAAACGTGCAGGGATTGCCCGATGGTTCATGGTGGGGCATGTTAAACAGAGAATGTGCACTCGCAGGTTCTCTTACTATTTCCAACTGGACTGCCGCTACCAATGGACATGCTACCGTACAGGCGGCAGGCTGCGGCTTATGTCACATAGGGAGTCTGCCGATGCCTCCGTTCCCGCCCGGTCAAGCGCCAACACAGGAACAGGCAAATACCGTAGACTGCCTTGTATGTCATGCAAAAGATTATAACTGGAAAGACAGAGCAACCCTTGCAACAGATGCAAGCGGAACTCACTGGGGCGAGGACACGTCTTTAAAAGCAGCACTCAGCATAACAAAAGTTCCTACAAACGAGGCGTGCCTGAGATGCCATGAACATGCATTTTCCTATGATTATAAGAGAGGTACTC
>JAJYJX010000006.1 GCA_021789095.1 bacterium
TTCATTATTATACCTGAAGGTAAATTTTCAATGTTTGAAATGTCTTATACCGGTAAACAACATTGCAATGCCGGCTTCATCTGCAGCCTTTATAACCTCTTCGTCCCTTATGGATCCGCCCGGCTGCACAACCGCTGTAATGCCGGCATCTATGAGTACCTTAAGTCCGTCAGCAAACGGAAAGAAGGCGTCTGAAGCACCGGCGGCGCCCTTTGTACTCAGGTTTGATTTCATGATTGCTATCTTTGCAGAGTCGACCCTGCTCATCTGACCGGCTCCAACCCCTACAAGCTGCAGGGATTTTGCAACGATGATCGTGTTGCTCTTTGTATGTTTGCACACCTTCATGGCAAAGTCCAAGTCCTTTATCTCATCTGCGGTCGGGGCTCTTTTTGTAACAACGCGGCTGTTCTTCAATTCATCAGACATGGTGTCCCTGGTCTGTACCAGTACACCGAACGCCGTGTCATGTATCTCGAATTGCGTGGTTGCCGGAATGTTCTGCAGGACCTTTATGAGCCTGAGATTTTTTTTCTTTAACAGGATGTCAAATGCGGTCTGTGAAAACGAGGGGGCCACGATAACCTCATAGAAAGTATCCGCTATGAGTTTTGCGGTTGCTTCATCGAGCTCTCTGTTAAACCCGCAGATCCCGCCATAGCTCGATGCCGGGTCCGTTTTGAAACCGCGTTCATATGCCTTTGCACTATTTTCGGCAACAGCAGCTCCGCACGGGTTGGTGTGCTTTATGATAATGCACGCAGGCTCCTTGAATTCGGACACAAGCTCATACGCACTGCTCATGTCGACAATATTGTTATAGGAGAGCTCTTTACCTCCGAGCTGCTCGAACCTTAAATCTTCGTGCTGTTCCAGATCAGATGTCAAGTACAGTGCTGCCTGCTGGTGCGGGTTTTCCCCGTATCTCATGGATTGCAGCCTGTCCAGGGTAAAGTGGATTTGTCCCGGCAGGTCCTTTTCCAGTTTCTTGTTCAGCCAGTTGGCGATGACGCTGTCGTATGAAGCGGTATGATTGAAGGCCTTTGCCGCAAGCCTTAACCTTTCCTGTTCGGTTATGGTATCCTTCTTTATATGTTCCATCAACCATGTATAATCGGCTGGATCGACGATAACAATGACATCCCTGAAATTTTTTGAAGCCGCCCGTATCATTGATGGGCCGCCGATATCTATCATTTCTACAATCTCCTCAAAAGATGCACCCTGTTTCCGGGCAGTCTGCTTAAATGGATACAGATTTACGATAACAATGTCAATAAGGCCTATGGAGTGTTCCGCCAGCGATTTCATGTGGCTGTCGCTGCTCCTTATCGCGAGAATACCGCCGTGTATTTTCGGATGGAGGGTCTTGACCCTGCCGTCAAGCATTTCCGGGAACCCTGTGTAATCCGCAACATCCGTTACAGGGATCCCCTTTTCTTTCAAGAGTTTTGCCGTTCCTCCTGTTGAAAGTATCTCTATATGTGAGTCTGCCAGGACCTTTCCAAGCTCTTCTATGCCTGTTTTATCCGATACACTTATGAGTGCTCTTTTGAAAGACATTTTCGCTCCTTTAAAAATATTTATTTCAATAGTCTATGCTGAAGTAATATACAAAATCAAGTGGTATTGAAAGTATGGGGCAAAAAGCAGGGGTGGCCGGGGGCCCTGGCATAAACAGATTATAAAAAAGGGGCGTCCCGCGTTTCGCGGAACGCCCCTGCAGGAACCCCCGTTATAAAAAACTCGGTTTTCTAACGGAGTAAAAAAACATTTTCAGGTTTGTTATTTTCCTGCCAGTTTCTGTGCGACTTTTGCAAGGTTCTTGCCGAACTCCTGCGCGAGCCTCTTTTCTTCTTCTCCAACGGGTTTTGAACCGTCGCCTGAAATGTATGTAGGTCCATAAGGATCGACCGAGCCTTTGATTGTGTACCCCATGGGCAAGATGAGCATGCCGTGATGATATGCGAATGTACTTAAGGTAAGTATTGTTGTTTCATGACCCCCGTGAGGCGTGGATGCTCCCGTGAAAAATGCCGCGACCTTGCCTGCAAGCGCGCCCTTCCCCCATAACGGACCTGTTTGGTCAAGAAAGTTTCTGATCTGGGCTGTTGTATTGCCGAACCTGGTTGGTGTGCCGAAGGCAATGCCGTCCGCCCATGTCAGATCATCCAGCGTGGCTTCCTGCACACCCTTTTGCAGGTCCCTGCCATAGGACATGCCCTTGTTTGCTTTTATTATGTCCTCCGGTACCAGTTCTTTTACCTTCCTTAACCTTGTTTCAGCTCCTGCGTCCTTTGCCCCTTTTTCAATTGCCTGTGCTAGATCAAAGGTGTGGCCATAAGCTGAGTAGTAAATAACGGATATTTTCGCCATAGTTACCTCCTTTGAATAAGCATAATTTAAGCACAATTTGATGAGAGTGAAGTTTTTGCGCCAATGCCAGAGTGGCCCTGTTCTGACCAATGATGCATTGCCTGGGTGCAGCCCGGTGACCGATTTGCTTGATGGCAGAATTCTTTCTGATAAGATAAAAAAAACTTTTACAAGGAGCATAAAATGAAACAAAAAACAGTTTATCTGATTCTGATAATGATCCTCTGGCTGGCAGTAACTCCCAGAGTTATGGCAATGAATCTGGCGCAAAGGGTCGGTGCAGGATTCAACTCGCAGATAGGTTTGACCCAGCACCTTGATGCGGCGTCCGTAAGATACTGGATGGATAGGGACATGGGCATTCAGGGAGATTTCGCGTTCCTGAGTTTATCTCCAAACAACGGGGGCGGCCAGACGGCATTCGGTATAGGCGGTAAGTTCCTTTACAACGTTATAGAAGAAAAGAACATGAACCTGTATGCAGGCGGAGGCATTTATGTATTTAACCAGCCAGTCGATACATCAACCGGAACAAAGATGAAAACGGGCTTCAGCCTCGGCGCTTTGAGCGGTATAGAGTTTTTCTTCCAGGGACTGCCAAATCTCGGGTTCAATCTGGAGCTTGATCTCGGCGTAAAACACCTGGACGGTTATGGAACGACATTCGGCATTTCAGCCGATTCAATAAACGCAGGGGTACATTATTACTTTTAACGAAACACAATCACCTTTATTATAAAAGCAGAAGTAGAGCAGGGGCAGGTTTAAACCCTGTCCCTGCTCCTCATGGATAAAGATTTGTTTGATATAAATTGCAATTTCTAATAAAACAGTATAATTGATTTCAATACGTGGAGGTTGTATGAAAAAGATATTACTGTTTATTTCAATAGCATTCATTGTTGCCGGATGTGGTAAAAGCGAGTTGAACACGACGAATACGTGCAAATCATGCCATACGAACGCACCTATGCTGCAAAATGCTGATCCGTCTGTAAATCCTTCTGACTTCCTTGTTACGTCGGGCTTTTTCAATTCGCCTCACAATATTTTGCAGTGTGCCGACTGCCACAAGGGTGATCCGTCAAGCACCTCCATGCAGCAGGCTCACAACGGCATGATCAGTAATGCGGCCTCCATAGATAGTGTATGCGCAAACTGCCATGCAGGTATTGTCCAGAGCGCGACAACCAGTCTGCACTACACGCTTTCAGGCGAACAAACATACCTCCATACGATCTCCTGCCCTTACAACAACAATCTTGACACGCCTTATCAGGCAGACTGCCAGGGGTGTCATGCATCCTGCGGAAGCTGTCATATCCAAAAACCCCTTACAGGCGGTCTTATATCAGGGCATACATTTATGAACCCTCCGCCCACGCAGGATACATGCGTGCAGTGTCATAAAGAACAGGCAGAAGAGTTCCTGGGGCTGTCAGGCCAGGCGCCGGACGTTCATTATACACTGCGTAGTAAACAATATCCAAACGGTATGCAGTGCATAGACTGCCACGGAAATGCCATACATGGCGACGGCATCACCTATACGACCATGTGGCAGGTGAAGGAAATGCCGAGATGCGGACAATGCCATACGGATGTTACCACAGGGGCTTCAACAGTGGCTGAGCACAATATACCGCAGATGGCATTCCTGAACTGCACGGTGTGTCATGCCCAGCCTTATACAAATACATATAATTATACCAGCATGTTTGACGGAGACCAGTACATCGGTGCAGCAGGTATAACCGTAACGGACTTCAAGATAGGGTTTAACACCATACCAACCGAGCCGTACCTTTATACGACTGTCAGGCATTATCCGATAACAAGGAATACATTTGATTACTTCGGCATAAACCTGCTGAACGGCTTTGATCTTGTGACAACGTGGCAGACGACATCACCGCACAACATCCAGCTTGATACGCCCCAGAACGGCGGCGGACAGCCTGCAGCCTGCAACAACTGCCATAAAAATGCAGGGTACTTTTTGACAAGGAACCTGCTTGATCCGAATGATTCTGCTGCAAACATCGGTGTCGCGATTACGCAGCTGCCGCCTGCTGTGCCCTGAGGCATGTACAGCGTCCTGTGCTTTTGTACGTAGTACAGAGTCATTTCTGTCATTCCGTGCTTGACACGGAATCCAGAAAAAAAAGTAATCTGGATTCCTGCTTTCGCAGGAATGACAAATATTGGAGACATAGAATTCCAGTTGCGGGATGCCCGGTACTCAGAGAGGTGAAGGGAAAGACAGGATTACTTTAAGAATTGTTTAAATGAACAAGGATAATAATATCAGACCCATGCTGATCCGTGAACTGCTTGAGCACAGGGAAAAACAGACCCTGCATCCAAAGGCAATGCTGAGCGCCAATTCTAAAGGCAGGGAAACGCCGGAGCCTGCATGCGATGTCCGTCCGATCTTCCAGCATGACAGGGACAGGATCCTGCACAGCAAGTCATTCAGAAGGCTCATGTACAAGACCCAGGTGCTTTTGCTGCCGAAGGGTGATCATTACAGGACAAGGTTGACGCACACACTGGAGGTCTCGCAGATAGCGCGCACCATATCAAAATCATTGATGCTGAACGAAGACCTTACCGAGGCCATAGCGCTCGGCCATGACCTCGGGCATACGCCGTTCGGACATGCCGGAGAAGCAGTGCTTGATAAACTGAACCCCGGGGGGTTCAGGCACTATGAGCAGAGCCTGCGTGTTATCGAGCTTCTTGAACGGGACGGCAGAGGGCTCAATCTTTCTTTTGAGGTAAGAGAGGGTATTTTAAAGCATTCAAAAGGCAAAGGGCCCATAGTAACGACATCACCCGAGGTCACTGCATCCACACTTGAAGGCAGGGTTTTGAGGCTTGCTGATATCATTGCATATATCAACCATGATATAGATGATGCAATAAGGGCAGGTGTTATAAAAGGGGATGATCTGCCTGAAAAAGCCGTGAAAATACTCGGCAGCACATATTCCAAACGCATTGATACAATGATCAAGGCCGTTATCAGTGCAACAAAGGATACAGACTATCAGACCGTTGCCATTACTGAAGAAGTGATGTTTTCCTTGAATGCGATGAGAGATTTTTTATACGAGAAAGTCTATGACAGTGAGGTTGTGCACGGCGACCTTGAGAAGTGTGAAAAGATCCTCGGTGAACTGTTTCATTACTACAAAACCCATACGGGTGTCTTTGAGAAGGAGGCGGGGTTTAACATAGCAGAGGATACAATGGAGAGGCGCATTACCGACTTTATCGCGGGCATGACGGACAGGTATGCACTGGACAGGTTCAACGAGATCTTCATGCCCAAGCCTTGGAGCATCGTTTAACCTAAAAATACCCCGTTCAGCAGTTTGACGACAGGGTATTTTTCATGGAACTCGATTATGTTCAGTGCGCCGAAGTCCTGCTCGAGCCTGAAGATGTTCTCCAGCGATATACCGAGGGTATCGCAGAGTATGATCCTGTTCACGGCTCCGTGTGCAACGACTGCAACGGTCCCGTTCCTGTGATTGTCCAGTACGCTCTTCAGGGCATTGACGGACCTTTCCCTGACACCCTGGATTGTTTCGCCGTTCACAGGGCCTTGCTTCATGGGATTGTTTGCCCATGCGCTGAATTCTGCAGGGTATCGTTCTTTTACCTCTGGAAATGACATGCCTTCCCATGAGCCGAAGTTGAGTTCCCGGAATTCAGGTGCAACAATGGGCATTAATCCATACGGTTGAGCAATGAGATCCGCACTGCTCAATGCCCTGCTCAGGGGGGAAGAGTAGATTGCGTCAGGCGGTTTATGCCGTGATAAAAAGGCAGAGAGCGCTTTCATCTGTTTCATACCCTCTTCAGAAAGGGGGATATCCATGCTGCCTTTGTACCGCGTTATACCGTCGCTTTCGGTCATGCCGTGCCGTATCAGATAAAGTGTTGTCGCCATGGTCCGTCGTTAATCCGGAAAGTGCAATGATGAAACAGGGGCGTGGCGACAAGGCGCCACGCCCCTGCAAAAAAAAACAAACTTCATTGTCTTATTTCTTGTTCCCGTCTATGCTGAATCCGCCGGGTCCAGAAACAGCTATGTATATGGCTCCGCCGACCAGCCCGGTATTTTTAAGAAAGTTTATCATCTGCATCTGCATTTGCATCTGGTCTGTAGCGTGAATCATTGGCAAAAAGTGCATCTGGTACGTTACCGGGATAAGAAAAAGTATCAGGATGATTGCGCCGTACGTTGCTTTCCATCCGAGTATGATCGAGACGCTGCCGATTAACAGCATTAATCCTGTAACTATTATCGCGAGCTTTGGATACGGAACGCCAAATGCGCGTGCGTACCCCGCCATATAATTGATCTTTGTTAAATGTCCTATTGCACCCTCGACGAATATCACCGAAAACAGCAGCCTGCCTATCAACAGAAATATGTTTTTAAATGTTCCCATAGAACCCTCCTTTTGTGCAAAATATAAGAAGCGTATACGTTAAAGTCAAAGAGGGCGGACTGACTGGTTGACACAGATATTTGCAACGGTTAACGTAATACAAACTAAATGAAGGATGTGGTATATTTGGTTATACTGACTATGCGTCATTCCCGTGAAAACGGGAATCCAGAAAACACTGGATTCCGCATCAAGTGCGGAATGACAGAAAAAGGTGGATTCTGAGATCATTATGGATAAATTTATTATAGAAGGCGGGAACAGTCTTTACGGCAGCGTCAGAATCAGCGGTGCGAAGAACGCAGCACTGCCTGCAATGGCCGCTGCCATACTTACATCCGACGATGTACACCTGAGCGGTATGCCGGATCTCGCGGATGTGACAACCATGGTCGATCTTCTTGAAAAGATGGGCATACGCACCGAGGGATATAAAGAGAATGCGCAGGATACGGATCTCCAGCGCAGCATAACAATAAACACGTCCGGCATAAACACGTATGATGCACCTTATGAGCTGGTTAAAACAATGAGGGCATCAGTGCTTGTACTTGGTCCCCTTGCTGCAAGGTACGGCAGTGCAAGGGTTTCCCTGCCCGGAGGATGTGCGATTGGCAGCAGGCCCATAGACCTTCACCTCAAAGGGCTTGCGGCGCTCGGTGCAAATGTATCAATTGATCACGGGTATATCAATATCAAGGCAAAAAAGCTAAAGGCCGCAAAGATCGTGTTCGATACTACGACCGTAACAGGCACCGAGAATATCATGATGGCCGCAACACTTGCCGAAGGGACAACAGTCGTAGAGAATGCGGCAAAGGAACCGGAGGTAACGAGCCTTGCAGAGCAGCTTGTAAGGATGGGAGCAAGAATAAAAGGCGCAGGCACCGACATTCTTGTGATAGAGGGCGTGCATAAGCTTCAAGGCTGCAGTTTTGACATCATCCCTGACAGGATCGAAGCAGGAACATATATCATAGCAGCTGCCGCATCAGGCGGTGAGGTTGAAATAACGAACTGCAACCCCAGGCATCTCGATGCATTGCTTTTCAAGATAAAAGAAGCAGGTATAAGTTACACCGAGACAGACAGCAGTATAACCGTAAAGAGGGAAAAGCAGTCGCGGATCAGGAGTGTGAGCATAAAAACAATGCCTTATCCCAACTTTCCTACAGACCTGCAGGCACAGTTCATGACACTTATGACCCAGGGCGACAATACAAGCGTTATAACAGAAACCATCTTTGAGAACAGGTTGATGCATGTTGGTGAATTGAGAAGGATGGGCGCTGATATAAGGGTGGAGGGCAATATTGCTATTGTAAAAGGCAAAACAGGGTTGATGGGAGCACCGATCATGGCAACAGACCTGCGTGCAAGCGCATCACTGGTCATTGCGGGGCTTATCGCAGACGGCAGAACAGAGGTATCAAGGATATATCATCTTGACAGGGGGTACGAGATTATGGAAAAAAAACTGTCATCGATTGGTGCAAGGGTTAAAAGGGTGAAGGAATGAATTTAAAAATAGGGCTTCCCAATGGGAGGCTGCTTGAGGAATCTGTAGCTGTGCTGAAAAGGACGGGTCTTGATTTTTCAGCAGCGCTCGGCAATTCAAGGAGTCTCAGGTTTAAAACCGCAGATGGTTCTGCTGAGGCGATTGTTATAAGGGCTGTCGACCTGCTTACCTATATCGAGCATGGCGCGGTTGATGTTGGTATCATAGGATATGATCTTATAAGGGAACAGATGCACGATGTTATAACTGTACTATCATTGAACTTCGGCAAATGCAGGCTGTCAATAGCAGGGCCGAAGGGCGGCGGGGTAATGAAAGGGCAGGATCTCTCTGGCATAAGGGTGGCTACAAAGTACCCGTACCTTGCATCGCAGTACTTCAAGAAAAAGGGCATTCAGGCCGATATCATCAAGCTGTACGGTGCTGTTGAACTTGCCCCTCTTTTCGGTATCTCAGACCTGATTGTTGATCTCGTTTCAACGGGTGAAACATTAAGGACCAATGGTCTTGAGGAGAAAGAGGTCATAATGCAGTCCTCTGCAAGACTTGTTATAAACAGGGCATCCATGAGGACAAAACAGAACAGTATGAATAAGTTGATCGCAGGGCTTAAGAGAACGTTATGATAAAGATAGTGAAGCGCTCGGATATTGGTTCAATCCTCTTAAAGAGGAAAGACTCTTACGGTGACATAGATAAGACTGTGCGCAGGATCGTCGATGATGTAAGAAGATACGGTGACAGGGCACTGTTAAAATACCGGAGACTTTACGACCGCATCGGTACGCAAGGTATGATCATAGATAAAGGCAGGATAAACAGGGCAGTAAAAGGCATTGACATCAGGACGAAACAGGCATTTGAACTCGCAATAAGCAGGGTGACCGCTTTTCATGAGCTTGAAAAAAAGCATATAACCTCATGGAATATCAGGGAGAGCGGGGACATCTATTATGGGGAGATCTTTACACCTGTAGAACGTGTTGGCCTGTATGTTCCCGGCGGCGGTGCAGCGTATCCGTCTTCCGTGATCATGAATGCTGTACCGGCTGTTATTGCCGGTGTCAGGGAGATTTATCTTGCAACGCCCATGCCCAATGACTATGTGCTTGCAGCAGCGGGCATGCTCGGCATGAATAAGGTATATTCAATGGGCGGGGCGCATGCAATCGCTGCACTTGCGTACGGAACATGCAGTGTAGAAAAGGTCGACAAGATAGCCGGACCCGGAAACAGGTACGTTACACTTGCAAAAAGGCTTGTGTATGGTGACGTTGGCATTGACATGGTGGCAGGCCCGAGCGAGGTTGTTGTTGTGGCAGACGGCAGCGTAAATCCTTCATATGTTGCCGCGGACCTTATGGCGCAGGCCGAGCATGACGAACATGCCATGAGTGTACTGATTTCGCTGGACAGAGCCTATGTAGGTCGGGTGGATAAGAGCATGCAGGTGTTGCTCGGTTACATGAGCAGGAAAGACACGATCAAAAAGAGTCTTAAGAAAAACGGCTTTGCAGTTATTGCCAGGGACATGGAGCATGCAATGGATATGGCGAACATAATAGCGCCCGAGCACCTTGAGCTTGCAGTAGAATCGCCGCGCGCGTACCTTTATCACGTGAGGCATGCAGGTGCTGTTTTCCTTGGCCCATACACACCCGAGGTGCTTGGAGATTATGTTGCGGGTCCTGACCACGTTTTGCCGACAACCGGATCGGCCAGGTTTTCCTCGGGCCTTGGCGTATACGACTTTATGAAAAGGACCACGGTGCTTGAGGTCGGACAAAATGGGTTTGCAAAGCTTGCACCGCATGCCGAGCAGTTCGGGAAGGTGGAAGGCCTTGATGCGCACGTCCAGGCGGCAAGCATACGAATGAAAAACGATTGAAAAATCCGCAATATATGATTACTGTTACTGAATAAACCCCATTAGAAAGTACGTGGCCTTAGACCACGCCCTTTCTATAATGACTTAAAATCTATTATATTATCCCGGCTATGCAGGCTGGGTTTTCTAACGGGGTAAAATTAAAGGAGAACATATGTACCCGATTCTTTTTCACTACGGACCGATAACCATCCACACGTACGGTGTTGCCATGGCAACAGCGTTTATCGTGGCGATCTTCCTCGCCGCAAGAAAGGGTAAGAAGCTTGGGATGGACCCTAATATTGTACTGGATATGAGCTTCTGGATCATGGTGGGTTCAATCATCGGGGCAAGGATTGTTTTTATCATCACGATGTGGAGCTATTATATGCAGCACCCGCTCGAGATGCTTGAGATCTGGAAAGGCGGGCTTGTTTTCTACGGAGGATTGTTCGGCGGCATACTCGCAATGTATGTTTATCTGAAATGGATACGGCAGGGATTCTTCAAGTTTGCGGACCTGATCTCGCCGTACATGGGGCTTGGGTATGCGATCCACAGGGCTTTCGGCTGTTATATGAACGGATGTTGCTTCGGCAAGCCCACGACGCTGCCGTGGCCCCTGGGCTCTGTTTTTGCGTCTGACAGCGACGCGGGCATTGCTTTTCCCGGGCAGAGGCTGCTCTCAACCGAGCTGTTTGAATCATTGAACGGGCTGATCCTGTTCGGTTTTCTGCTCTGGTATGAGAAGCATTTAAAAAGGCACGACGGCGAGCTCGTCGGTCTTTTCCTTATACTGTATTCATTCAACAGGTTTATCATAGAATTTTTCAGAGGTGATGTGATCCGGGGATTTATAGGCCCGGCAATATCATGGCCATGGGGCAGCAGCCAGCTTTCGACATCCCAGTTCATTGCCATCCCGACGTTTATTGCAGGCTGGATCATCTTTATATGGACAAGGACAAGGTCGGCCGATGGAAGAAGCACTTCCGGCGTTTAGAACACTCAATAAGGCCCGCAAGGTCCTCGGCGTACCGGAGATTGCCACGCTTGATCAGATAAAGACCGCTTACAGAAAACTGGTACTCACGTATCATCCCGACAGGTGCTTTGACAGGGATAAACCGTTGTACACCCGGAAGATGGCGGAGATTAACCGTGCATACAGGATCCTCATGGATTATGTACAAAATTATAAATATATCTTTACAGAAAAGGCATACAGGGAGCAGGATACGGAGTATGCGGTCAGAAGATTTTTTGAACCCCGCAGACCTGCAAAATAGAAGGCAAAAAACGGGATTGCTTCGCCTTCGGCTCGCAATGATATGGAGCTATACGAATGCAAAGCTATAGAGAATAGATAAGAATAAGCCATATGCTGGATACAATATTTAAGCCTGCAAGCCTGGCACTTGTCGGAGTGTCAAAGGTACCCGGGAAAGTAGGGTACAGTGTCCTTAAGAATGTTATAGAAGGCGGCTATGCAGGGAAGGTCTATCCTGTAAACCCTTCCGCACAGGAAATACTCGGGGTAAAGATTTACCCGGATATCAAAAGCATCCCCGATACAGTAGAGCTTGCCGTATTCATGATACCGCCTAAAGCCATTATAGAATCATTGAAGGACTGTGCGCAGAAAAAGGTAAAATATGCCGTTGTCATATCTGCGGGTTTCAAAGAAGTGGGAGCCGAAGGCGCGCTGCTTGAAAAGCAGTTGAAGGAGCAGGCAGATATCTATGGTATACATCTCGTCGGACCGAACTGCCTTGGCGTCATAGATACAAAGTCAAAACTGAACGCCTCTTTTTCCGCCGACATGCCTCTGGGGGGAGATATATCCATCCTTTCGCAGTCCGGCGCCCTGCTTACCGCAATACTTGACTGGGCGCTTGCGAACGATGTGGGGTTCTCAAAGTTCATAAGTCTCGGGAACAAGGCGGACCTGAACGAGGCGGATTTTATAGAGTACCTGTCGGACGATCCTGATACAAAGGTCATCCTGGGTTATATAGAGGGTGTTTCAGACGGCAGGGCATTTATTGACAAGGCGTACAAGGCTTCCAGAAAAAAACCCGTTATCCTTATCAAGGCAGGCGGAACAAAGGTCGGTGCAAGGGCTTCGTCATCCCATACCGGTACGCTTGCAGGCTCGGACGCTGCATTCGAAGCCGCTTTTAAGCAGTCGGGCGTTATACGGGCGCATACCATTGAGGAATTGTTCGATATAGGAAAGCTGCTGGAGGCCCAGCCCCTGCCTGCTGAAGGCGGACTTGCCATTGTTACCAATGCAGGCGGACCGGGCATAATCACTGCGGACGCAACGGAGCGTGCAGGCATAAGGCTTGCGCACCTGAGCGATGACAGCATACTTGAGCTGAAAAAGGTCCTGCCGCCGTCGGCTGCATTCGGCAACCCGTTTGATATTATCGGTGATGCGCTTGCAGACAGGTATAAAGCAGCCCTTGATATCATAAGCAAAGACAGGGACGTTTCAGGCATGATCGTCCTGCTGACGCCGCAGGACATGACCGAGATAGACAAGACAGCACAGTCGGTGGTTGATATTACAACACACACAAAGAAAACGATCCTTGCGGCATTCATGGGCGGCAAAAACGTCAATTCCGGCATCAAGGTGCTGAGCAACGGCAGGGTGCCGAACTATATTTTTCCGGAATCGGCAGTAAAGGCTTACCGGACGGTGCTTGATTATAAAGACTGGCTTGGGAAGCCGGAAAAGACCTACAGGAAATATGAAGTGGATATAAGCAAAGTCAAGAACAACCTGAACACAGTTCAGGCGTCGGGCAGGTCAAGCCTTGTTGATGTAGAGGCAAGGGAGATTGTCGGGTTATACGGATTTAAAACACCAATGAGCATGCTTGCACATACTGTTGAGGAGGCAAAGACTTATGCATCAACAGCAGGCTATCCTCTTGTGATGAAGATCGCGTCCCCGGACATACTCCATAAAACGGATGTTGGAGGCGTTGTCGTCGGTATAAAGGACGAGCAGGAGCTTGAGATGTCATTTTCAACTATAACAAACAATGCAAAGAAGTTCATGCCGTCTGCAAGGATATGGGGTGTTGTTATCCAACAGCTCCTGACGAGCGGCACGGAGACCATAGTCGGCATGCATATGGATCCGAACTTCGGCCCGCTTGTCATGTTCGGACTGGGCGGTATTTATGTTGAGATCCTTAAGGACGTTTCGTTCAGGGTTGCCCCTGTATCGGAAGCGGAGGCCCAGGAGATGATAAGGGAGATCAGGTCATACCCGCTGCTCCAGGGCATACGGGGAGAAAAGAAAAGGGATATCGATGCGATCGCAGATGCCATACTGCGCGTGTCCCAGCTTGTTACGGACAATCCGGAGATCGTTGAACTGGACATAAATCCCATGCTTGTGAAGGAAGAGGGCGCAGGAGCGATAGCGGTAGATGCACGTATCTCTATAAAACATTGAGGAGGTAAGCAAATGAGTACCCAGGCAATTCCATTTTTCATTGGTTCAACAAACAGCTATTCAGGCAAAACGCTTTTATCAACCGTTCTTGGTAAAATGCTGCAGGAACAGCGGTACAAGATCGGATACATGCGGGTCATCGGCAAGTCGGTCGCAAGCAGGGGCACGAAGCTGTACGATGTTGATGCAGAGTTTGTCAAGAACACCCTCGGTATTCCTGACCCCGTCGAAAAGATGTCTCCCGTAATTCTTACCCATGATCTTATATCGTCCGTGTTCAAGGGCAAGGAGTACGACGGCTTAAAACTGTTCAAGGACGCATATGCAGAACTGTCGGCTGATAAGGACATCATGCTTATCAGCGGTGCAGCAAACCTTTATGAAGGACTTACCATGAGGATAAGCAGTCTGATCGCTATAAAGGCTTTAAATGCGCAGACAGTGCTTATAGATCCGTACAGGGACGAGGTATGCGTTGACTGTATTTTATCATCAAAGGAACTGCTCGGTAAGAGGCTCGCAGGCGTTATACTGAATATGGTGACATTTGACGACATGGAGTTTGTTACAGATAACATTGTACCTTATATCGAGAAGCAGGGAGTCAAGGTGTTCGGTGTTATGCCAAGGACCTCCGAGCTCGAGTCTGTTTCTGTAAGGCAGATAAGGGATGCGGTGGGTGGTGTGATGCTGTCAGGTCAGGACAAGCTTGGAGAGCTTGTGGAAAACCTTGTAGTCGGTGCAATGGATGTTGAAAACGCATTGAAGCACTTTATAAAGACGAAAAACAAGGCAGTGATCACAGGGGCAAGCAGGGCTGATATCATAATAGCGGCGCTTGAGACATCAACAAAGTGCCTTGTACTTACCGGGGACATACTGCCGAATGAGATCGTGCTTGGAAGGGCTCAGGCAATGGGCATACCTGTTATCCATGTCAAGTATGATACCTTGAGCACCATAACAAAGATTGAATCCATTATAGGCAAGGTACGTATTGTCAGGGATGACCAGGTCAAGAAGGGCTATGAGATGCTCAAGCAGTATGTTAATACAAAGGCCCTGTTCTCATCCATGGGTATTACAGCTCAATAACCGGCATACTTGAAGGAAACAGCAGCAGTTCATTGATCGTTTTTGTTGTACATACCCTCTATTACAGCGGCGTACTTCTCGTTCACGACCTTTCTCCTGACCTTGAGCGTTGGTGTAAGTTCGTCTGCTTCCTGAGAGAAATCCCTGTCAAGTATTGCGAATTTCTTGATCGTTTCGTACTGTGCAAGGTCGTTGTTTATCTTTGAGACGAATTCAGAAACGGCCTGGTTTATTACCCGGTGTTTGGAAAGGCTGGGCATGCCGGTTTCGTTTATGCCCTGTGCCTTTGCGAACTTAAGCACATTTTCCGCATTCAGCGTGAACAGCGCCGTAAGATAAGACCTTTTGTCCCCTATTACGACGACCTGGCTGATGAGCGGATTTGCTTTCAGCATGCTTTCTATGTTTGACGGTGAAATATTTTTGCCGCCCGATGTTATGATAAGGTCCTTCTTGCGGTCTGTTACTTTAAGGTGCCCTTGCAGATCAAGTTCACCAATATCACCCGAGTGCAGCCATCCATCCCGTAATGCCTCGTTTGTTGCCTCAGGGTTTTTGAAGTAACCCATAAATACGTTACCGCCCTTGACCAGTATCTCTCCGTCAGGAGCTATCTTTACCTGTACACCGGGTACCGCAGGTCCTGTTGTATCGAACTTCACATGCCCGTGCTCGTGGATGGACGTGGGTCCTGTTACCTCTGTCTGCCCGTACACAACGCACAGGCGTATGTTGATGGAGTGGAAGAATCTTATGATTTCAGGAGGTACGGGTGCACCGCCTGCGATGAGAAGCCTGCCCCTTGAAAAGCCCAGTTCATGCTTGAGCTTGGAATAGACAAGTTTGTCCGCTATCTTCCTTTTCAATTTCAGGAATGCCGATGGCGGCACGTCTTTCCCCAGGTATTCCACCCATTGGCCGCCTGTATTAAGCGCAAAGTCAATGACCTTTTTCTTAAATCCATGCGTCTGGGAAAATGCCGCTTTGATTCCTGCATAGAACTTTTCCATGACCCTTGGCACCGCAAACATGATGTGCGGCTGGATGACTTTTATATCGGATGCAAGCTTGTCAAGGTTTTCAGGAATCCCGACAGCGCCGTCCGTATAAATTGATGAATAGTATATGCCGATGCGCTCGGCTATATGGGACAAGGGCAGGTAGCTCATGTACATGTCTGTATCAAAGTAATCGTTCGCCTTTGTCAGTGCGTCGCATGTCCATACAATATTGTGATGCGAGATCATTGCACCCTTTGGAGGGCCTGTTGTGCCGGAGGTGTATACGATGGTGGCCAGGTCCTGCGCATTTATGTCCTGTATCCTTTTTTCTACAGAACCGGGCTGCTCAGCCCGCGCCTTTTCTCCAAGTCCTTCGAGCTCCTCAAAGGTTATGACCGCCGGGTCTGTCGTGCCTTCTACCTTATCCCATACTATGATCTTCTTCAGGTTGGGCAATTGTGAACGTATTGATAAGACCTTGTCGAGCTGTGTTTTGTTTTCTGCGAAGATGATCGTTGATTCACTGTGCTGTGCTATGTACCCGATCTGTGCCGGAGTATTTGTCTGGTATACAGGGACGGATGCGCCTCCATTGCTGAGAATTGCAAGGTCGGAATAAAACCACTCGGGTCTGTTTGTTCCGATTATGTTTGCCCTGTCACCCGGCCTGAAGCCAAGGGATAGAAGCCCGTACGATGCATCGATTACATGCTCCCTGTATTCTTTCCATGGGATGTGGTGCCATTGTTCCTTTTTGTTCCATGTGATCGCCGGTTTTTCAGGATGAAGTTTTGACCTCTGGTAGAACAGTGCAACTATAGATTGTTCCATGACACGCCCTCCTGCACAGTAGTTGTAATACATCGGCCTGCAAAAAGCAAAAACATGTGCGGGTGAGATTATCAGGGGATTGCATTTCCCCGCTGCTGGGAGAAGAAACCATAGGGTCAGCCCTTGAAATGGTAGGGAAATTAGAAATTAGGGACAGATACCCGTTTTCATTTTCACCCATTCTTTCCTCAGTCATCTTGTATTCCCCAACGTGATTTCATAAATAATATCCATGGATGGTCGGCTCACAATATTGGTATCTGTCCCTAATTTCCCTCTTTTACTACAGTACCCCTCTCATTTGCTTTGGCTGCGATGAATCCGTGGTCGAATATACGCCGTGCGCTGTGGGCTTCGCTCTATCCTCTGGACAAAGAGCATATCTATGCCCGGGACCTTGAGAGCCCGGCGGGCGGAGGAGTTGGAACAGCCCGTTCGATTGCGCAGGTGTACGGCGAGTTTGCAGCAGGCGGACGGAAACTGGGCCTGCGGGAGGAAACGCTCAGGCAGCTCATGGCACCGGCGGTTCCGCCCCTCCATGGTTTCCATGACGAGGCACTGAAAGTAGAGGTACCGTTTTCGCTCGGGTTTATGAAACCGGATAAGGGTAACCCCTTCGGTCATCCGGGCTCGTTCGGTGCGCCGGGAGCCGGAGGGTCGTTCGGATTTGCCGACCCGGAATCAGGAATAGGATATGGTTATGTAACGAACAGGATGGATACCTATTTAATCGATCCGAGAGATCAGGCGCTCCGTACGGGGATGTATCGCTCGATCGGCGAGCCGGATCCGTACTTCTGAATAGTCTGGACATGGTTGCTCCTTTCTCCTGCGCCCCGCCCGCCTTTCAATCCATTTCACCTTTCAACAGGCTGTTGAAAAACTCCGTTTTTTAAGAGCAGTTTCATTCACTAAATTGCAGTATATTGATATTACGGGTAAACCGATAAAATAATTTCATCATTCCGGTTATCGAAGACGGGATAAGGGGCTTGTTTACCTCCATAGCTCCCTTTTGTGGCACTCTCCTTGAGAGCATTTTGACCATCCTCTTAATATTCTGTGCTGCAGCAGTCATCAAGATCTGCTCCCTCACAAATTCAGCACCTCGAAACTTAGCTCTCCTCAGTCCCATAAACTCTTTTGCCTCCCCGAATAATTCCTCAATCCGCTTCCTCATCCGCTGTGATATCCGATATTCGGCGGTCCTGTTCAGGCGTCTCGCTTCTTGGAGGGAATCTTAATAAAGGTGATAACTTATCGACCGGGCTCGGTCTCTTGTGCATTCTGATTTCTTGGCACATATCCCGCAATCTTTCATGCTTGCACGGTATACATGCTGCCGGCTGTGTTTGTGTATCCCCCAATACCTCATTTCCTTCCCTTCAGGACAGAGAAATATGTTGCGCCCTTTATCAAAAGTAAACCTCTCTATCGGATAGATGCCTTTCTCGTTCCGGCTGCGATTATCCACTATCGGTATGTGCGGCTGTATCTTCTCCTTCAGAAGAGCATCTATAAACTCACCAGCGCAGTATCCTTTGTCCGCTCCAAGCGTTTGGGGTGTTATATTGTAGCTCTGTTTTATTCTCTGTATCTGCCTCAGTGCATTCTTGCAGTCCGTGTTCTTGTCAGGCTTGCCGATATCGGTCCCTATTATTATCCTGCTCTTACTGTCCATGACATAGGTAGCTGCATGGCTCAATTCCGTTGCCCCCATAGACGTTTTCCTCGCAAGCCGTGCATCAGGATCCGTATGCGATCGGTGAGTATCGTTGCTTATCGTCTCGCCCCGGGTCGCTTTCCCATATCCGGGTTCCCATGGCGTTTCTTCTACAGGGTTCTCCTTCTCAAGCTTCTCTATGTATTCCTTAGGCTTCATCTCCACCACGACCGGCTCAAGGCTCTTGATCGATGCATTCGCTTTGATGTTCGTGCTGTCCACCGTCAGGTGTCTCCCCGTCAACAAGCCAGCCCTTATACACTGCCGTACTATCTCATCAAACAGCTCTTGAAATACATTCCCCTCGGAGAATCTCTCGTGCCGGTTCTTGGAAAACGTCGAGTGATCCGGTACCTTGTCATCAAGAGTTAACCCTACAAACCATCGGTACCCTATATGCATGTTGACTTCCTCGCACAATCTCCGCTCAGAGTTGATCCCGTACAAATATCCTACCAAAAGCATCCTCAGCAATATTTCCGGGTCTATCGAGGGGCGGCCGGTGTGACTGTATAAATGCTTCACCTTCTCCCGTACAAAACCAAAATCTACATGCTTCTCTGCCAGCTTCAATAGATGGTTCTCGGGAATTAAATCCTCTACCTTGACGTGATAAAACATCGGCTCCGTCCTCTTTTTCTCTCCTAACATCATGCCTCCTGCAAATGGATTGCCTCTGTTCTACCACTCTCAGATCATAAAATGAATCGTTTTTTGAAAGGAGTTTTCAACAGCCTGTCAAGGGCTGACCCCGTTGCCTCCGTCCATGCCGCACTCTATCCTTGATATGGTAAGGACCGATACGCCGGCTTTCCGTGCAAGTTCGGCCTTGCTCAGGAGTGCCTTGGCTCTTATCTTCTTGAGGTTGTTGTGGTTGATCATTAAAATAGTGTAAAAATCCCGAAGTGTTATTTAGAGACCTGACGAGTACAACGAAAACCTCCGTTGCCGCCCCTGTACCAAGGCTCGAACCAGAAGCGCTTGAAAGTCCGAAGCTCCCTGTTAACGCCGAGGAACCAGGAGCCACCACGAACCACGCGGTCACCTTCACTATCAGGACCTTTCCCACTCTTAGGACCTTTAGGATTATGATCTGGTGAATTCGCATAGTAGTTTTCATCATACAAGTCTGAACACCACTGATACACGTTACCTGCCATGTCCATTACCCCATAAGGACTTGCTCCTTGCGGGTAACTGCCAACTGCACAGGTGGATTTTTGATTATAGCACACATTTGAAATATCCCATTTATTCCCCCATGGGTAGGTTCTCCCATCAGTACCTCTTGCCGCTTTCTCCCACTCTGCTTCAGTAGGTAAGTCTCCCCCTTTCCACTTGCAATATGCATTGGCTTGATTCCAGTCTACGCAGTTTATTGGATCATTTTCCCTGCCTGATACTCCATAGTTGCAATCGACACCTGTGCAAGGTACTGTGCATTTGTCTGCATTAACACATTTGGTATACTCATTCACTGTAACATCATTTCTATCTATATAATATGCATCGAGATATACCTTGTGATATGGCGTCTCAAAAGCAGGACACTTATTATTATTCGGATTGCAACCCATCCAGAACCAGCCTGCTGGTATATACACCATATCATGAGCTTGCACTCCAACAGGACGAGCGATGAACACCTCTTTCAGAATCTCATTCTTATCTATATTAAAGTAGATTAACTTCTGGGTGGTTTTGTATACGAATGTGTAGTTATCTGGCCAGGATATAATTGTTCCTCTACTCGCAGTGGAACTTATAGTGAAACCAGCTACTTTATTACCCGATATCGCATTATAAGTTTCTATATTATATATTTCACCTTGGCCTATCACTTTACCATCAACTTTTATATCCTTGTAGGATATACTTTCACATACCCACCATAGCTTGTTAGGAGATAATACTGAACTAATACATGGTGTCGATCTAAAACCGAATGCAGATCCTTGCTGGCCGATGGAACCATTAACCCTATTTGTTCCGTTGGTCCCGTTTTTACTCGCTGGTCCTTGCGATCCTTGCTTGACGTTGCAGTCTGCTATTAAAAACAAAAAGACCAGAGAGAATAATAGTAATTTGAATAAACGTGTTTTCATATAGACCTCTACCTTCAAAACCTACCCCAGAAACACCTTCCCCTTATCGGAAATTTTCAGCCCCAGCGCCTGGATGACCTTCTTCTTGGTGTCCATCCTGCAGTCTTTACCTTGCTCTATCCTCGTTATGGTAAGAACAGATACACCAGCTTTCCTTGCAAGCTCTACCTTACTCAATAAAGCCTTTGCTCTTCATTGTTTCAGATTATTATGATTTCCCATCATACCCAGCTTTATAATTGCATGGTTAAATAAAAATACTACGTAAAACATACTATTAAACCCTTGATTGGTCAACATGATAAAACAGCCTAACAATCACACAATTTTTCTTCTTTTAAAGTTTCGTAACCCTCTCTTAGAAGAAATATTACTATAACCAATCCAGCTATCGGATCTGCTTGCCAGAATCCATACAAATAATTCAATCCCAGTCCAATCAACAAAGCAGCCGACATGAACATGCAGGTAAGCGTTTGCTTGGAATCTGCAATCAGGCTTTTGCTGTTCATTGATTTTCCCGTTTTGTATTTCAGGTAAAATAAGACCGGCATTGCTATTAACGAAATTACAGCTATGATGATACCCAGGATACTTGGATTCACAGCTTCATGCAAATACAGCTTTTTGACTGATTCATAGAGAACGTAAACTCCGAGCACAAAGAAGGAATATGCAACCAGCTTTGCTGCTCTTCTTTCAATTTTTTCTTCCTCAAGCTCTGACAGTTTCCCATGTTTCCTGAATCTCCAGATCATTATGCATCCGGAAAACGATTCAACGAAACTATCAAGACCGAATCCAAGAAGTGCTATGCTGCCGGCCGATGATCCTGCAAAGATAGATGCAATACCTTCCAGAATGTTATATCCAACGGTGAAATAGGATAACAAAAGCGCTTTCTTATATGGTTTTGAATACATCATTTTATCTTTGCTTTTTATCGTCTTTCCAGATTTTTTTCTTGACCTTGTGAGTTTCAGAGCAATCTGGACACTGAGCTTTATTCTTCCAAATAGACGTGTAAAGCATGTACACCGCACCACCCAGAAGCAGTATTACCAGCGTAGCATTAACGAATCCCATGATAGTACCTCCTTTTCCAGCATTACCAAGTTCATTTCATGCTAATGAAAATGAATATCGTTTAATGTTTATGTCAAGTAAAATTTTCCAATAGAAACAAAAAAAGCCCAGTCTCTTGTCGTATGTCGTGCTGGCAGCATTTTCCGCTTCCTCAGATCGCTGGCCGTCATGCCGCTGTATTTTTCGATTTCTAGTTGTAAAACGTCGCATCGCTCATCCCGTGTTTGCGGCACAGATCCATAACCTTGGTCACGGCACGCTCTTCCTCAAGTACCGCCTATGATTTGTTCCTCGCTAGAAAGTTGGAAAGAATTGGGGTCAGGGCTACACTCCTGACAATTGGAGGGGGGGGGTAGGGGGCAGCCGTCCCTAATAATCTTCCAATGCTTCCAATGCGATTTCTCTGACATCCGGGTTCTCATCATTGCACAATGATTTTAAGGCAGGCAATGAAGATGGTGATTTGAGAATGCTTAATATATAGGCTACATCTCCCTTTAAAACCGGATCATTGTTTTTCAGCAGGTCTATCAGGGGAGGAACGATTTGTTCCAGTTCATTTCTCGGATTTTTACCGATTTCCTGAACAAGTGCAATAACCCCGATCTTTATTCTCAGATTATTTGTTTTTATCATATCGGGTATAAATCTGATAAGAGAGGGATCTTCCTTGAACATATCAATGAGGTTTTCAAGCAGTCCATTGCCCATAGATGTCATAATCATTTCTTTCAGTTCAGTATCAGTCATATGCCCCGCATTTTTATTTACATTAACATGAGTGAAGCGCCCATAGCAATGCTTTGCAAAGGGAAAGCAGCTTACACACCCCCGCACCCCTCTTTTTAGAGGGGAATTGAAGAATACGATCCCGTGTCCCGCTTGAAAAACATTGAAATCCGTTGCTGTCGTTCCAACCCGGCCTATTCGTACCGCAGTGCCTCTATGGGGTTGAGTTTGGACGCCTTTGTCGCGGGGTACAGCCCGAAGAACACCCCGACGGCAAATGAGAAGAAGAATGCAATAAGAACGGGGAATACATTGATACTTATTGGTATTTTTATGAACGATCCCGCGGTAATGCTGAGTATACTGCCGAGTATGATTCCTATGATACCGCCTATAGTGCTCAGAGTAACTGCCTCAAGCAGGAACTGGAGCAGGATGTCCCTCCTTTTTGCGCCCACAGCCATCCTTATGCCAATCTCCCGTGTCCTCTCGGTTACGGAAACGAGCATGATGTTCATGATGCCTATGCCGCCGACAATAAGAGATATGGATGCGATGCTTCCAAGGAAGATGGTCAGAAGGCCTGTTATGTTCATGACAGCGGCCAGCATATCGGTAACATTGCGGATGGTGAAGTCGTTGTCAGAGCCTGTTTTTATATTGTGCCTCTGGCGCAGGAGCGATTCTATTTCCTGCTGTGCCGCATTGACCGATGAACTCGATATGGCCTTGACAAAGATAAAACTGAGATAATCTATGCCGAGCAGCTTTTTCTGTATGGTTGTGTACGGCGCGAGGATCATATCATCCTGATCCTGTCCGAACCCTGCGGTACCCTTTGCCGCCATAACGGCAACCACCCTGAAGGGCAGGTTTTTGATCTTTATAATCTTGCCGATGGGATCAATGCCTCCGAACAGCTGCTCCTTCACGACCTGTCCGATGGCGCATACATTGGCTGCTGCGTCCACGTCCTCTTTATCGAAGAAATTACCTTCCGTAATGGGCCAATCCCGTATCATGGGGAAGCTCGATCCGACCCCCATGATTGACGTTGCCCAGTTCTGGTTCTGGTATACGGTTTGTCCGACCCACCTGACACCCGGTGAAACGTACAAAGCGTCAGGGATCTGGTTTGCTATTGCGGCAGCGTCCGACGGCATAAGGGTATTGACCGAACCAAAACCCCCGTGCACCCCGCCCATGGACGTACTGCCCGGCAGGATCATCAGCAGGTTGGAACCAAGGGCCGAGATCTGGCTCTCTATCTTCCTGCTTACGCCCTGTCCTATGGAAACAAGGGCAACCACAGCGGCAATACCTATGATAACGCCGAGCCCGGTGAGCACGGAGCGCATCTTGTTCTTGTACAGCGCCCTTGTCGATACCTTCATTGCCTCGGGTAAATTCATGGTGTCTCCTTATCAATTTCAAGAGAAGTAAGAATTGTCGAGATGAGCGAAGGATAAGCGTCCTCAGGGTATTCTTCGAATATCGGCAAGAATATTAATGAAAGAGACCCGCATATAAGCTTACGGAGGACATTAGCATGGGTAAAAGAGTAAAAGCATGCGTGCAGGATGGATCGATTATCAGAGCGAATAAGATGATTCTTACTTCTCATGGTTCACCGTGTCCGATACAATAAGTCCGTCCCTGAACGTTATGATCCGCTGTGCATACGCGGCAATATCATGTTCATGGGTCACCAGTATTATGGTCACACCCATTTCTTCGTTGAGCTTCTTCAGTACGTGCATGATCTCGTAGCTCGTTTTGGTGTCAAGGTTGCCTGTGGGCTCGTCCGCAAGTATGATGCTCGGGGAATTGACAAGCGCCCGCGCTATCGCAACACGCTGCTGCTGACCTCCTGAAAGCTGCTGGGGAAAATGCTTCTCAAACCCTTTCAGTCCCATCATTTCAAGCAGTTCCAATGCTTTTTTCACCCTCTCATGTCTTGATGTACCCGAATATACGAGCGGGAGCTCGATATTTTCCATGGCGCTCGTCCGTGCAAGCAGGTTAAAGTTCTGGAATATAAAACCAATCCTTTCATTGCGGATCTCGGCAAGCCTGTCTGGGGTGAACGATGAGACATCCGTGCCCTGGAGGAAGTATTCGCCTTCTGTCGGTTTATCAAGGCATCCGAGTATATTCATAAAGGTTGTTTTGCCGGATCCCGATGCACCTGTTATGGATACAAAAGAGCCCTTCGGTATTTCAAGATTTACCTCTTTGATTGCCGGCACTGCGACATGGTCCAGAAAATAAGTCTTTTTCAAGCCGACAACCTTGACAACAATGCCGTTATTGTCCTGTCTGGTATCCTGTGACAACCTCGTCTCCTTCTTTCAAATCCCCTTTAACAAGTTCTGCAAAGTTGTTGTCCCGTATACCCGTTTGTATGGGTACAGGTATAAACTGATTGTCCCTGTATACCCAGACCTTTGGTATGCGGTACCATGCCTTTTTCTCAGCCTCCGGATTTCCGGTCTTTGCCCAATCGGGCAGTTTGTTATGCAGGCTGTACGTTTTTATAAGGGTATCCGAATCCTTCGGGGCAAATCTGAGCGCTGCATTGGGTATCATTACGATATTATTTTTTTTGCCGACGTCTATGGTAACATACGTGGTCATGCCCGGTTTCAATTTGAAGTCTTTGTTGTCCACGTAGATGATCACGTCGTAGTTAACGACGTTCTGGATGATTATGGGTGCGTTCCTTACAATGGCAACAGTACCCGTAAAAACGGTGGTGGGGTATGCATCGACCGTGAATTCCGATTTTTGTCCCACCTTTACCTTGCCTATGTCCGTTTCCACGACGTTGGTGTCGCTTTCCATCTTTTCAAGGTTTTCTGCAATATCGAACATGTCCGGTGTCTGGAACGATGCCGCCACGGTCTGGCCCACGTTTATGTTGCGCGAAACAACAATGCCGTTGAGCGGAGAAATAATGCGCGTATTGGCAAGGTTAAACTGAGCTGTACTGTAATTCGCCTGTGCCTGGATAAGCGCGGCCTGTGCCGCCGAAAAATTTGCGGCAGCGACATCGTACGTTGCCTTTGTTGTATCAATGTCCTGTTTGGAAATCAGCTCGGGAGGGAGTGAAAGCTGCCTTTCATAGTTTCCCTTATCAAGCTCCATGGTTGCTTTTGCCTGTAAGATCCCTGCCTTGGCACTGAGCAGGTTGGCGGTTGCCTGCGATAGCGCCGCCTCAAAAGGTGTCGGGTCTATGAGAGCAAGGATCTGGCCCTTTTTTACAATGCTGTTGAAATCTGCATATAATTTTATGATCTTGCCGGAAACCTGGCTGCCGACCTGTACCTCGACGATGGGATTGATCTGTCCTGTTGCAGTCACCGTTGAAGTGATATCGCCTATCCGTACTTTTTCGAACGCCAGCAATGGTTTTTTGTCCCTTTTGACAAGAACAATGACGATTATTATTACTACTGCCAGTGCTGCGCCTGCTATCAGCCAGTACTTATTCTTCATAATTCGAACCCCCGTTTTCGATTGTATTCCCGGTAACATACTCAAGGTTTGCCACTGCTATATTGTAGGACGCAAGCGCTGTTGCATAGGACGACTGGGCGTTCTGGTATGTGCCCACGGCAGTAAGGTAATCAAGGTAATTATTTATGCCTGCATTGTATCCTTTCTCGGTAAGCTCCAGATTCGCCTGGGCCTGGTCTAACGTGTCCTTTGCAACTGTTATGCTTTTTTCTGCCTGATCAATATTGTCCAATGCAGACTGTACCGACAGCCCGACCGACAATTTTTGCTGGTCGATGTTGTACTTGAGCTTCAGCATCTGCGCCCTGGCAACCTCCTTGGCCGATGTGTTCTGGAATCCGGAGAATATATTGAAATCGAGTTCGAGTCCGGCTGTCCAGTTCCATACGAGAGGGAAGTCCTGCCCGGACCAGTTGTACGATGCAACGCCTGACAGTGTGGGAAAGTATGTGCTTATGGATTGTTTGTATGAATACGTGGCAGAATCAAGCTGTTTTTTTAAAGACAGGTAATCGGGCCGGTTGCCCAGTGCCTTGTCCACATAGGCGTCTGCGTCGCTCGTAATGGTTGTTGCAGTAAGCTCCCCCGTGAATTCAATGCCAGCCGTAAGGGGGAGTCCCATGAGTGACAGGAGATTAAGAATGTAGATCTTTTTTGCATTCTCCGCGGTTATCAGGCTCAGTTTGATGTTGCCAAGGCTGGTCTGTGCACTGAGAACGTCGATCTTTGTCTTGATACCGGCCTTGTAGTAAGCCTGCGCCTGCTGTAGCTGGGTTTCCATCTGCTGCAGGAGATACCTGTCAGCTTCGATAATCATATTGTACTGCAGTATGGAGAAAAAATTCTGTTTTACACTGTAGATCAGCGTATTCTTTGTATTTACAAAATTATACCGGGAAGCCTTTACCAGCTCTGAGGCTGACTGCATGCCAAAATAGTTTTTGCCGAAGCTGAACAATTGCTGGTTAAGCGTTACCGATGCGGTGTAGTATGGATAGTTTGTATTGTCCGGCGTTCTGTAGAATATAGATGTATAAGGACTTTTTGATGTTATCGCAAAATTAGAGGTGGCCCTCTGTGCATCCGCGACCGCATTTATCTGAGGCAGGAGGACCGACCTTGCGATGCCGTACGTGCCCTTGCTTGACATGATGTCCATCCCGGAGGCCTTCAGCTGCGGGTTATTTTCAAGGGTCAGCTTTACGCAGTCATCGAGTGTCATAACCTGTTGCTCATCTGCACTGACAGGCGGAACCGCTGTGATTGATAATAATAAAAATAGAAAAAAAATAGATATGCTTTTGCTCATCATAGAAACTCTCTAAGTCTTTTAAGTCCCTCAACGACGTGGGCCATGCGGCCCATGTCCGCCTTCTCTTTTGGTTATTGCGTTTTCTATTAAACCAAAAAACTTCTTTTGCTGGTCTTTATTCAGTATTGCCTTAACTACGATTATGTGGGCAACTATTTTCTGCTGTATGCTCTCCTGCATATCGCCTATCTCTGAAATAATTTGATTGATTTCCTTTTTATCAGGTTTATCAGCCCGCATAAGGTTGAGAAGTTTCATTCTTTTCTGAAATATCTGCTCTCGTGTTTTATCTATTTCATCATGGAACGATTGCTCATTTTCTTCCAATGCCTTTGCCTGGTCGGGGTTCAGGGATAGTTCCCTGATAAGAAATGCGCGCCTTCCCTTCCCTGGCCCGAATGGTGCAGGCATATGTAATGAATTCCGGTAATACGAATATCCGACTGTGCCGAGGATAACTATGTTAAGGGCAACCGATAGTAAAAGTATGAATTTCAATGTGCTATTTTTCATTGTTTCCCTCCATCATTGCAATATACGCCCCGCCTATAGAATTAGGCTGGACTGACTCAAACGCATCAAGAGAAAGTGAGGATACAATGGTTGTTTTCTGTCCTGCAAAAGTTTTACCAAGGAGGCTACCAGCTCGTGAACCTATAATTATTACTAAAATAACAACAGCCGCTTCTATGAGTCTGCTTAATACCGGGAACAATGACAATCTTTTTGTCCGCTTCTCGTCTATAGTAGCCATAACCCTTGTTGTAAACGCATAGGGTGCATTTAGCCTTTCCATGGAACTGAATGTATTGTGTATGGCCTGCATCTCCTCAAGCATGGTGCGACATTTCTTACAATCTCTTATATGGGCATCAAACAGCTCTGTTTCAGCTTTTGTTAATGCCTTGTCTATGTATGGTGAAAAAAGCTTTTTTGCCCTTGAACACCTCATATCTTCCTCCTCATATTAGTAACGATACAATCCTATTTTTGTTCCGTAAACCCCGTTAGAGAACCTGATTTTCCATGAGAATAAGGATTACCGGTTTTCATGATTAGTCCTCTCTATCGGGGTAAATCCCTTCATTAAATCTCTTAGCTCTTCTCTTGCCCTTGAAATCCTTGATTTGACAGTGCCTATGGATATGTCCAGCACACGTGCGATGTCTTCGTAAGGGAGTCCTTCGATCTCTTTCATGACTATGATAGTCCTTAATTTCTGCGATAATTTCTTTAATGCTTTTTGCAATGCATCGGTCATTTGCCTGGATTCATAAAGCTTTTCAGGGGAAGGTTCAGTGGACTGCTCCTCTGCAATGATATCCTCTCCATTATTGGTGTGTTTGAAAAGGGATTCAAAAGCAGACTTTCGTTTATAATCAATGCAGGTATTGACTGCTATGCGGTAAAGCCATGTATAGAGCGATGCATCGGGCTTGAAGTTTTTCAGGCTCTGGTAAGCCTTCAAAAACGTGTCCTGTGCCGCGTCCTCGGCATTATGAGGGTCCCCCAGCATGTAACGGCAAAGCCTGTATATCCTGTCCTGGTATGCAAGGACGATGTCTTTAAATGCCGACGTGTCTCCCCGCTTGAAGCGTTCAAGGACGACAGGCTCGTTCAGTTTTTCGCTCATGCAAAATCCCGTCGTGTTTCAGAACAGTTCTGTGACAATGCCGTCCATAACGCACATGCCCCTGACTGTCAGGCTGAGTTTGTTGTCCTGTACGTTGATCAATCCGTCATCGGAAAGGTGTTTCATAAGCACCCTGTTTTTCACCAGTGCAGTATCAACATGCTTCCATGTCCTGAGGGACAGGAAGATATATTCGAGTGTTTCGGCGTCCTTATCAAGCACCTCTGTTCTGCTGATGGGGAATATGCCTTCAGACCGTTTATTGCCCGGCTTATCCAGAAGTTTGGAAATGTAGACCGAAGGAGGATATGCATTTTCGTACCGCGCCTGTGCAGTCATGCCTATCCACGGCAGGCCTGCCTTGAAAAACCCGTGTGCTCCTGATCCTATACCGAGATAATCACCCCGCTCCCAATAGTTCATGTTGTGTATGGACTGGCAGCCTTTTTTCGCGAAGTTGGAGACCTCGTAGTGCTCATATCCGTTCCTGATCATTTCATCGTGTACGAGCATATAAAGCTCTTCGAACGCCTCGTCATTGAGCGGCCTGAATATCTTGTCCATGTATAACGGCGTGCCCTGCTCAATCGTGAGATAATAGAAAGAAACATGTTCGGGATGAATATCTTTTATGCCTTTTAATTCCCTGTCGATATTCTGCGATGGTATGCCGTATATTATGTCAACATTTATGTTTTTGAATCCCGCGTTTCTCGCCTTTTCAATGGCCGAAAAAGATGAATCGGCACTATGGAGCCTTCCCAAGGATTTCAGTACATTGTCATCAAAAGACTGGAGCCCGATGCTGAGGCGGTTAATCCCAAGAGTATGCATCGCTTTTAGTTTTTCCGCTGATACGCTCTCCGGGTTGGTCTCTATTGTAATTTCAACGTCTTCCTTTACAACGAAAGTTTCCCTGATCCCGCTTATGAGCTGCTCTACATGTGACGGCTCAAGCAGCGATGGCGTTCCGCCTCCTATATATACGCTCTTAACCTCCCTGTCTGACAGGAACGGTTTGTAAAGGTTGATCTCTGTACTCACAGCTTTTATATATGCATCTATATCTTTTATATCCGGGGTTGTGGACAGGAAACTGCAGTATCTGCATTTCTTTTTACAGTATGGTATATGTACATAAACTGAATAAGTACTCATAATTTATGTTTAAATATAATGTCTATAGTATGCGAATACAAGCGATACAAAAACAATTATTATGTTGATATAAGATCCATACTGCCATTCCTGTGGACAAACTGAGTGAAAATGTCATTCTGGGGGAGCAAAGCGAACGAAGAACCTAAAACATGTATACTATTTATCGAAGAAAGCCGATTGGGGATATGGAATTGTTAAAACAGACACTGGGAACTTTTTACAGGCGGTATGACTTAAAACAGTATATCGTGCATGATCCTATTGAG
>JAJYJX010000136.1 GCA_021789095.1 bacterium
AGGTAGTTGACGTCTGTTCCAAGGGGCAGCGTTCCCATAAGTGCTGAGTCTTTCAGCATTTCATCAAGGACTTTTTCTTGATTTGTTTCCAGGAAGTCTCCATCCATCGTCATTGCATTGTAGAGATTATTTAATTCCACCTTGTATCCATACCTGTCGGTATATTCGTGTATGCCGCGAGCCTTTGCCCTTTGCTCGATTTTTTTCGACAGCAAAACAAAGATTTCCCACTCATTTTTGCTTTCTCCAACAGGCTCAACAGCCTTATCCGTAAATGTTACGTAGGGTATATGGGGACTCGGGAAACGTACATCTATCTTTTCATAAAACCCTGCTGCCGGCAGTACAATATCGGAATACATACCTGTTGTGCTCAGTCTTGTGTCTACTGAGACAATCATTTTATAGTTGGGCCATGCATGTTTCAGCAGCATTTTTATGCCGCCCCTCGTCCTTCTCAGGGTACTGCCTGCTACGCCGAAGAACACGCGCGGTGTAACATCCTTCGCAGGCCTTACGAACCCGTCCCACCATCCTTTGTCAATCGCTTCATTGAAATAAGAATCAAAACTACGCTTCATAGCAGAATCAGACCACTCTTTGTTGTTCCAGACCTCCTGGTATCCGGCATGATAATACCAGTAGAATGCTCCCGGCGACATGGGGACACGTTCCTGAAGTATTCTGCGTTCAGTTTCAATTGCAACCATTTCATCTGTTTGCTCGGGATCTTGTTTCAGTACTTCCCTCTGTGTTTTATCCATCATCTTAAGCATCTCCAGAGTACCAACCATCCCCGGTGCACGCTTTGCAATAAAGGCAATCATTCCCGGCAGCAGAGACTCGCTCCAGCCCCGTGTGCCTGTACCTCTTTTGCCCCAGTTACCGCTCAGTGCAAGACAAAGATCCTGTGCACGTTCAATCAGGTCGCCGTGATAGTATTTTGCACTGTTCCACCCAACGAGTATATGCGTTTTTGATTTTGCCATCTTTCTTGCAAGCATTTTTATGGTGTCCGGGTGCACACCGCACATCTTGTATGCCGCTTCTGGTTCATAATGCTTCAACTGGTCTTTCAGCAGTTCAAATACAGGTCGTACCTCCACTTCCTTTCCGTCTTTTAAACGGGCAGTGAAATGACCGTCAAGTGCCGGATGACCGTCATACTTCAGGGTTTTTCGCGGTGCCTTGACAATGCCATCATGCTCGTCATGGAAATAGAACTGGTTGATGCGGCCGCCTTCCTGCATGTCGCTTTCCCTTAAAAATTTCTTTGTATCCATCCTTACAAGAAACGGCATGTCTGTTTGTTCCTTTATGAACGCTGCATTGTATATCTTCTCATCAATCATTACCTTTGCCATTGATAAGCCCAGTGCAGCATCAGCACCAACCTTTACCGGCACATAATAATCCGCATGGATCGCAGACGGGCTGAAGTCAGGCGCTATGGTTACAACAGTTGCACCCTTCCAATAAGCTTCCGTAATGTAATGATAGAACGGTATCCTCGTGTAAACCGGGTTCATGTGCCATATGAGGATGAGGTCTGCATTGAACCAGTCATCGCCTGAACTTGCAAACTGAAATTTTCCGAATGTAGTATAATTACCCGCATTAAAGTCGTTAATCACAGCATCCAGATCGATCTGTGTTGTCCTGAGCAATCCGCACAGTCTGACACCCGGAATAATGCCGTTCCCGCCATAACCGCCTTCACCCGGTGAGTGCTCATAAACAATTGATTCAGGACCTTTTTCTTGAATGGCATCGAGCATTGCATCCGCAATATCTGTCAGTGCCTCATCCCATGAAACACGCTTCCATTTGCCTTCTCCGCGCTGACCCATGCGTTTTACAGGATACTTCAGCCTCTCTTGGCCATACATCACATGACTATAGGATGCGCCTTTTTGACAGCCCCGGGGATTCATATCCGGAATATCTGATCGTACGACTGGATATTTCCCGGCCTGCTCCTCTCTCCAGACTATTCCATTCTTTGAATAAACCTTCCATAAGCAACTGCCAGGATAACAGTCTACCAGATGTACTCCCCAGGTAACCTTGTCCCATGACCATTGTTTACGCATGATGTCTTCCCATGAGCGGTACTCATACTCAACGAATCCTCCGGCCACCACGACAGGTTCCTTGGTACGAGAGGTCGAAGCAAAAGCGCTTGTAACTATAGTCAGCTTTGAAAGTGACAATACCAGTACGCTGCTGCCCGCGATCCTGAGAAACTCTCTTCTGGTAAATTCGTGCTTCATGGTTCCCTCCTTAATGTCTTTTTTCTTGCAATAATAATTGATATGCCGATAAGAAACATTATACTATTTTCAATAGAAAAAATAAATAGAAAATGTTTTACAACAAGAGGCAAAAGTACAAGTATAAAATCATTGGTCTTTACAGCAGAAGCCGATATAACCGTCATGGGCAATTGAGAAACTACAAAGGTAGTCAGAGGGCCCAATCCCGCAAATATCAACAAGGAGATTATTAATCCCGCAGAGCCGGTGACAGACAAAGCTGTTCCCATCATTCTCAGGTTAAAGAAAAGGAACAGAATGATAACTGCTGAGAGAACAGCCGTTATAATGAGCCCTTCATGAACTTTATGAAGGGCTTCCCTTGCACGCCCCAATTGATCAATATCAGCTTGCCTGACAAGAGTTATCATTGGTATCTCATCTGGATAGCTTGATGCTATCCAATGGGAAAGGTTCTCGAGCACCGCCTTATTGTTTGCATTCGTGCTTTCTTTTGCAGCATTGTCAAAAAACCTGATGATTCCAGCTTTAAAAACCCGAATGCTTACATACCCTCTTGTAAAGATCTCTACATTCCCTTCCTTTAAAAAGGAAATTATAGCTTTATATAAAGGAGTCATTTCTTGAACGAATTCTTTCTGCGGGTATTCCTGTTCAATCCCTGCTATAATCTCGGGCCTGCTGATAATAGCCAATACTTTCTCGCTCTCTCCCTGTGTCAAAACATTGATAAATTGATTATACGGATGGGTCTCCATGGTCCCGGCAGGTATTGATACTGCATCAATAATGGTTGATTCGTTGACAGATCTTTCTATGTTCAGCAAAGAAAAGAATGACAAAATCACTATTGCTGTTATCACTGATACAGCGATTAAAAAAAACTTACCGGAAGGCTGTTTATTCATAATTTCACCTCACATCTTTGTATTTTTTACCCCTGATCCCACACCAGCCCTTGTAAATGATCCTGGCGCTGCAGGAACACTGCCTACGCACTCGGGCTGAAAAACATTTTTAGGGTCAGGCTTGACCACAAAACGTTCAGGTATATTCTTAAAACTCAAAACAAGCATCGCCAGTGAGCGTATTTCCTGGTCCTTGAAGTTGAAATTGGGCATCAGACTGAGCGGTGTTACCAGATACGGGGCCTTAAAGTGAAGGAAATGCCATGAGAATACCGAGGGAGGCAGGACGCCCCAGTTCGTGATGTTGGAGAAATCATACAAATCATTCGGTTTGTCACCCTCGTAGGTCAGGTCTGGCCCCACATCGGCCTTATACTGATAGAAGGTATGGCAGCATGTGCACATCTTCTCTGTAAACAATTTCTTTGCCTTATTGATATAGGTAAGCCCTGCAACCTCTTTCTCGCGAAGATGGCAGGTATTACAGTTCATTTCTACAAGCGGTAAATTCTTATAATCAGGGAAACCATACCTCTTTGCAAGGCGCTCTGATAAAAATATATCTTCCCAGCCGGCAGGTTTGGAGAAATGAGCCTCCTTTACTGTAAGCGCATAACCTTTTCCTCCGTGGCAATAGGTACAGCCGAATTTATTGAATGGGTGTTCTTTTATAAGTTCTGGATTCGGGTGTGCCCTGAACACCAATGGAACATCTTCCCCGCTTAACTTTGGGATATCTATGCCTATATGACATGTTGTACACCTGTCTATCTTGTTTACATCCTTGATCCATATCTGCTTTACCCCGTATGAAAAACTGTCCGCTGCTTTCTTCCCGAACTTTTGCGTCAGGATCTGCCTGAACTGAGCCTGGTACTGCTCCCACTGTGGTGTAGCGTCCCTGTGAAAGGCTATAGCGGTAAGGATCAGCAGAACGACCAGAAGCGCATAAATCCATTTACTGTCAGATTTGTAATGATCTTTAATTTCTTTTTCTTCTGTAATATTATCCATATTTGTCACCCTAAAATCTCCCTGGAATTTCTGGTCTGTTCCACGGCCAATAGACATGCCAGTAAGGCCCCCTGCAGTAGTATGAAAATAAAATTTGAAATACTATTGTCAGGCATATAACAGTAAACAGGACGTTCTGCCACAGCCGCGTACGGTGAAACCATATACCCGTTGAATCATTGGGGCTGTTGTCAATGGATGGCCATACCGCAAGAGCGATAAAAAGAACAGCCGGTACAAAAACTCCGCCCACAAACCCGCCATTAATGACAAAATGACCAATTTTTATCGTCGTATAACTTATGAGCTCCTGTAACCATAAAAAGTACCATGGTGCCTTTGCAGGGTTCGGTGTCCATGCCTGTGTTGCAGGCTCGAGCAAGGGAGCACGGAAAAGCAATGTCGCAACTAATACAACGACCCATGTGGCTATGGTTACAAGGAATATCCTCCTCGGGACTGCTGGTACGGCAAGGACCCTTGAGGTGTCCTCGGCCTCGCTGATGGACTCATCGAGTGGAACGTCATGATGCACGGTGGATGCCAGGCCTCCGTCTTTTCTTATACGCCATAGGTGGTACGATATCAATAATATCACAACAACCGGGACAGCTATGCAGTGGAACGTATAAAACCTTATTAGGGTTGCCTGGTCTATGGTCGTTCCACCGACAAGCATCCTGTACAATGTCTCACCAATCACCGGTGTTGTCCTTCCTATCGCAGTCGCAACGGTCACCGCCCACATGGAAAGCTGGTCCCACGGCAGGAGGTAACCGGTAAAGGCGAGGAAAAGAGTTGCCAGAAGAAGTATCACGCCAACGACCCAGTTCACATACCTGTGGCTGTCCCTGCCCGGAGTCTCCCTGTATGACGCAGTATAAAACACCCTCATCATATGCAGGAACACCACCACTACCATAAGATGCCCGGCCCATCTGTGCGAATATCTCAGCAGCCATCCATAATGGGTTATAAACTCAATGTCCTCTATACTCCAGTAGGCCTGCCTTATAGAAGGGATATAAATGAACATGAGAGCCACACCTGTAACGAGCGTTATCAAAAACAGAACAGCGGATATAGTACCGAGCCAGAAAGAATAAGACCACGAGAAACTGCGTTTTGTCACCTTGGGAGGAAACCAGTGAAGGAAGAAATTTTTTATGCGCGCCCTGTATGCCTCTTTAATGGTATCGGGATTAAACGCCCATGTAAGCTTCAGCCATAATGATTTAATTGTTTTTCTCATACATTCACCCTGAAATTCCTGTTCACCTGTTTGGACATGTCAACAACCATGTGACCTGTAATTGGAGAAATATCCATAAACCAGTTTGGCAGCGGTTTCGGAGCAGGTCCTGCATAATTTACACCATCTCCATAGTATTTTGAGCCATGACACGGACATGCAAATTCCCAGTCTTCCTGCAAAATTTTACCATCCTCTTTGATATCTTTTTTTTGCACCAGCGGTACATTATGAACGGTACATCCAAGATGCGTACACACTGCGGAAATCGAATGGAACTGATTCCCCTGCCTTACAATGAACAGTCTCCTGTCTGAAATAAATGTTACACCCTCCGGGTATCCGCTGGGATCGCCAAGATCAACACGGGCCGACGGTTCATATAGCAGGCTGGGCACAAGAGCTCTACCAAGAGAATAGATGCCGCTTCCCACTGCGGCAAAAACCAGCGCAAACTTTCCTATGAAACCAAGAAATTGTCTCCTTAACATCTTAATCCCCCTTAGGAAATTTACAATTTCATAATCGCTAATAAAAAACTTGTCAAGTATTTTTTTTGTCCTGAATAAAATTTCATAAATTCAAGGATTATTCTATTATGGACTTTTATTCATCCGCCACTTTGCGATAGATGCACATACATATCATGCCTGCAAGACATACCGTGCTACGCTG
>JAJYJX010000137.1 GCA_021789095.1 bacterium
ATGCGGCAAGCAGGAAAGCAATTAAACCCGCTGACGCGATAAGCCTTATTTTCATAAGCCCTCCTTAATTAGGATTTCTATATATATATGTCCTGTAAAATGCAACATAAACCATAATCCCTTTACACGGCACTCTATTTTTATTAAGCAGGTTGTATGGATTTTAAAAGCACAGGTATAAGAAAATGGCTGTTTGTAATTATACTTGCTGCGTTGACGGTCCTGTTCCATTACATGTACGGTATGTCGCACATTGCAGTGCTTGAGGCGATCCACAGAAGACTGTGCTATATACCTATAGTGCTGGGGGGCCTGTGGTTTGGCATGTACGGCGGTATTGGTACCGCGGCAGGGATTTCCATTGCTATAATACCGTTCGTATACACGCACACCGGCATGCATAAAGACTTTGTATCGGGCGAACTTGTGGAGATGGTCTTCTACCTGTTTATAGGATGGCTTACCGGCATGCTGACGGATGCACAGCGGAAGGAACGGGAGAAAAATGATATGTTGAAAGAGCAGTTGAGGTCATCGGAGCGGCTTTCCACGATCGGCGAGCTGTTCGCATACATGATGCACGAGATAAAAAATCCTTTGAATTCCATAAAGGGCACTGCCGATATTATAGCAGACCGGACGGTCGACCAGCAGAAAAAACTCGAGTTTGCAGGCCTGTTAAAGGATGAGATCAACAGGCTGAACAGGACACTGGACGCCATGCTGGGCTATACAAATATGCACCTTGAATATACCACATGCGATCTCCTTGATGAAATCAGCACGATTGTTAGATTATTCAGCAGTCAGGCTGAAAAAAGCAGGGTTAAGATAAATCTGTCTTCCACGGAGAGCATACGCATGGAAATGGATTGTGACCGGATGAGGCAGGTGTTTATCAACCTTATCATCAATGCTATCCAGGCCATGCCTGACGGAGGAGTGCTGGATATAATGTTGAACAAGCCGGACGACATGCGGGTGGACATAATGTTCAAAGACACTGGCTCAGGCATACGTGCCGAACATATGAACAGCCTGTTCAAGCCGTTCTTTACGACAAGGCGCGGCGGTACCGGGCTCGGGCTTGCCGTATCAAAGCGCATGGTCGAGGAGCATGGCGGCAGGCTTTCAGTGCAGAGCGAGCAGGGCAGGGGTTCTGTATTTACAGTGAGGCTCCCGTGCAGCCGGTAAAAGTGCTTGTAATCGAAGACAACGAGGCACAGAGAAAGGTTATGGAGTTTAACCTTTCAAGGGAGGGATACAGGGTATCCGGTGCAGGCACTGTAAACAACGGCATGCAGCTTATGAGGGAACAAGGCCCTGATGTTGTAATAACAGATGTTATGCTGCCTGACGGCAACGGCATTGAACTGCTGGGAAGGCTTTTGAGTATAAACCCGGAGCTGATCGTCATAGTCATAACGGCATACGGTACAATACGCATGGCAGTGGATGCCATAAAGAAGGGCGCGCATAACTATATAACAAAGCCATACGAGAAGGACGATCTCCTGATATCCGTGAAACAGGCATTGAAGACGAGAAAGGGACACGGGGACAGGAACAGGTATGACATAATAGGCAGATCACACGCTCTGAAGGACATTGTGAACATGGTGCACAGGATCGCTGATTCGGACGTGCCCGTGCTTATAACCGGAGAATCAGGGACAGGCAAGGAGGTGGTTGCACGGGCTATTCATCATGCAGGGAACAGAAGGGACAAACCGTTTGTAGCAGTTAATTGCGCTGCTATACCTTCAAACCTGCTTGAGGCAGAGCTTTTCGGCTATGCAAGGGGTGCGTTCACGGGCGCTGTGAAAGACAAGCCTGGCAGGTTCCTCCTCGCTGACAGGGGCGTGCTTTTTCTTGACGAGATAGGCAGCATGGATGCCCTTCTGCAACCAAAGCTGCTGAGGGTGGTTGAAACAGGGTATGTCGAAAGGCTCGGCGATATTAAAGGTACAAAGGCCGATGTAAGGATTGTCTCGGCCACAAATGCGAACCTGCAGGAACTGGTAAGACAGGGCTTGTTCCGCGAAGACCTTTATTACAGGCTGAATGTGTTTGGCATACATATCCCGCCGCTGAGGGAGCGAATCGAGGACATACCCCTGCTCGTGGATCATTTTATAGGGATGTATGAATACAGGGACAAGATCACAATGAGCGGGGATGCAATGAAAGCAATTATGGCTTGTCCGTGGCGCGGCAATGTAAGGGAGCTTGCAAACTTCGTAAGGCGGCTGCTCGTTATAAAAGTCAGCGGGACTGTAACAGAAAAAGATGTCATGGAGAATATGCCTCCAGCAGTTTCTGCAAATCATGAAAGTATTGATGAATCAATGGACGATGCCGAGAAAAGGATGATAATCTCCGCACTCGAGAGATCGGGACGCAACAAATCAAAGGCCGCGAAGATCCTTAATATACCAAGACACAAGCTTATTTACAGGATGAAAAAGTTCGGGATTGAATAGAGGATTTAACATGGATGAAGAACCATTAATTAAGGCTGACAGTTTGTTGAAAAGATACGGAGACAAAGTTGCAGTTAACGGGATCAGCTTCCGGGTCAGCAAGGGAGAAGTGTTCGGCATAGTAGGACCGAACGGTGCAGGGAAGACAACGACCGTTAACATGATAACAGGCAGGTGCATCATTGACGGCGGAGAGCTGCATGTGCTTGGCAGGGATGCGAAAACGCATGACAGGAGCATACGGAAGGTCATGGGCGTTGTATCGCAGGACGATAACCTGGATCCGGACCTGAGTGTTTATGAGAACCTGCTCATATACTCAAGCTATTTCGGCGGCACCTCTGGCAAAAAGCCCGGGAAAAAGCCCGAAAAAAGGATCGATGAGCTGCTGCGTTTTTTCGACCTGCTGCAGTACAGGAATTACAACGTAATGGATCTGTCAGGCGGCATGCGCAGGAGGCTTACGATTGCGCGGGGACTGGTCAATGAGCCTTCGATATTGATCCTTGACGAGCCTACAACAGGGCTCGATCCTCAGGCAAGGCACCATACATGGGACAGGCTCATGCAGATCAAGGACAAGGGTATTACAATCCTCCTTACAACGCATTACATGGAAGAGGTTACAAAGCTGTGCGACAGGGTCATGGTCATGCACAACGGTACAATAATGGCCATGGATGCGCCGCAGCGCATTATCTCAACGCACTATCCTACGGATGTTATCGAGATCAAAGTGAATGACCAGAATGATTTTTCCGGCATCGTGGAAAAACTCGGCGGGTACAAATTCAGGCATGAGTTTACAAGCAAGTTCGGTTTGATCATACCGGAACGGTTTGATGATGTACTTGCGATACAGAAAAGGCTCACCGAGCTTTATCCGCTTTCATACCCGCTGAGGCGTCCTCCCAACCTGGAGGACGCATTCCTCGCAATGACAGGCACGGAACTGAGAGAGAACGATATCTGATTACTCGTTTAGGTTGATTCTTTTGGTGAGTGTCTGGCCCGGTTTTATTTCTATTACTTCAGAATGCGGCTTCAGGTACGGGTTCATTATAGAGATCTCGTGCTTTCCTGTAGACAGTGATATGGTCTTGAACCTCGGAGTTTCACCCATGTACTTGCCGTCTATGAACACCATTGCCCATGGATAGGTGATAAGTTCGAGGCTGCCAATATCCGGTTTCCGGTTATTTTCTGCCGTCTTTACGGGCTGGTGCAAATACGCAGCTTTTACCTGCTGGCTTGCAGTTTTCCCGGCAGGTGCGCTGCGTTTCCGTGGAGCTTTTGGTTTTTTCTGCAGTGCTGCGGCAGGTTCCTGTTTTACCTGTATCCCGGGTTTAACCGGCGTTAACGGTACAGACTTTGCCGCAGACGGGTTCAGGAAGCCACCGGTATAATCCTCCCTTGCAATGATAGCTGATAAAAGCAGGACAATTACGATCTCCATAATGCTGATGGCGAGCCTTTTATACTTCCGGTATTTCAGTTGTCGCATTAAGCCGGAAACATCTACGCTGTCATCTCCTGTTTCTCCGCCTGTTTCGAGTATTGTACTGATCAGGGCGAGCGCCTTTTCGAACCTGTTTGACTGTATGTATGCCACAGCATTTTCGTACCGGATCCTGTTATGCCTTACCGCGAGCTCGCGTGCAGTCTGGCCGGGAGCAGTCGTATAGGACTTAAAAAGAATGTAGGGGTCGGGTGCGAACCCGTCAATAACGTTGTGGATCGCATTGCTCAGCTCCGCTGCGTCTTTGTAACGGTCAAGCGGGTCTGGTTTAAGGCTTTTGTCTACGATCCCTGCGATACAGTCATCGATGCCGCCCTTTTTGCCGGTACGTTCATAATCATTTCTTGATATCCTGGTGAGAATGGACATTGTATTGTCCGCGGAAAACGGGGGCACCCCTGTAATCAGCCAGTAGATGAGGGAACCCAGCGAGAACACATCTGATGCAGTGCTTATGTTGCTGGAACTTATATGTTCCGGGGACATAAATTCAGGCGATCCTATTGTTACACCGCTTGCTGTAATCCTCGTATCTGCAAGTATATGGGCAAGTCCGAAGTCCGTGATCTTCATATCACCCTGGTCGCTTATCAGGACATTTTCAGGCTTTATGTCCCTGTGCACGATGCCCATTGAATGTGCATGTGCAACAGCGTCACAGACTATGGAAGCAATGACAAGCGCAGTCTCGAGCGGTGGTTTTCTCTCCCCTTTGTATAGCCTTTCGTACAATTCCCTTAGGTTGTACCCGTGGATATACTCAAGCACGAGGAAAGGGATACCTTCGTGCTCCGCGATGTCATACAGGGAAACAATGCTCCTGTAATTAAGCTTTGCTATTATCCTCGCCTCGTTGATAAACCTCTGCATCAGGTTGCTGTCGGATATAAGGTGCGGATAAAGTATTTTTATTGCCACCTCGCGCTTGAGCAGGGTATCGTTGCCCGTGTATATAATGGCCATGCCGCCCCTGCCGATTTCCTCCTTGAGGAGATACCTGTCGGCAAGCAGTTGTCCTTCCATGGTATTCATAAAATGCAGTTTAATCAGGATTACGTCCAAGATCAAGCAGCGTTTGACTTTCATTCGAATACATTTTAGCTTTATAGAAAACAGGCGAGGGTGGCGGAACTGGTAGACGCGCCAGACTTAGGATCTGGTGGAACAACCGTAGGGGTTCAACTCCCCTCCCTCGCAAATAAACAAGGAAAGGTTAAGGTATGAAAATTCTGGGAGTTGAGACGCAGAGCAGTGTAAAGAAAAAACTGTCCGTCATGGTACCCAAGGATGTTGTCAATGATACCATGGCACATAAAATTGAGGAATTTCAGAAGAAGGCAAAGCTGCCGGGCTTCAGGCAGGGTAAGGTGCCTGAAGCGATTATAAAAAGCAGGTTCAATGACGACATCCGGTATGAGGCGGAGCTTGACCTTATAGATCATTCGATCAACGAGGCCATTGAACAGGCGCATATCAGGGCTGTCGGTTCGCCCGTGATAGAAAAGACGGATTATACAGGCGAGGGTGATTTCACGTACACAGTGCTCGTGGAAAACATCCCGGAGATCGATCGCATAGATTTTAAGGGCATAGAGCTTAAAAAGCTGCCCGTGCCTCCGGTAACCGATGAGCAGGTAAATGAGGCTTTAACCAAGATCCAGAAAAGGCTCGGAGTTTTGATGCCTCTTGAGGAACAGAGGCCTTTGAGGGATAAAGATCTTGCCTCGATCAAACTTACGGAGCTTGATGATCATGGAAAAGTCATAAAAGTCCATGATGATCTTTTATGGGCAGTGGATGAAAAGCTGGATAAAAATATATTCGACCATATCGTAGGCATGCTTATCGGAGAGAAGAGGAATATAACCGTCAATGCAGAGAAGAAGTTGTCCTACAGGGTTGAACTGAAAGCTATAAAGTATGTCAAGTATCCGCCGTTAGATGATGAACTGGCAAAGACAAGCGGAACTTACAATTCACTTGAAGAGTTGAAATCCGAACTCAGAAAGGATATAAAAGACGAGATAGAGAGAATCAACAAGTTCA
>JAJYJX010000138.1 GCA_021789095.1 bacterium
AAGATTTTGCATGGGAAGACGGAGATCGATGTTCTTGGTTTTCTCTTCAAACAGTGCTTCGAGCACGGCAAGGTACAGGTCTTCCTTGCTCTTGAAAATGTAGTAGATCAAAGCCTTGTTCACTCCGGCCTTGGCGGCAATAATGTCAACCCTTGCGCCTGGCAGACCGTGCTTGGCGAATTCTCGGGCCGCCGCATCCAGTATGCGCGTTTTAGTTCTGTTTAAATCCCGTCGGTTTGTGGCATTTTTTTTCTTCACAAATCATAAGCTCCCTATGTTACTGAGTGCTTGCGTACAGAATCCATGAATTTATTTATCAGATCCACCTCAGTACCAAGTTATTTATAACAAAACGGGCAGTTGTCCTCTACCCCAAGTTCATGCTGACATATCCTATTAAGAATTTGCAACTCTTTCGCCAATGCCCCGGCTGACAAATGATCCTTGATTATGCAGCCAAGAATATCTTCGACTGCAAGATTTGCTGTACTAAGTGTTGCCGGCAATGGAATTTCCCTCTTGCCGACATATAAATAATGTCCGGAAAAGGTAACCGGACTATCGATTCCACCATTCAATATCTGAATTAACGCTTCCACATCTTCCAGACCAAGAAAGGTCAACCGGGACATGAGGAACCCCGAGCCTGAAATCAATGGAATACTATTTTTATGCTGTCTCAATTTCCTGAAAAACCGGATTTTCCGGAATCGTAATGCCATAAATCCGATATCCGACAGCACGTTGGCGGGGATGGTTAAATAATAGAGAATTTTTTTGAAAGGGGATTTGGCGGATTTTTTATGCGGGAAACAACAGTCATTGGACCCTGTAGCCAGCGACCCGGCGAAATCCATGCCTTCTCCGGAAACCCCATGTACTGCCTGCGAGGGAACCTTTTGAGCTTCGGGCAGAATCAGCCTCTCGGCCTCTCGATAGACCAGCCCGCCTTTGCGAACCAGTATGAAGTAGGCCAGCACGGCAAATAGCAGGAATCCTATTATCCAGCTTAAGTAGGCATTGACCAGTATTTTGTTTATTCCGCGGATAATGAGACTTGCAGCGATGGCAGAGCCAAGGCCGTAAATAATTATAAGGCGAAATTGGAGGACTTTCCTTCGTGGAGGTTCTGAAGAGCCCATGCCCCATACCTGGCTGCGGTCTCGGCAAACAAGGATATCTCTTCGGTCTCATACCATTCCATGTTTAATACCCCCTCCAGGTTCTTGCCTGGTCTTTGAAATGGGTAATCCGGTTGGCCTGATTGGTACCCTCATAAATCATGGTGAGCTTGGCGTCGCGGTATGACTTTTCCACGGGCCCCGGATGTATTTCTCCAAGATGTAGGGATCAATAGATAACAGTCCGCAAGAGAGACCTGCCGAATGGACACCTATGGCGCTCGCAACTCCGGCACATCCAACTGCTATTTCTTCTACCCTAGCCGCCATGAGCAACACGCCCCCGCCAACACCCTCGAATGCCTCCGGTATAATCAACGAGAAAAAACGGTATTTGCATGCATCTTTCATCAGGTCCCATGCAAAGTAAGAGTGATCCAGTTTAACCCTTTGATCAATTTCCACGGCCCGCGGCCGCACATATTTATCTGTGAACTCCCTCGCCCGACTCCTCACCTCCTGAAGCTGCCGGAAGTAGGTTGCAGGAAATCGCCGGGCGACCCTGAAAGAATTGTCAATCTCTTCCCAAGAGAACGGAAAATCCGAATAAGCGGACTTCGTCTCCCTGACCGGGAGAATATCATCAAAGATCGTCGTTGGTTCATGTTTAACTGCTTCTTGTTCCATGATCGCTCTTCTTTTTTATCCAAATATTACTTTCCCATTAATTAACTAACTGGTTAGTTAACAGTATAACCTCCAGGGTTTGTCAAGCGGTATAGACAAGGTGTGGAATGTATAGTATCTTTACAGCATTAAGTTCTTAAGGAGGAACACAATGTACTGGATTTATTTAATCTTAGCGATTCTCTTTGAGGTCTCAGGCACTACAAATATGAAGCTGTCCTCTGGGTTCACGAAAGTCCTGCCAACCGTGCTGATGTTTCTTTTTTATGCATTAAGCTTTACCGCAATGACCTTCGCAATAAAGAAGATTGATGTGGGCGTCGCCTATGCAATATGGTCAGGCCTTGGGACCACACTTATAGCAATAATAGGCATTGTATGGTTTAAAGAACCCGCTGCTGGAATAAAGCTGATCTCAATCGGGTTGATCATAATAGGAGTGGTTGGCTTAAATCTCAGCGGAGGAACGCATTGACTTTTTATTTTAAATAATCAACCGGGCAAGGGAATTTTGTATATTCTATGCGATCTCATGCAGTTACTATCTGCCTTATCAATTGCTCAATTGCAGAGACATTGTTTTGTATGCCAAAGCGCGCCTTGGCCTTCTCCCTTGCCTTATCAGCAATTGACTTTCTCAAATCAGGATCACCTGCTGCCCTTAAAATAGCATGTGAAAGTGCATCCCGACTGCCAGCCCTGTAGAGTATCCCGTCTGTCCCGTGCTCGATAAGTTCCGGAGGTCCTCCCTTATCCGGAGCAATAACAACCTTCCCTGCTGCCATACCCTCCATGACAACCTGTCCAAGTCCTTCTGTTATAAGCGTACTAAGTACAATTACATCGCTGCTTTCTATAAAATCATCCACATCGTCCCTGAAACCTGTAAATAGCATATGATCTTGCATGCCGTATGATTTAACCATGTTTTTCAAATGCATCATGTACTGTTCATTCCCTTTAAAAATATCCCCGACTATAAGGAATCTTATCTTGCTGTCACGTTTTATGCATTCTCTTGCCGCATTGATAAAAAGCTCCTGGCCTTTTATGGGACTGACTCTGCCAACGTTAGAAATGATAATATATTTTTGCTTTTTCCATTCTGTCAGCACATCCGGTAATTTATGATCTGCATGAATAAATCTATCAAGTACAACCCCGTCATATACTACATTTATTTTTTGAGGACAGCATGGGTTTACAAATGATGCGACTGCATTGCTTATAACTATCAACCTGTCAGACAACCTGCATAAAAACGACCGGTAAACCCGGGACAATCCCGGATAACTATCATAAAGTTCCCTTATATGGCAGACATGCGGTCTGCGTGTTATGAAAGCTGATAAAGCAGAGCCAACGATTATGCTCGTGTTAGAATATACAAGCGCAATGCCTTCTTTCTTTATTATCCTCGCAAGCCTTATCACGCTGCAAGGCAGTTTTAGTATATAAAATAAAAATCTTATGCTTCGGAATACACCCTTTCTTATGACCCATGGATCTGTTATGTATACAGCAACACCTATAGACCTGAATTTCTCCGAAAGTTCCCCCTCAAACGGAAGTACAATAACAGGAGTAAATTGTTCTTTATCAATCCTTTTTACAAGTTCATATAAACATCTGTCCGAACCGTACATCTCTGATGAGGAATGAACAAACAGTATCCTGACAGGCCCGGTGCGCATCACCTGTTGCCAAATTCCTGTTCTGCGCTTACATGGACCTTTATATCTTTTATATGCGGCATGTCAGACCTGGTATTTATATTTTTTAATATCCGGTGTTTGTTGTAGAGCAACTCCTGTAATGCGACGCCATTTTTAACCGCGACAAAAAGTATCCCGCTTTTCATTGATACCGGCTGCGAAATAGCTGATAGGTCCTTACCTGCAATATCTTTCCACTGTTCATACAGAATTAACCCCTCCATGCCCTGTTTTAATTTTGTACCATTTAATCCGGAAATTATTGTTTTAATGTCTTCCATATTTTTATATGGTCATACCCTGTGAAAGAATAATCCTTGCCTGCATCCTCTCAATGTCAGACAGCCTGTTGTCATTTATTATACTGAACAGATCAACGCGCAAAAGCTCCGGAAGTATGCTCAAGGTTATATCAGACGGCGTATAAGGGTTCAGCGCAAGTGCGCACAGTATGCTGTACCGGTGCCGCCATTTCTCATGATTGTAGATCGTTCTTAAGACTCTATTCGTATTGGGCATTCTCGACGCTATCTTGACAACGTCTCTTTCCGTTATCCTTGGATTGTTCAGCAGTCCATGAATAACAGATGGTTCCGGATCATAAAGAAGTTTTTCTATAACATCCCGGTTATGTGATTTAGACAACGATTTTCTAAAGCCCAGAGGCATACTTTCCATTCGTGAGTCCTGAAGCGGCTCATCTATCTCCCTGCTCCTCGGTGAAAACATACTGTCAATCAGGAATACCAAAAAGTCTTTATAACCTTTTTCTGCGGCAGTCCTTGTCAGCTCGTACATGCCTTTTTCGCCAAGGCTGTTTTTGAGCAGGGCCTTATTTGTAAACAGAGCGACGACATCAAGATACTTTTCTTCTTTCTGATATGCCATAACGATCACGCGCATGATGATATCCACAAGTGTATCTACCGGTATTGCTTTTATTTTCTGCGAAAATACGCTTTCTCTTATCGGGGGCTCTTTGTAGATGATAAGTTTGTTTACAAGATCTGATGCAAGCTGTTTAATATCATTTTCTGCCATAATCTATTGTACACTTGGATGCGCACTTTTCGGTATAACAGCAAAGGAGGTAATATTATCGGGAACATCGAAGAGCACAACCATAAATGGTATGCTGGTTTTTGGAGGTATGTTAAAGTTTTTTAACGATTGGCCCATCTCATTGTTGAGGTTTGAATTAATCTGATCGCTTGTTAATGTTCTGAGATCATCGTCTGACAGCATATTACCTGCAAAAAAGTCTTTTGTAGCAATAAGATTGTTGTTATTGTCTGATATATTTGCTGTAAGCTTTATAAAGCTTACAGGATGCTCGGTTGTATTGGTAACATTTCCCTCTATAACAAATAACTGCTGACCTCTTATATTCTTTAAAAAGTATCCCCTGGAATCACTTACGTTAACACCGATATTTATAGGCTTATGCGAGGTAGTGTAGCTTGACACTATCTGGAATACGTTGGCACCGATATTTAAAAGCTGGGATCTGTATATATAGGTGAAATAGCCTGCAACAGCAATTACAACAAGTATGAACAATGATTTAATAATTTTTTTTACAGTAAGTAATACAGTTTTGGGGATATATTCTGATCTTCCCTGTTTTATCGATTCTCTTACAACATGTTCAACTGTCGGGTTGGACAGTTTTGGTTCGTTATAATCATTAACCGGTATATTTTGCGGACCTTCTGTGGGAACTTCATTTATTACTTCATCAGTCGGTTGCATTGAACCTGTATTCCGTGGTGTCTCGATCTCAGGTGTCCATTCAATGGCCGCAGGCTCCTCCTTCGGCTGCTTCTCCTTGCCTTCTGACTTCTCTCCGGTCAGATCTGACCAGTCAAATTCAGTACCTGTGTCTGGTGTTTTTTGCTGCTGTGAAGTAATAGTATTGATTGTTTCATTAATTGCTTTGTCAAGATCATTATGAATATCCAGCTGCGTTCCCGGATCCTTACCGTCCAGATCCGGCTGTACAATCTTTTGAATATCTTCGGGCTTTGGTTTTTTTACAATGAATGTGTTGCCGCATTTTGAGCATCTTACCTTCACGCCTTCCTCGGTAATAGTGGTATCATCCAGCTTGTACTTTGTATTGCATTTATCACATATAACAATCATATTTTTCTTTTTTTAATATAACAGCTTCTTTATAAACTGGCAACTGGGAAAATAAAAAGCCCCCGCCGCAGGCGGGGGCATAAAATCCTGGCAGCTACCTACTCTCCCACACAGTCGCCCGTGTAGTACCATCAGCCTTGGAGAGCTTAACTTCCGTGTTCGGAATGGGAACGGGTGTTTCCTCTCCAGTATTGCCACCAGAAAAAATTACTTAAATTGAATACATAAAATCCAGTCAAGTCATTCGACCTATTAGTATCGGTTAGCTCAATGCTTTACAGCACTTACACACCCAACCTATCAACCTTGTAATCTCCAAGGGGTCTTATCTTCAGCCTTTCGGCTGAAAGGGATACTTTATCTTGATGTGGGCTTC
>JAJYJX010000139.1 GCA_021789095.1 bacterium
ATCCAGGTAAGGCACCTTGGCCTGGAAGGCACGGTGATAAACGGCATCCTTTCAGACCACCTGAACGATCTGGAAAAAAGGGATTACCATTCAATAGCAAAGTCGCTCGGTGTGGATGTGGATCTCGTAACCGCAGCAGCAGATACAATAACCCATCTGAACCCAAGGCCGGGGAATTCATACAGTTCCGGTGAGGAGGATTATATAATGCCGGACGTGATGGTCGTAAAGAAGGGCGACAGGTTTGTAGCCGAACTGATAGAAGACGGGCTGCCGAAACTGAGAACGGCTGATTATTACGCAAGGAAACTCTTGAGCGAGAGTACGGACAACGATATGGCGAAAAAGTTCATACGGGAGAAGCTGCAGGGTGCGAGATGGCTCGTAAAGGCCGTGGAACAGAGAAAGAATACCATAAAGAAGGTTGTGGAAGGCATACTGTCAAGGCAGAAAAATTTTTTTGAATACGGGGAGCAGCACCTTGAGCCTATGGTTTTGAAAGACATAGCAAACGACATAGGCGTACACGAGACAACAGTCGGGAGGGTCACCAACGGGAAATATGTCCAGACCCAGTGGGGCATATATGAGCTGAAATACTTTTTCAGCCCGTCGCTTAGAACGGACAGCGGGGATCTCCTTTCCACAAAACTCGTGAAGCAGAAAATAAAAGAACTTATAGAAAAAGAAAGCCGGTCCTGGACTCTCTCGGATACCGATATAGTAAGGGTACTGAAAGCAGACGGAATCAATATAGCACGAAGAACTGTTGCGAAGTACAGGGAGATCATGAACATACCCCCTGTACACATACGCAGGGTAAAAGCGTCATAATGGCGAACAATAAGAAGAACAATACAATCCTGAAAGATATCCTCGCCATTTTGACGCTGTCAACCTCCGTACTAATCATGCTCAGCCTTTTCTCCTACGATGTGCACGACCCCACGCTGCTGAACGCATCCCACAGCAGCATATACCACAACATGGCCGGGGAGATCGGGGCCAACATAGCAGACCTGCTGCTTATAACATTCGGGCTTACAGGATACATTATAGGCATTCTGGGGATAATAACGTTTTTCGCCATGATCCTGAAAGAAAAATGGAAACACAGATGGGTGCACATCTCCGGCCTGATATTGATGGTCATATCACTGGCATTCACCATATCCTCTGTTTCCGTCCAATCATCAAACTCCAATATGAGGAACACCGGCGGCATAATAGGGTATTATATCACCAGCAAACTGCACCCGTATCTCGGCAATACAGGAACAGCCGTTATTGCAGTTACACTCCTGCTCATATCGGTCATCCTGGTGATGGGACGCCCGATAACTCATTTTTTAGTACTTGTATTCGGCCTGACAGCAAAAACGGTCAGCGGTATCGGAAAGCTTATAAACGCTGCCGGGACCGCTCTTATCGTATGGAGGGAAAAGAGGAAAAGGCTGAAGGAGAAACTGATAATTAGGGACAGAACGCAGGAAATCATGATCCAGCCGCCCAAGAAAAAAGAACAGCAGCCGGTACACGAAGAGCTCAAAGCTGAAGAACCTGTCCAAGAAGTGCTTTTCAAGGAGATGCCGAGCACATTCAAATGCCCTTCGCTGAAACTGCTGGACAATTATGAGACAAAGGACATCGAGTACAGTACAACCACGCTCCAGTACAACGCACGCACCATCGAAAAGAAGCTTGCCGATTTCAATGTAAACGGAAAGATCACAAATGTCAGACCCGGGCCGGTGATAACCATGTACGAATTTGAGCCTGCTGCCGGGGTAAAAGTAAGCCAGATTATGAACCTGTCAGACGATCTTGCGCTTGCCATGAAGGTGCCGAGCGTGCGCATACAGCCGCATATTGTGGACAAGTCTGCGGTCGGCATAGAGGTACCGAACCCAAAGAGGAGAATAGTCTATCTCAAGGAGGTCCTGCAATCGGAAAAGTTCCAGAACAGCTCGTCGATTCTCACGATATGCCTGGGCGTTGATACGACAGGTGAACCGGTTGTGGCTGACCTTGCAAAGATGCCGCACCTGCTGATAGGCGGCTCTACCAACTCCGGCAAAAGCGTAACGATGAACGCCATTGTCATGAGCTTCCTGTTCAAGGCTACGCCGGATGAACTGAAGCTCATACTCGTTGATCCGAAGATGCTCGAGTTCTCGGCGTACAACAACATCCCCCACCTGCTCCACGAAGTCATAACAGAACCAAAGAAGGCTACGTATATACTGAGATGGGCGACGGAAGAAATGGACAGGAGGTATATCACGATCAACAGCGCTGGAGCCAGGAACCTGTCCGTGTATAACCAGATGATAAGGGCAAAAAAGTTCCAGGATCCGGAACTGAAGGAGATGCCGAAGATCGTGATCATAATAGATGAACTGTCCGATCTGATGTTCACGGCCCCAAAGGATGTCGAGGAATACATCATCAGGCTGTCGCAGAAAGCCAGGGCAGCAGGAATACACATAATATTCGCCACGCAGAGGCCTTCTGTCGATGTGATAACCGGAACGATCAAATCAAACTTCCCTTCAAGGATAGCTCTGAAGGTACCGCAGAAAACAGACTCAAGAATCATACTGGATCAATCAGGCGCGGAAGAATTACTGGGCGCGGGGGACATGCTGTTTATACCGCCCGGGGCGGCGCAGCCTGTAAGGGTGCACGGCGCCTTTGTATCGGACTCGGAGGTAATGAGGGTAACCGAATACCTCAAGAAGATGCGGAAACCGTCCTATGAAATACAGATCTCGGAGGACGTCACACAGTCAGGCACTATCGATGACGAACTGTCTGACGAACTTTACGGTAAAGCAGTCGAACTCATCAGGGAGAGCGGGTATGCTTCAATATCAATGCTTCAGAGAAGGCTGAGGGTCGGATATAACAGGGCGGCAAGGATGGTGGAACAGATGGAGAAAGAAGGCATTATCCTGAGAAGTGAAACCGGCAATAAAAACTTTATTGTTTCAAAATAGGGAGGATACTATGAAAAGGATTATAACACTGGCAGGAATAGCTATTGTACTGCTGTTTTGTTCAAGCGCCATGGCAGGTATGAGTGCAAACAATGTCGCAAAAAAAGTCCAGGCACTCTATGACAGGACCTCTTCTCTCAAGGCTGAATTCGTCCAGACAGCAAAGATGAAAACCCTTGATATTTCCGAACAGGACAGCGGTGCCGTGTATATGGAAAAGGACGGGAAGATCAGGTGGGAGTACAAAAAGCCGAAGGAGCAGCTCATCGTCAGCAACGGGAAGACAATATGGTTCTACATACCTTCTGACAAACAGGTAATCATCGGTACATTCGAGAAATCATTCAAATATAAACCAACCCAGACCTTCCTTACAGGCATGGGAAAAATCCTGGAAGACTTTAATGTACGGTTCAGCAATGGTAAAGAACTTGCAGATACAAAAAATGCATATATACTCGAACTTATACCGAAGAAAAGCTATGAAGGTGCCCCTTTAAAAATACTGCTCGCGGTGGACAAAAAAGATTTCCTGATCTCAAAGAGCATTGTAATCGACAGGTTCGGCAACCATACGGAGATCGACTTCAGCAATATAAAGCTGAACACACCGATGCCTGACAGTATTTTTACATTCATACCGCCAAAAGACGTGGAGGTCATTCACAGCCCCGCACAGCGGTAAATACCCCCCCCTCACCCTTCCTCTTCCCTCAGGGGAGAGGAGAAAGGTGAGGGGCGGATCACAGACTGAAATGCATAAACAAACCATCCCATGCATACCATGAATAAAGGAACCATATGAAATCCATACTCCTCGACAAACGCGGCAAACATGTCGCTGTCGTAACCATAAACAATCCCGCGAAGCAGAACGCCCTTGACGCAGGCATGATGGATGAACTGACAGCTATGCTCAAAAAGGTCGAAGACGATAAAGCTGCAAGGATCATCTACCTGACAGGTGCAGGGAACGCCTCGTTCTCAACCGGTGCTTTTCTTAAAGACCTTGTTGAATTCCGCGATGCATCGCAAGCCCGTGCATTTGCGGAACTGCTCAAATCAACAATGGACGCACTGTTCAATTTCCCGAGACCCGTTATCTCACTGATCAACGGGTACGCACTCGGGGGCGGCTTCGGGCTGGCAATGTCATCCGATATAAGGATTATGACGGAGGCCGGCAGAATAGGCTTTCCGGCCGTTAAAATCGGGGCGATACTTCCCCATGGATGCACCTTAAGGCTGATCGGGCTGGTAGGCACAGGACATGCAAAAGAACTCCTGCTGACAGGCAGGCAGGTAAAAGCGGACGAAGCATTAAGAATGGGACTTGTTCATTATGTAGTCGAAGACCGGGAATCGCTTTTTTCAAAGGCCGATGAACTCTCGGAGCAGATCATGCAGGGCTCTTCCCTGGCCCTGTCAATGGCAAAAGCGACGGTTAACCAGCACACCAACGAGCTCATTTACAGGTACTCGCTGTACTCACCTGACAACTTTGCCTATCTTTCTTCCACGGAAGACTGGAACAAGCGCATCTCGGCTTTCCTGAACAGGAAGAACAACAAGGATTAGACCGCCGGTGGACAAAAAGAAGATCTCGATAATACCCCTCGGCTGCCCCAAAAACGATGTCGACAGCGAGCTGATCGCCGGGGCGTTTAAGAAGAGCGGCTATACTATAGAATGGGACCACATGACAGGGGAAACGGTGGTTATCAATACCTGCGGGTTTATCAGGGATGCCATTGATGAATCGCTTGATGCCATCATGCAGGCAATACAGGCAAAGCGCGACGGCAGGATAAAAAAGATCGTTGTAACGGGATGCCTGCCCCAGAGGTTTGCACGGAAGCTGACCTTGCAATTCAAGGATGTCGACCTTTTCCTGGGTGTAAACGGATTTGAGAATATACCGCAATTGCTCGAGAAGGAACGAAAAGGTACATCGCTTGTCGCAAGACCTCTCGTATCATACCCGGAACAACTCGAAAGGGTCCCCTACAGAGGCAATTCCTGCGTTTATATCAAGATAGCAGACGGATGCAGCAATAGGTGTTCGTACTGCGTAATACCCGTTATCAAGGGAAAGCTGAAAAGCAGGGAAAAGCTCGACATCGTCGATGAAGTCAAATCACTCGTGGACAGAGGGGCCGCGGAGATCGATATCATAGCGCAGGATACGATGAATTTCGGCAAAGACAGGGGCGGAAATGAACTGATCCCCCTGCTTTCCGGGCTGGAAAAGATCAACGGGTTAAAATGGATAAGGCTGAACTATCTGTACCCGTCACACATTACAGACGAATTTCTGTCATTCGTCGGCGACAGTGAGAAGGTCCTCGACTACTTCGATATACCGCTCCAGCATACCTCGGACCGCATATTGAGGCTTATGAACAGGCAGGGCTCTTCGGACGATATAAAGGCATTGATAGAAAAGATATGGAAAAGGATACAAGCCCCCTTTTTAAGGACAACCGTCATTGTAGGTTTCCCGGGTGAAACAGAAAATGATTTCATGCAGCTGTTGGAGTTTTTCAATGAGTACAAGTTCCACCGCATAGGCGTATTCCCCTATTCAAGAGAAGCGCCTGCACCGGCATCAACAATGAGGGGGCAGGTCCCGCAAAAAAAAATCACCGACAGGATGAACACGCTCAACGATCTTGCGCAAAAGGTAATGCATGACGCATCTTCCGATTTTATCGATAAAACCTACGAGGCGCTTATCGAAGGTACCGACCCCTCCGACCATTCAGTCATAATTGCGCGGCCGTGGTTCCTGGCACCAGAGATCGACGGCTACATAATGATTTACAATGCCGGCAATCATTCAAAGGGACAATTCGGGATGGTCAGGATCACTGACGCAGTCGGTGTCGATCTCGTCGGTGAGTTCGTATAGTATACATGTATGCCGGTTATTTCTTTTTATTCCTGATCCGCTTTTCCACGCTGTCTATTTTAATGCTGATTATGGACGTCTTTGTCGGATACTCGGAGA
>JAJYJX010000140.1 GCA_021789095.1 bacterium
GCGCACCGAGTGCCCTGGCTGCCGCAAATCCCCTGTAATCCGCTATACCGCCCGCCGCTACAACAGGGACTTTCACAGCGTCCACGACCTGCGGTATTAAGACCATAGTCGTGATCTCAAGAGGGCTGTCGTGACCCCCTGCCTCTATACCCTCTGCTATAATAAAATCCACGCCTGCACTGTCGGCTTTTTTCGCGAGTTTTGCCGAAGGCACGACATGACCGACCTTTATGCCCGCATCGTGCAGTTTTTTGGTAAACCTCGCAGGGCTTCCTGCAGACGTTACGACAACGGGCAGCCTGCTCTCTATTGCAGTGTCTATCATGTCCTGCGCAAGCGGGTACATAAGCGGAACGTTTAAGCCGAAAGGCCTGTCTGTCATGGTACGGGTTTTCCTTATCTCCTCTTTCAAATCATCCTTTGACTGAAAAGAACCTCCTGCAAGAACACCCAGTCCGCCTGAGTTTGATACTGCCGCGGCAAGCGGCGCGTAAGATACATACACCATACCGCCCAGCAGGAGGGGATACTTGATGCCCAGCATGCCGCATATCTCTGTATTGATCAGTCTGTTCATTTTATTAATTTTGATCTGTTTTCAGCTATGTGCTCTGCGTTTCTCATCGACAAAGACATGATCGTGATCTGGGGGTTTACGCCAAGGGACGTAGGGACAATGCTGCCGTCCGATATGAACATATTGTCAATTACATGTACTTTCCCGAATGAGTCAACAACCGAGTGTCCCGGCATTTCTCCCATCCTTGCCGTACCCAGGGGGTGAAACGCCATCATCTCAAAGGCCGTTGCGCTTATTTTTTTTTCAAAGAGCCGCGAGATGTCGTCCGGTGTTTTGAGCTCGTTAAACCCGAAAACGCTCGTGTTTACGGATTTCGCCCCTGCGGCAAAGAACACCTCGCTTGCAACCGCAATCCCCTTTATCATCTTTTTTATGTCGTACGGGTGAAGGCTGTACGTTATGAACGGCCTGTTATCAACGCCTGCCCTTACGCTTCCAAAAGAATTCTTGTCCGACACCATTACCCCGAATGCTGCAGTGCGGTTGTAATTCGATGCAAGTTCCTTGCCCTTGAATCCAAGTTTCCCCATTACCGGCAGCCCGATCTCCGGGGGTACGAATATACCTTCGTGCATTATGCCTTCACTGGCGTAAGCATCCATGTAATTCCCCTGGGGCACGCCTTTGTATCCTTCTATGAGCTCGTCAAACATCGCTGTTACCCTTACAGCGGGGTGGATTGCCAGGTTCCTGCCAAGCTCCGGAGAGATCCTGAGGTTGTTTCTGTCGAGCATGTACGGCGTGTACACAGCGCCTGCAGACATGATCAGGAGTTTTGGCTTTACGGATATACTGTAAATCCTGTTGTCCGTTTCCTCGTTCAGTATGCTTCCTGTTATCTCTTTCACGGTCCTGCCTTCAACCCTGATCCTGTCTGCCCGCGCATTTGCGTAAACCCTTGCACCATGCTTTACAGCAGACGGAATAAAATTCAGGTGCACGGCCTGCTTTGCATCGGTAGGACACCCGAATACGCACCTTCCGCATCCGTGGCAGTTTATCATATTGTGCTTCAGCATGCCGTTGCTCAATCCGAGCGCATCTGCCCCCCGCTTGAACACAAGCCCGTTCCTGCCCAGTATTTCCGGATCAACTGGCACAACATTTATGGTCTTTTCCACCCGTTCAAAGTACGGCTCCATATCTATGGGAGATGCCTTTATAATACCAAAGGTTTCTGCCCAGTCATTGAGTACGCTGTCCGGCGTCCTGAAGCACGTGCCTGAATTTATAACAGTTGTCCCGCCTACAGCCCTGCCCAGCGGAAGCATTATCGGAATCCTGCCAAATGCAAGTGTTGCACCGTAATCCCTGTAAAGGATCTTAAATGATTCGTACGGCTTGTAGTTGCTGTATCTGTCCTTTGTGTAATACCCGCCCTCCTCCAGCACAACAACATCGAGACCCGCCCCGCTCAGCACGTCTGCCATAACAGCACCGCCTGCACCCGAACCTATTATGCATACGTCCGGCTGTTCAAAAATATCCTTTGTTATGTCTTTGTACGTGAACAGCATGTTTATACCTTCAGCAGGCATTCGGGATGTTCGCCCATGGAAGAATGAATGCCGATCGCATCCTGGATCCTGTCGTCGGAATAGAACGGCATCATGATCAAAAGCTTGAGTGTGATGAAAATGTACCTTTTTGACGAGACCCTGCTTTCTTCCCATCCCTGGAGGTATTTTATCCTTTCTCCCAATGACATCCTGGTGAATAGTTTGAACTTTGTAAGCAAAGGAGTGTATTGGATCATGTACAAGATGTATTTTATAAATCTGAATTGAATCCTTGACAGGCGATCAATGTAATGATCGAACAACAGCGCAGCATCAACCTCGTTTGCGCCCGGCTCAAAAGCCCCTCCTGCCGGTATGATCGCTTCCGCTATTGCTCGCGCGATATTGTATAGTTTCTGGTCAAGAACCTTTAATTCTTTTATCGCCATAGATCGTGTCCTTTAGTCCCTTAAAATACTTTATAAAATGCTTGTCTGTATTCCTATATTTTAATTCATGTACAGTCAACCTAAACAATGGATGCACCACAGTGCCCGCTATTTCCGCAAGGGGCTCGAGTGCAAACAGTCTCTCATGGAAACGCGGGTGAGGTATGATCAGTTCTTTTGTGCAAAGTATGCGTTCGCCGTACATAAGTATGTCAATGTCTATAGTCCTTGAAAGGTATAAGCCATTATGGGACTTATGGACTGCATTGCCTTTTGTTCTGTCCCTGCCGAGTTTTTGCTCTGTTTTTTGTACCAGTGCAAACAGCTTGAACGGACCCAGCGCTGTTTCCAATGCACAGCACATATTTAAGAAATTCCGGGCGCTGCTTTCCTCTTCCATACCCACAGGCTCCGTTTCATAGAGGGAAGAAATCCTGATGATCTTTGTATTTTGATATTCGGAAACATCCTTCAGTGCACTTATAAGGTTTGCTTCCCTGTCCTCAAGGTTAGAGCCAAATAACAAATAAACAATTTCAGCCATTAAATAACGATACCATTAAAACCGTTACGGGAAAAGATAAAATGCACGCCCTGCATCGCATCGTTGACATCTGTACCCTGTACATCTATAATTCTTCCACAAGATATGAAGAATAGATTGCCTGTCTTATTTCTGTTTTTATTGATATCTTTGTTCTTTTCAAAAGCCATTTTCTCAAAAAACAAAGTCTTTGCGCCGATTGATCTTATATACGCGTTCGAACCATGGAGCGAATATAACCAGATACCTCCACAAAAATTTCCGCAAAACTTTCGGCAGACAGACGCACTGCTGCAGTTTATTCCATGGAGATTTTATGGCTATGGGGAGCTGCATAAAGAACATTTCCCTTTGAACACCCCTTATGAGTATGGAGGCATACCATTCTTTGCAAACGATCAATCTGGAGTACTATCGCCGTATAACCTTATAGGTTTGTTGTTTGGCTTTAAAACAGGATTTTTGATTATCGCAATACTAAAACTGCTTCTGGCAGCTATGGGTATGTATTTGTTCCTCGATCTATTTTCTTTACATAAGCCATCTTTGATCATCGGTAGTATTGCATATACCTTTTCATCGCTTATGATTTGGTTTTTTACTTGCAGCCGTCCACATAATTCCGTTTCTTCAGCTCCTGATAAACAAGGAATTACACATTCTATACAGCCGGCGATACAATACCTACCAAGGCAAATACTTCAAACTATTGGGTACATTTAACGACCTCTCATTGTATGAGAATACAGTTGCAAAGCCGATTGTATATACTGCACAACGTATTATCCCCGCTGCTGATGCTACCGAAGCTTTTCAATTGCTTTCACGGTTTACAACAAACGATCTTAATTTAACAGTTATAGAGGGTATGCATACCGGCAATGTATACAGTCCCGATGCTATAGATAGGACGCTTTATAAGTATGGGAACAGCAATTTTTATTATTTTTTTCTGGAAACTATTCATACCGCAATGATTCTATGGGATCGAGCTGCGCCGCCTTGTAGGCGGGGTATACCCCGAAGAAGATGCCTACAACAGCGGAGAAGAAAAATGCAAGCAGTACCGACCATGGAGTAATGCTTATGTGGAAGCCGCTGATCATGGACTGTATTATAAACCCGCCTGTAATGCCCGCAATTATGCCGATTATTCCCCCTGTAGAACTCAGGGTTGCGGATTCTATCAGGAACTGGATAAGGATGTCCCGCTTTGTTGCTCCTACGGCCTTTCGTATGCCGATCTCACGCGTGCGCTCCTTGATGGACACGAGCATGATGTTCATGATACCTATGCCGCCCACAAGCAGGGATATGGCTGCAATGCCGGCAAGGATAACTGTCATCATGTTCATTATCGTATCAACCGTCGAAAGCATCGCATCCTGCGTTATGACCGTAAAGTCCTCGTTGTTGTTGTGCTGTTTCTTCAGTATTCCTATAATCTGGTTCATTGCATCATTGATAACGTCCTTTGTCCTTGCCCGTGCCCTTATGCCGAACAGGCTGTCGGTATTAAAGATTTTCTCCGCTGCTTTTGCCGGGACGTACACGAGACCGTCCATGTCAAACCCCAGGGACTGTCCCTTTTTCTCCATGACCCCTATGACCCTGAAATAGAAATTGCCAAGCTTTACAATCCTGCCAAGCGGATTTGCATCCCCGAACAAAACCTTCCATACCCGGTACCCGAGCACACACATGTTCCTGCCAGCATCGTTCTCTTCTCTTGTCATGAACCCTCCAATCTGCGGTGCTATATTGATGATCCTTGTGAACTGCTCGTTCGTGCCAAGCACAGTTACATCGACATGCGCGTCGCGATATTTGACAATAAGCGCCCCGAGTATCATGGGGAAAACCCCGTCGGTGTACGTCGCCTCCCTCTGTATTGCGTTTACATCGGACAGGGTAAGCTTGTGCGTTGACGCTATACCTGCGACAGGGAAGCTGCCGCCTTTTGTCTGTATCTTGCCCGGCTGTATGATGATCATGTTTGTTCCCAGCCCGGTAAATTTTTCGAGTATGTATTGTTTTGCCCCTTCCGCCATGGAAACAAGCAGGATCACTGATGTGACGCCGATGATAATACCGAGCATGGTAAGGGCGGAGCGCATCTTGTTGCTCAATAACGCCTCAAACGCGGTAAGTAAGTATGTAATGCTGTTCATAGATCCTGTATAATCCAAAAGAGATCAATAGCGGGGTTTGCTTGCCCGTTCAACCCTGCGATCCACCTAAGACACTTTAAGTCTTTTATATTACCCATGTTCAAGTCCTCTGTAAGTTCACCCCGTTAGAAACTCTCCGATTATAGAGAGTTCGCATAATAGGTTCTGAATTCATTATAACATTATCCGCTAAGATTCCAGCTTTTCTAACGGGGTTTATATGCAGGCAGCTTATCTTTTCCCCTTTGCATACATTCGCAGTAACCCCTCATCGACGCAGGTTTCTCACTCACTTCTCAAACCTTGCTATTTTTTATGGACTTTTAAGAATCACGCGGACTTATTTTTATCATCAATCCACATTGGTGTAAAGTGGTACCAGTGTTCAGGATGCTGCCGTATCATCTGTTCCAGCAGGGTAACGTACTGCTGTGCAGCCTTTTGCATGACAGCTTCCCGCTGGTCCCTGGACTCTGCTTTTACGTACATCGGCGGGTGCGCGATGATCCTGTAACCAGCCTTGCCGGTCCGGACAACAAAGAACACGAAAACAGGCACGCCCGTGACAAGGGCGAACACATACGGTGCCTGCGGCAGGAAAACGTCATGGCCGAAGAACTTCACCCTGATGGATTTTTGCGCGTTGTTCCAC
>JAJYJX010000141.1 GCA_021789095.1 bacterium
TGAGGCCGAGAAGATCAAGATAAAGTACGGGACTGCTCTCAGGACCAACGTGGACAAGTCTGAAATGGTGGAAGTGCCGGGCATAGGCAACAGAAAGACCAGGACCATATCGCGTATGACTCTGGCGGAGATCATAGAGCTCAGGACCGAGGAGATACTGTCGCTGGTTGACAAGGAGATCACGAAGTCCGGGTTCAAGGAGTTCATCTCCGCCGGCATAGTGCTTACCGGCGGCAGTTCGGTGCTCGACGGCATGGTCGATCTCGGGGAGCAGATCTTCAACCTGCCCGTAAGGATAGGTTTCCCCTCGGGTGTGGGCGGCCTGACGGATGTTATCAAAGACCCGTCTTACGCAACGGCGGTCGGGCTTGTGATATACGGCAGCAAGCATGCACACGTCAGAGGTTCATACAACGGGAAGGATACAGACCTTCTCAGAAACATAAGGGAGTTTTTTGCAAATATAGCATCAAAATTATTTATCAAAAAAGGAGGATAAAATGTTTGAGCTAAGTAACGAGTATCATCATTCTGCAAGGATCAAGGTCGTAGGCATCGGCGGCGGCGGAGGCAATGCCGTGAATACCATGATAAAGCAGGGAATGAGGGGCGTGGATTTTATAGCAGCGAATACGGATATGCAGGTGCTTACAAGGAACAAGGCAGCGAACAAGGTACAGCTCGGGGCAAAGCTGACAAAAGGACTCGGCGCAGGAGCAAATCCCGAGATCGGCAAGGAGGCAGCCCTTGAGGACCAGACAAAGCTGAAGGACATGCTTGCAGGGGCAGACATGATCTTTTTGACCGCAGGCATGGGCGGAGGCACAGGGACGGGTGCAAGCCCGGTCATTGCGGAACTCGCAAAGTCTCTCGACTCGCTTGTCGTTGCGGTCGTGACAAGGCCTTTCGAATTTGAAGGCAGGAAAAGGGCAGCACAGGCGGAAAAAGGCATTGAAGAACTGAGCCAGTTTGTAGACACGTTGATAGTTATACCCAATGACAGGCTGTTCAACATAGCCGACAACAAAACGACCGTGCTCGACGCGTATGCGAAGGTTGACGATGTGCTTGTGCAGGCTGTAAGGGGCATATCCGACATCATAACCATCCCGGGGCTTGTGAATGTCGATTTCGCGGATGTAAGGACAGTAATGGGAGAGATGGGTATGGCGATGATGGGTACCGGCAGGAGCGAAGGGGAAAAGAGGGCAAAGGATGCTGCGCAAAAGGCGATATCGAACCCCCTTCTTGAAGATATATCCATAAGCGGCGCAAAGGGAGTTCTTATAAACATTACGGGCGATGCCTCAATGACGCTGAACGAGGTAAAGGATGCATGCGAGCTTGTGAAGGAGCAGGTGGATGACAATGCAAACGTCATATACGGTACCGTGATAAACGAGGACATAGGCAGCAGTCTGAACGTTACGGTAATAGCAACGGGCTTCGGGGAAAGGAACATAAAAGACAAGTATTCCAGCAAACTATCCATCATCCACAACAACAAAGACAGGGAAATACCCGCTTTCAAGCGTGCGGACAAGAGGATAGACGAGATCGACTCCGTGAAATCCGTAAAAAAGGTCATGCTTACAGGCTACGATGAGGATGAGCTTGACATACCGACATTTCTGAGGAAGAAAGCGGATTAAATGAAATACAGCGACGCCGGCGTTAACATAGACAGGGGCAATGCCTTTGTCGAAAGGATAAAGTCTGCTGCCAGGTCAACCCTGAGAAAGGGCGTACTTTCCGGTATAGGAGGGTTTGCAGGGCTTTTTGAGATAGACAGGAAAAAGTACAGGCATCCTGTCATCGTTACATCGACGGACGGTGTAGGGACAAAACTCAAGATAGCCTTTGCAATGGGTGTCCATGATACGGTCGGCATTGACCTTGTTGCCATGAATGTAAACGATGTTGTTGTCAATGGTGCAGAGCCGGTGGCGTTCCTTGATTATATTGCCACATCAAGGCTCAAGCTCGGTATTGCCGAAGACATCGTAAAGGGCATAGTCAACGGGTGCAGGCAGGCGGACTGTTCGTTGCTCGGCGGCGAGACAGCAGAGCTGCCCGGTTTTTATGCAAACGACGAGTATGACCTTGCCGGGTTTGTAATAGGCGTGGTGGGGAAGAATAAGATTCTGACAGGCTCTGACGTAAGGCCCGGCGATGTACTCATAGGCATAGGCTCAAGCGGCCTGCACAGCAATGGTTATTCGCTCGCACGGTATGTGCTGCTTGAAAAAAAGAGGATAAAGCTCAATGCATATATAGACGAGCTGGGATGCAGGCTCGGAGAGGAACTGCTGAGGCCGACGATCATATATGTAAGGACTATCCTTGCGCTTTTTAACGGCAACCTCTTAAAGGCCGCCGCACACATAACCGGCGGGGGCATACCGGACAACCTCCCAAGGGTATTGCCCGGGAAATACGGGGCTGTTATCAGAACGGGCTCATGGCAAGTGCCGCCTGTATTCAGTATGATCAAGAAGCTCGGCAGCGTCGATCAAACAGAGATGCTCAGGACATTCAACAACGGGCTTGGCATGATAGTGGTCGTCGGTAAGGACAGCGTTGATAGCGCCGTGCGCATCATAAGATCACAGCGTCAAAGGGCTTACGTCATCGGAGAGATGCGCCACTCCGGCAAGTCAAAACGCCGTGTTGAATTTGTGTAAAATCGACCTTCACTGATCATCTCCATTTGCATTTTTTGTTGTCATTCCTGCCCCGCACATGCGGAATAAACTCCAGTAGGAATCCAGTTTTCCCGTGTCATTCCCACGAAAGTGGGAATCCAGTTTTTGAATAGATCTTTTCTGGATTCCGCATCAAGTGCGGAATGACATTTTTGGCTTTCAGCCAAAAATGAAGTCCCCACCTTTGGTGGCGGTAGTTCACAATTTGCTTGCATAACTGACGCAAGTTTTTTTACGCAAACTCACTTATTGCACTTTTCGGGTTATTTTCACAAGCGTTTTTGGAAATTAGCTTGAACATCATTTCATGCCAGTTTATCCTTTTTCATGTCTCCGTAGATTGATTAAAAAAACAGGATTATTATCTTAATAAGAACAAGCCAAAAACTTGAGAAAGGATGTTTTTATATGGAAGAAAAACGGATACGTGATTCGGAGGTTACGCTGAGCCAGCTTATGCAGCCCGAGAACGCCAACAATCTGGGCAATATACACGGCGGCGTGCTGATGAAGCTGATAGACGAAGCAGGTGCAATGTGTGCTACGCGACATGCAAGGGCCCCGGCTGTAACGGTAGCGGTTGATTCTCTTACATTCCTTGAACCTGTGCATATCGGCGATCTTGTTACATTCAATGCAAAACTGACCTATGCGGGCCGTACGTCCATGGAGGTGGAGGTCTGCGTGGAAGCGGAAGAGATCCTTACCGGCAGGCGAAGGGTGACAAACCGGGCGTACGTAGTGTATGTGGCACTGAGCGGCGAAGGACGTCCGGTTGAAGTGCCGTGCATCGACCTTGAAACGGACGAAGAACGCAAACGATGGAAACAGGGGGAGCAGCGGCAGAAAGAGCGGCTCGCCCGCAGGATCCAGCAGGCGGTATAAGAAAACAATGCTACGTTCCTATCTTCCTTCCGTCATTCCACACTTGATGCGGAATCCAAATACTCTTAAGCAGAAGAGCAAAATACACTCTTTTATCTAACACCTTCATTTTCTTAAGCATGCAGCCTTTCGTTCACCTGCGGATGAACGAAAGTGAACGCATGTGAACGAATCAAAAGGAGGCTTTTTTATGGAAATAGACAAGGCTTACGAGCGGAAGATCGGGGTAATCGAAAGGGAGATCGGTGACAAGCTGTTTTTCCTGCTGTGGTTCATGACATTGACCCAGCTTGTCCTTATTATCTGGGAATGGATACACCTTGTCTGCATTCAAGGGAAGGGCAAAACCAAAAGATGCATATACGCGTCCTGTCAGAAAACTGCTCGAACCCGGTCTGATCAAGCGTTCGGGCAACGGTAGAAACGTGACCTACACGGCGGGATAAGCAGGGGTGGTTCAAAATTAATATCCAGGTTATTTCTATTGCAAGCACTGGCTTTTTGGCTTATATATCATAATACTTCCTTGAAGTCCGGAGACATTGATAAATCTGAAAAGGAGGTTTGTCATTGCGTCCCGGAATGAGAAGTATATAAAATGGAACCTGTATTATCAGTAAACAAAGTCTCCATTAGACTAACCGAAGAAAGATGGTTACATATAACAGAGGAGCACTCTGAAATGGCAGGATATTATTTTGAGACAATGGAAACTGTTTCAAGCCCTGATGCTGTTTATGCAGGTAAGTCGGGAGAATGTATTGCCTTAAAACGGATAGCTACCAATAAATCAATAGTTGTTGTATATAAAGAAATAAGTAGCGAAGATGGTTTCGTTATAACTGCATTTTTGACAAGCAGAGAAAAGCAGTTTGAAAGGAGGGTCAGACTATGGCCACATTAGAAATAAGTAAGCTTTTGAGTATAGTTCCAAATCTTATACAAATACCCTATAAGAACATTTGGTATAGCTATGATGCGCAGGCCGATGTCCTTTACCTGAACTTTAAGAAACCAAGCCATGCGGACGACAGTGAGATGACCGATGACGATGTAATCATCCGCTATGAAAAAGGCGAGATAATAGGGATTACCATATTGAACGCAAGTAAAAGAGGGCAAAAAGCAGCATAGAATATACTGCCTTCAAATACCCCAGGGGCGGTCCACCTACCGCAGAGTGCCGTGCCGAACGTCCGTGTGTCTCTACCTGTGGGAATGACACATATAATCTTACCGAGTTTTTTGCTTTCAAAGAACTGCCCGCTTTGCTCTACACTTACAAGTGGAAGTCTTGAGTATTTCGTAGAATGAGTATATAATCGAATCAGTTAATCCGTCATCGAATACAGACCTTGCAGGGGATTTGGGTTATGAAGTTCAGAAAAATCGCCAAAACGAAATCCTTCTGCGTCCCCCCTCTTAGAGTAAGAGGAGGTGGGGACGTTACGGTATAGCTCATGGCACGCAAGGTAAAGACTGCTAAAAAACAGAACGGCAACGGCGCAACCCTTGGGTTCGAAGAAAAATTGTGGCAGGCTGCGGACAAGCTGCGCAACAACATGGACGCAGCCGAGTACAAACACGTTGTTCTTGGCCTTATCTTTCTGAAATACATATCAGACGCCTTCGAGGAACATCAAGCAAAGCTTGCCGAAGATAAAAAGAGTGGAGCAGATCCAGAAGACCGTGATGAATACATGGCTGCGAATATCTTCTGGGTACCCAAAAAAGCCCGCTGGACATACCTTCAAGCCAATGCAAAACAACCCAGCATAGGGAAACTCATTGATGATGCCATGTTTGCTATCGAGAGCGACAACAAGGTACTGAAAGGTGTTTTGCCGAAGACCTATGCACGCCAGGAACTCGACAAGCAGCGGCTCGGCGAGCTGATAGACCTTATCGGTACTATAGGCATGGGCGACAAAGAGAACCGTTCAAAAGACATTCTCGGCCGTGTTTATGAATATTTTCTTTCCGAGTTTGCCAGTGCAGAGGGCAAAAAAGGCGGCCAGTTCTATACGCCGCGATGTGTAGTCCAGACGCTTGTCGAGATGCTTGCGCCGTATAAAGGCCGCGTATATGACCCGTGCTGCGGCTCAGGAGGC
>JAJYJX010000007.1 GCA_021789095.1 bacterium
TCTTTTGCGGTCATAGTGCCTCCTTAAAGTTTATTTTTTTAGAATGCAGATAACATGCCAACTGTTCCTCTGGATTGCAAGCATTTTATGATGTTACATCTTTGTAACAACTTTACAACAATTTTGTTCTATTGTGACATAAATGTTGAAACACAGGGCTGTCTTTTTTTGGGACGGACGGCATCCTGTCCTGCGGAATTTCAATCCCGTGAAACCCCGTTTATGGTGGCGCCGACTTCAAGTGCTATACCGTACTTCTGTATTTTATATCCCAGCTGCCTCTGGGTAATGCCGAGCAATCTTGCGGCTTTTGCCTTTACGCCGTTGACCTTTTTCAATGCATCGATGATCTTGCTCTTTTCAATGTCCTCTATCATACTGTCAAGCCGGTAATGCTCTGAAATCGCCTGTTTGGAAGGTGCCGAATAAGACTTTCCCTGCTCTCTGCTTACAACCGGTATAGGTATGTCTTTTATGTTGATAACATTGCCCCGGGTCATGATAACAGCACGCTCTATCATGTTTTCAAGCTCTCTTACATTGCCGGGCCAGTTGTAATTTATAAGGAACTCCATTGCGTGTTCTGAAAGTTTCAGAGATTTGCCGTGCTCTTTGTTGAACCCGCCAAGGAAGTGCTCTACGAGCAAAGGTATGTCTTCTTTCCGCTCCCGCAGTGCAGGCATAAATATAGGGACCACATTCAGCCTGTAGTACAGGTCTTCCCTGAATTTTTTTTCTTTTATTGCTTCTTCAAGATCGCTGTTCGTTGCAGCAATTATCCTTACATCAACCTCCATAGTTTTTGTACCGCCGAGCCTTTCAAAACGCTTTTCCTGTATTACCCTGAGAAGTTTTGCCTGGGTTGCAAGGCTTATCTCACCTATTTCGTCGAGGAACATGGTGCCTTCATGGGCAAGTTCGAACCTGCCCTTCTTTGTTTCGGCAGCGCCGGTAAAAGCGCCTTTTTCGTATCCGAACAGCTCGCTTTCAAGCAGTGTATCGGGCAGAGCGGCACAGTTCGTCTTTATAAACGGTTTTCCTGCTCGCGGGCTGTGGAAATGTATTGCCCTGGCAACAAGCTCCTTGCCTGTTCCGCTTTCACCCCGGATAAGCACTGTTGCCTTCGTGGGGCTGACCCTGTCTATGATTTCAAACACCTCTTCTATGTGCGGGCTTATGCCTATTATGTTCTCCGGCCGGTATTTTGATTTTAATTCATTGATCAATTCTTTCTTTTCCTGCTCCATGTCGTGGCGCTGTTTCTCTATCGTCTGATTTAACCGTATTGCCTGGCCTATAAGTGCAGCTATCATGGACAGGAGGTTTACATCCTCTTCGAACGAAACGTCCTCCTCAAATGTCCTCTGTGCGCTCAAGACGCCTACCACTTTCCTGTCAATCTTGACCGGAACGGCAATGAAGGAACCAGCGTCCCTTTTCAGCTCCTTGCCGGTCTTGTTCATAAACATGGGTTCGTCCTTAATATCGGGCAGGACAATGGGTGTACCGCTCTTACCCACTTTCCCTGTTATACCCTCTCCCAGTTTGTATCTGGCTTTCTGTTTTTCCTCATGCGTAAACCCATAGGAATAATGTATTGCAAATTCTTTTGTGTCCGGTTCGAACATGAACAGGGCTATCCTGTGTATATCAAGGTACGTCGCGAGCAGTTTAAGGCTGGAATTTACTGAAACATGAAGGTCTATGCTGGATGACAGCTGTTTGCTTGCTTCGTAAAGCGCTGTAAGCTGCTTCTTTTTGTTGTTGAGCTGTTTTATAAAACCAGAAGGTGTCCTAGGCATAAATAAACCGTTTGATCCGATCTTTCATATCATCTTTGCCGGATGCATCCGTCCATACAGCATCCTCTATTCTCTTAAACCATGTAACCTGCCTCTTGGCATATGATTTCGTATGCTTTTTTATAAGCTCCACGGCAGTATCCCTGTCCGTTTTATTATTAAGATATGCAGATATTTCAGCATAGCCAACAGTTTTCATTACAGGCAGAGTTATACCATAACCATGGTCAATTAACCATCTTACTTCATCCACCAGTCCCTGTTCGATCATACGATCAACGCGCCTTTCTATAACTGCATGATACCCCTTTTTGTCAGGATTATGCAGAACAATATAAAAATAGTCATACCTTTTTTGTAAAAACCGGTGCTGATCCAGATACGTACGCAGTGGTTTCCCTGTCGCAGTAAATACCTCGAGCGCCCTTACCAGCCTGTATGTATCATTCTGTCTTATGCAGGACGCATCCTCGGGATCAACCTGTTTGAGCCTTTGATACAGTGCATCATTGCCGTACTGCTCTTGCTGCCGCCTGATCTCAGTGCGTACCGCGTCATCGATGTGCGGGATCGGTGCAAGACCGTGCAGCAGCACCTTGATATAAAGGCCTGTACCGCCTACAACAAACGGCACACGGCCGCTACCGATGATGGCCTCTATGCTTTCATCAGCCATGTCAACATACCGTGCGGCACTGAAGCGTACAGACGGTTCTATCACATCTAACATATAGTGCTTTACAGCGGCTCTTTGCCTTGCATCAGGCTTTGCAGTGCCTATGTCCATGTATTTATATACCTGCCTTGAATCGCAATTAACGATCTCCCCATTGAAGGATAAAGCAAGATCAATGCCACATTCCGTTTTTCCCGTCGCAGTAGGTCCTGATATAATAATGATTTTGTGTTTGGAAGTCATAAAAGCTGGATCTATACCTGAAAGGAATATCAAATCTTATGCTGAGCGTGCAGGTATTCCATAAGTGCAACAGCATTATTATGGTGTTCATCCTTTGCGGCGTAAAGCAATGTAACAACACCTTTCCGTGAACGCTCCGCAATAACACTGAGGAGTTCTTCTTTACCGGGCAGGGCTTCCAGTTCTTTAAAATACCTGCGTTTGAACTCATCCCATTTTTCAGGGTCATGGCCAAACCATTTTCTCAAATCGTTTCCGGGTGCAATCTCTTTTAACCACAGTTCAATCTTTGCTTCCTTCTTGTTCATCCCCCTCGGCCACAATCTGTCAACAAGTATCCTGAATCCGTCGGCATCTGAGGGTTTATCATATATTCTCTTTATCTTTACCATACTACCCTCCCGTATATATGCTTTATCCGATAATTTTTTTACAATAGCATACTGCAAGGAATAATAATATAAAATGGGTTTATGCTGCCGGGATGGCTTCTTCCCTTATGTTTGAAAAAAATATTGACTTCATAGAAACATTTTTATATTCATTGCATAAATAATTTATGAAATTAAACTTCAACAACAATATTTTAATTATGGGGTATGGTGCTGTTTCTCAATGCACCATTCCAATTCTTCTTGATCATATAGATGTACCAAGAAAAAAAATAACGATTGTTGATTTCGAAGACAAATCTTCCAAATTAAAATCAATTACAGATACAGGGATAAATTTTGTACATAAAAAAATAACGCCTGAAAACCTGAAATCGGTTTTGGATAAATATGCAGGTAAAAACGGGCTAATAGTCGATTTGGCATGGAATATAGGAGCAATAGACGTCTTAAACTGGTGTCATAATAACAACACACTGTATGTAAACACCTCCGTCGAGGTATGGGACCCCTACAGGAACGAAGAAATTTTCGAAAAAACTCTTTACTGGAGACAGATGCAGATAAAAGGGCTGAAAGAGAAATTCGGAGACTCCTCAACAGCAATCCTGGACCATGGAGCAAATCCGGGATTAATTTCTCACTTTACAAAACAAGGATTAATGGATATCGCAAATGAGATTATGAAAGATAAAAAGTTTTCAGGAAAATTACTTGACGAGTTATCAGGCTATAAAAAAGCGAAGGATTTCCCGAATTTGGCACGGATACTCGGAGTTAAAGTAATCCATTGCAGTGAAAGAGACACCCAGATAACGAACAGGCCGAAAGAGGTTGATGAATTTGTGAATACCTGGAGTATAGAAGGTTTTCGGGAGGAAGGGATGGCCCCGGCTGAGATGGGCTGGGGGACCCATGAAAAAAAGCATCCGCCGCTTACCTATGAAGCGCCCTACGGCCCGAAAAACCAGATATTCCTGGCCCAGATGGGAATGAACACAAGAATTAAATCATACGTTCCTGAAGTCGGACCAATCGAAGGTATGATAGTAAGACATGGAGAGGCATTTGGAATCTCAGACAGGCTGACCGTCTATGATAAAGAGGGTCGTCCAATCTACAGGCCGACCGTACATTATGCTTATATGCCCTGCCATGAAGCAATCGTTTCTCTGGCTGAATTAAGGGCAAGAAATTATGAATTACAGCCAAAATTAAGAATAATGACCGATGAGATTATCTCAGGGAAAGATATCCTGGGGGCATTATTAATGGGACATCCCTACAATTCATGGTGGACAGGTTCAATCTTAAGTATTGAGGAAACAAGAAGGCTTGCACCGGGACAGAATGCAACAACACTTCAGGTAGCAGCCGGAGTTGTTTCAGCGGTAAAATACATGATTGAAAATCCAAAAAAGGGAATTCTTATTCCGGATGATATACCCCATGATTATATCTTGAACATAGCAAAGCCTTATCTCGGAGAACTGCATTCAAGACCCTATGACTGGACCCCGCTGAAAAGCAGAACTGTTTTTTTTAAAGAAAACCCGGAGCATAGTGTAGATGGAGATCTGTGGCAATTTGAATGTTTCAGACCTTTACCGTAAAAAATGAACAAAGAGACTATTAAAAAGCTGGCTGAAGAGAACGGAACTCCTCTCCTGATAATGGATCACGAGCAGATAAGAAGAAACTATCAGGAATTCAGGGATAGACTGCCAAGAGTCCAGATTTATTATGCAATAAAGGCAAACTCTGATCCTGAAATCATAAAAACATTATTGAAGCTCGGCTCAAGCTTCGATGTGGCCTCTCTCAATGAATTTAACCTGATTTTTGATCTGGTAAAACATCTTGAGCCACGGGATCTGCAGAATTTTATCTGGAACAATATTATCTATGCAAATCCCGCCAAAAAACCTGATTCCCTGCATGTTTTAAATCTATACAAACCGCTCCTGACCTATGACAGTATCGAAGAAATGAAAAAAATCAAAACACACTCCCCGGATGCCGGCCTGTTATTGAGGATAAAAATTTCAGATGAAGGTTCTGTTGTAAAATTTTCAAATAAATTCGGGATTGACCCGGAACAGGCTGTGGATTTAATAGAAAAAACAATAAAAGACGGCCTGACCGTCGAGGGGATAAGCTTTCATGCAGGAAGCCAGTGCAATAAGCCGAAAAATTTTGTAAAAGCATTAAGGACTATTTCTGAAATCTTCAAAGAAGCGGAATCAAAAGGTTATGCAATTGGAGAGACCGTAACAAAGGGCTATCCAATAAAAATTGTAGACATCGGAGGAGGTTTTCCGGTGCAATACAATGGAGATGAACAGTCTTTTGAAGGATTAGCAAATATAATCAATAAAGAAATTGATAAATTATTTTCAAAAGATAAAATATTGTTGCTGGCAGAACCGGGAAGATTTTTAGTTGCAAATGCAGGGACAGAGGTCGCAAGCGTTGTACTTGCGAAACATTCAACAATTCCTCCTTCCTATCATATTGATGATGGGGTCTATCATACCTTTTCAGCACTAATTTATGATCATGTTCCAATAAAGGTAAGATCCATTAAAGCCGGTGAACTAAAAGAATGCAGGTTGTTCGGCCCGACCTGTGACGGATTGGATACCCTTTCGGAGAATGAGTATATTCACAATACAGGAAAGGTTTTCCTGCCGGAATTACAAGAGGGCGATCTCATTTATACGGAAAATATGGGCGCCTATACGACGGCCTCTTCGACCAATTTCAATGGCATGCCCCCTGCGAAGGTTATCCATATCAATTTATAAATCCGGCAAACCCCGGTAGAAAGTCCGTGCCTGCACACAGAAGTGATATTACAAAAACTCAGCGTCAGTATCATTTTTTCTTTCTGTCCCTCATTAATCCGCCTAAGAATCTCAATATTTAAGTCAGACCCCGATCGCTTCCTTCCGATCACTTCTTTCCTTGACGAATGCTTTCTGTAAAGCTATTGCTCATATTGATCGGGCAAGGAGGCGTGATGTTGTTGGGTATTACAAAAAAGATCTTTTATATTATGCTTATAGCATCTGTTATTCCGGCTGCAGCCACGGCAGCAAAGTCCACACAGAAAGAGAACGATGAAGTTGCGGCATTCGCGGCGAAATTCAAGATAGACGATATGAATGTAGCCAGGAACATCATTAAAGAAATAAAAAAGAAATACGGAATAAAAGATGTCGTGAAGGAAAGAATAATAGATGTGCTTGCAAAAAGGTACAATGTAAGTGCGGAACAGTTTCAGGAACTTACTCCAATTACGCTGAATATGGGTACACTTGCTCCTGCGAATACGCCCTGGACCAAACTTGCAACAGAAACCGTTATTCCGTTTCTTTACTGGGAAACCGGCGGTCTGGTCAAACAAAGGCTTTATGCAGCAGGGGCAATGGGAGAAGATGCGGACATCTTGAGAAAGATGCGTACGGGAGAACTCCAGGGCTGCGGATGTAATGCACAGGGCGTTATTGATGCCGCCCCTGAATTGTCTGTCTTTGCACTGCCGATGCTGTTTGACAACTACAAGCAGGTTGATTGTGTTTTAGACGGACTAAGAAAAGACATAGATGCAATATTTGCAAGGCACGGGTATGTACTGATAGGACTGGTGCATACAGGGTTCTTTTATATTTATACCAAGAACAATGTAACGACTCTGGCGCAATTAAAAAAGCAGAAGATTAATACATGGTTCGGAAAAGTGGAAAAAACATACATGAACGAACTCGGCATCAAACCTATACCTGTCAGCGTTACTGATATTATTCCGTCCTTTCAGACAGATACTATAAATGCCACAATAACACCACCCGGGTGGCTGCTTGGTGTGCAGGGTTTTGTATACATGCACTATTTCCTGACACCGCCGGTTTTCTATTCCCCGGGAGCAATCTTTATAGACAAGAAACAGTTGGATGCTGCTGTAAAAAGATATCCCCAGGGTTTTGCAAATGCTGTAATAGAGTTTGCTTTGGATTTCATGAAGATATATGAGATTGGGTGGAGAAACGATATTGCATCTTTTGAGAAAAAGAGTTTAGAGGCGTTTAAAGAAGAAGGACTTAAAGAAGTCAGGTTAGACGATCCTGATATAAAAACCATGAGAGCAACGGCTAAAAAGACATGGGAACAACTCAGTGGAAACGCTTATTCAAAGGCATGGTTAAACAGGGTGATCCAGCAAAGGAATAAATGTAGTTTGGGTAGATAGAATCAAACGAATGCTGCTGTTTCGCCATAATTCCTTATAAGAGATCCATAACCTGATTGCTTCTCTTGATGTTGGTCATCTACAGTATTATCGCAAGAAGTGCAGTATCAAAAATGCTGCCCGGGTTTTCAACCGTACCCCTGAAATCATAGGGCGGGACCGGCTTCAAACCAAATCCTAAACTGTGTGAAAGTTTTGTCATTCAACACTCTGTATAGGGTGTTTACAATTATTCAGGAATATATAATACTTCATACATAATCCTTGAATAATGAAAGGAGGCTTTATGGAAGGCAAAAAACGTTTGGACAACACCGGAGGCCCTGTGCGGTACGAAACGCAGGGGAAGATAGCGCTGGTAATGATTGACCGGTATGACGAGGCGCGTAACGCAGTCGATCGGCTGACTGCCACACAACTTGCGGAGGCATTCCGACGTTTTGACGCGGATGATTCGCTGTCCGTTGCAGTGCTGTCAGGTGCAGGCGGCGTCTTCTGTGCAGGCGCTGACCTCAAGCAGGTATCACAGCCCGAGAAAATGCTGCGCATACAGGACAGCGGTGACGGACCCATGGGCTTCAGCCGCCTGCTGCTTTCAAAGCCGGTGATCGCGGCTGTAGAGGGTTATGCCGTTGCCGGCGGGCTGGAACTGGCAATCTGGTGCGACCTCAGGGTTGCGGCAAAGGACGCGGTCTTCGGCGTTTTCTGCAGGCGCTGGGGCGTACCCCTGATGGACGGCGGGACCGTGCGTCTTGCACGTATGATCGGCATGAGCAATGCACTCGACATGATTCTGACGGGCCGGGGCGTGTCCGGAGATGAGGCGCTCAGGATGGGACTTGCGAACAGGATCGTTGCAAAGGGCCGTGCTCTTGATGCAGCAATAGAGCTTGCAGAACAGCTTGCCGCCTTTCCGCAGTACTGTATGCGCAGCGACCGTATGGCAGTATACGAAGGATGGTCAATGACCATGCCGGAGGCCCTGCGCAACGAGTTTTTCCGGGGGAAACAGGTGATCGAATCCGGCGAGACGGCAGAGGGTGCGGTACGCTTTGCCGAAGGCTCGGGACGCCACGGCAGCTTCAACGAGTTCGGGAGCAAAACCCGCAAACCTCGCTATTGAACTTTTTGGGTTAATAGTACATGAAGCTTGAGAAATGGGCAAAGTACTGGAGCGGCGCCCACCAAACGCCGAACAGGATCGTCGGCACGAGCAGGCTTATGACTATAAGTGCAGGGAGTACGCCAATCGAAACCCGCCTGGCGGGCTGCGGCGGGGACTCCAGGTACATCTTTTTTATAATCCTGACATAATAATAGAGCGACACAACGGTGTTCAGCACGGCAACAACAACAAGCCAGTAAAGGCCCTTGTCTATGGCGGCAATGAAAACGACCACCTTGCCTATAAAGCCTGCAAACGGCGGTATTCCTGTAAGCGAGAAAAGAAAGATGGTCATCGAGGCAGACAGTACCGGCGATGTCTGTGCAAGCCCGCTGTAATCATTGATGTCCTCCGAATGTATGCTGTTATCAACGATCATGACGATGACAAAGGCGCCGAGGTTCATAAAAAAATAAATTATCAGATAAAGCAGTACGGAACTTATTGCATCCTGTGAAATGATGGACAGCCCTATAAGCATATACCCGGCATGGGCTATGCTTGAATATGCAAGAAGCCTCTTCAGGTTGTTCTGCGGTATTGCCACGATATTGCCGATCGTCATGGTGAATGCAGAGATAATGGCAATGATCAAAAGCCATTTGATCGGGCTCGCATTAACATATGACTGGGTCATACTCATAGAACTTATGTAAGCCGTATAAAAAAACCTCAGGAGTACCGCAAAACCCGCTGCCTTGGACGCTACCGCGAGGAGTGCAGTCACGGGTGTCGGCGCACCCTCGTAAACATCCGGCGCCCACATGTGCATAGGAGCCATCACTATCTTGAACCCGAAGCCGGCGAGTACAAACAGGGTTGCGACATAAAGTGTGACCGGCGGATAGCCGTAATTCTGGAAAGTAGTCAGGATATCCTTCAGGTTCAGGGAATGTGCTATGCCGTAAAAGAGCGACATACCGTAGAGCATGAACCCGGATGCGATGGAACCGTATATGATATATTTAAGACCGGCTTCTTTTGACCGTCTTTCTCCCTTTGTGTACGACACCAGCATATACGACATGACGCTGAGCAGTTCCATCGACAGATAGATCATAAGGAGATTTATCGAACTCGCCATCATGGACATGCCTATGCCGAACCCGCACAGGATCGCCACAAACTCCCATTTCCCCCGGGAATCCTTGACCTCACGCGAACTGAAGGACATAAGCAGTACATATATTACAGACACGTAGGCTATGATCCTGAAAAAAAGGCTGAATGGATCTATGGCTATCATACCATAAAAAGCAGTGTCCAGGGTAAGCCTTGTATAGAGTATGATTGTGGCAGCAAGCGCTCCGAGCATACCGAATATGCCTATGTAAAAAGCCCCGCTGCCCCTGGAATGCCTGATTGTCATTGCACCGGTGAGCGCTGCAAGGGCGGTAAAAGCTGCGATTAATTCTGGTGCTATTAAAACAAGTGATCTGATGAGGTCTGTTTGCATGTACATTGTCCTGTCAGTGCACTACCATCATAAGCAGTCTTGTCAGCGATGAGTTTACGAGATCAAAGAACGGCATCGGGTAAACACCGAGGAATACGGCAACCAATGCAAGAGGCACAAGCGTAAACATCTCCCTGAAATTTACCTCCGGTATTCCTTTGTATTTTTCATTGGCCGGCCCCAGGAACACCCTCTGGTAAGCCCACAGGAAATAACCTGCCGTGAATACAACGCCTGTTGCGGATATAATAACGATTACTGGATAAACCCTGAATGTACCGAGGAATGCAAGCACCTCCCCTATAAACCCGCTCAGTCCGGGCAGACCGAGCGACCCCATGAACGCAAGGCTTGTTATACCTGCATAAACGGGCATGTATACAGCCAGTCCGCCGAATCCGTTCAAATCCCTGTGGTGCGCCCTGTCGTAAAGAACACCAACAAGCAAAAAGAGCATACCCGTGATAATACCATGGTTGAACATCTGCATGAGTGCACCGGTAAACCCGATAAGGTTCATTGATGACAGCCCCAGCAGGACAAAACCCATATGGCTTACCGACGAGTAAGCTATCATCTTCTTGAAATCTGTCTGAGCCATGGCAACGAGTGCGCCGTAAACAACATTTATCAGACCCAGAATGGCCATTGCAAAGGCCGTATAGACCGCCATGTCCGGCAGCAGCGGATAGCTTATCCTCATAAAACCATAAGCCCCCATCTTCAGCAGGACACCGGCAAGTATGACGCTTATTGCAGTCGGTGCTTCGACGTGTGCATCAGGCAGCCATGTATGGAACGGAAATACAGGCACCTTGATCGCAAAACCTATAAACAGCGCAATGTACATTGCAAGCCTTACACCGAACTGTTTTATAAAAGGACCCTGTACAGACTGGTTCATGAGCGTCACAATATCAAAGGTGTGCCTGCCTGTTGCCGGGTCGGTACTGTTGAAGTAAAAAGCCAGGATAACAACGAGCATGAGAACACTGCCTGCCAGCGTATACAGGAAGAACTTTATGGCCGCATACTCTCTCCTCGGACCTCCCCATATACCGATAAGGAAATACATGGGGAACAGCATCAGCTCCCAGAATACGTAAAAGAGGAAGAAATCAAGTGCAAGGAAAACACCGAACATGGCAGTAACAAGCAGGAGGTAGAGGGAAAAGTATGCCTTGTGCGCCTTGCTTATGTTCCACGATGCAAACACGGACAGGAAACCCAGCAGGCCGGTAAGCACGACCATCGAGGCACTTATGCCGTCAACACCCAGATGATACCGTATATTGAATGCAGCTATCCACTGGAAATTTTCCACGAACTGGAAGCCCGGATCGGACAGGTTCATTATCCCGTACAGGTAAAAAGACAGCACCATCGGTATACAGGTAAATACAACTGCAGTCCATCTGATCCATGCAACCCTATCTCTCGGCATCAGTAAGATCAGAACAAACCCAATCATGGGTGTAAAAACAATCCAGCTTAACAGATAATTCAACGGCATCTCTTCTTCCTCCTATAATAGAACGATTGAAAGCAGTACTGCTATGCCTATTATGGCAAATATCAGGTAATTCTGTACAAGCCCTGTCTGAAGGCGCCTGAGGACATTTCCTGCGGATAGAAAGCTGTCTCCAACGGTATTTACAGCGCCGTCAATAACAACCCTGTCGAACGCACCTTCGAAATCGGAAAGCTTCTTGCCCAGCTTAGCAGTACCATTTACAGCACCATCTATAATGCCTGCATCGAACCTTCCGAGCAGGTCCTTAAATTTCATAACGGGTTCAACGACATAGCCGGAATAGAACTCATCAACGTAGTACTTGTTGAGGAGCCATGCATACGCTGTCCTGTACTTCTGCGCCAGTTCGCCGGGCAGCTCGGGGTTGACCGCGTAAAAATAGTACGCAGTGCCGATACCCGAAACAGCCGCAAAAACGGACACCGCCATCAGGATCCATTCAAGGGACAAAGAGCCCCCGGCCAGCTTAGCGGAGGAAACGAATACAGGATCAAGGAACTGTGCAAAGATATTATGGACACCGAAAACCTCGGGCATTCCCATATAACCGCCGGCAGCAGACAGTACGGCGAGTATTATAAGCGGGATGGTCATTGTCTTCGGCGGTTCATGGACATGTTCCGCTGTATGATTGTCCATTCTCGGTTTGCCGAAAAACGTCAGTATAACCAGCCGTGTCATATAAAATCCGGTAAGGATTGCTGCCAGCACGCCCAGCAGCCAGACAAAGGTACCGCCGTAAGGGCTGATATAGGCATTGTACAGTATGTCATCCTTGCTGAAAAACCCTGCAAAGCCCGGCACACCGGTTATTGCAAGGGTTGCAATTATAAATGTAGCCGTGGTTATGGGGAGTTTTTTCGCAATGCCTCCCATCTTTCTTATGTCCTGCTCACCCGACATGGCATGGATAACGCTGCCGGAGCCCAGGAACAAAAGTGCCTTAAAAAAGGCATGCGTAACGAGGTGGAATATGCCTGCGCTGTATGCACCGACACCTACGCCTATAAACATGTATCCGAGCTGGCTTATGGTGGAATACGCGAGCACCTTTTTTATGTCATTCTGGACAAGCCCTATTGTTGCAGCAAAAAAGGCTGTAAGTGCTCCTACAACGGCAATCACGCTGAGGGCATCAGGTGCAAGGGTATAAAGGAAGTTCATCCTTGCGACCATGTACACGCCCGCTGTTACCATTGTAGCAGCGTGTATAAGGGCGCTGACAGGCGTGGGGCCTGCCATTGCATCTGGCAGCCACACATAGAGTGGAATCTGTGCAGACTTGCCGGTCGCGCCTACAAAAAGCAGTATGCCGACCGCCGTCAGTATTGCCGTGGGCAGAAGCGATATGTGTGAACCAATAACGCCGAAATCGAGCGACCATATGCCGGTCTTCACGCCCATGGTCGTGAACAGAAGCATGAAACCCAGTATGAATCCGAAATCCCCTATCCTGTTCACTATAAATGCCTTCATGCCAGCCTTGGCATTCTCAAGCTTTTCAAACCAGAACCCGATCAGAAGATAAGAACACAGTCCCACGCCTTCCCAGCCCACAAACATAAGCAGTATACTGTTTGAGAGAACGAGCAGGAGCATGGAAAACGCAAACAGGTTCAGGAATCCGAAGTATTTCGAGTATTTCTTGTCGTCGTGCATGTAACCGACAGAATAAAGGTGTATGACCGACCCGACTCCGCTGACCACAAGCATCATAACTGCGGACAATGGATCAACAAGGAACGAAAGCCCTACATTGAAACTCCCAAGGCCTATCCAGTTGTAAACCGTGTCTATGAAATGTCTCTGGTCCGCAGGCAGTGAAACAAGGTGGAGATATGCAATAACCGCCAGGACAAATGATACGGTAATGGATCCGACAGCAATAATACTGACGGTATGCCTGGACAGCTTGCTGCCCGCAATCAGGGTTACCGCGGAGCTGATCAGGGGCAGTAAAGGGATCAACCAGATATAATGTTCGATAGAAAGATTCATTTATTTACTCCAAATCTGTACAGGAAGGATTGTTTCATTCGATACAATCTGCGATCCACCTAAGATACCGTCTCCTTCAAAAATATACATCCATTCTGTCCTTCGTAAGCATATATGCCGGCACTTGGTTTTATTTGTCCTGCTGATATTCGCAGCAGACCCTGTTTGACGCATCCTTCCGCTCATCTCGACAATCCTTCCTTCATCCTATCCTTTCAACGTATCTTCTTTATCAAGGTCTATGGTTTTTGTCGTTTTGTAAACCGCTATTACAATGGCAAGCGCCACGGCGACCTCTGCAGCCGCGATCACGATGGAGAACAATGCGAATATCTGCCCATTGAGCCCGGTCTCCGCATACCGTGAAAACACAACAAGGTTTATGTTCGCGGCGTTCAGCATGAGCTCGACGCCCATTAACACCGCAATCGCATTTTTCCTTGTAAGCACTCCGAATACACCTATGGAGAACAGCAAGCCTGAAAGTATAAGATAGTCCGATATTGACAGGTATGAGACCAACATTTATTTTCCCCTTTCCTTTACCCCGGTGGAGGAAACCTCCGGGGTCAATCCGCTGTCATTATCCCCTGTTTTCGTTATAGGGCTGCGTTCTCTGGCGGTGGTTACCTCTGATCGTATCAGGTAAGCCGCACCGATCATCGCAAGCACAAGCAGCACAGACACAAGTTCGAACGGCAGAAGGTATGTCGTAAGAAGTTCTTTGCCGATAGGCTGTGTTGTCGGCAGCGCCGGCTTGTATCCGACAGAATACCAGGGTGCACGTCTTACCGCATAGTATATGATTGTGAACGTGACGATTGCGCTCACAGCGCCCATAACAAGCGTGCCGAGCCTGTTGAACATGTCAACGCTGTAAGACCTGTGCGTAAGCATCACACCGAAGACTATAAGTATCAGAACACCGCCGATGTATATCAGTACCTGTGTTACACCAACGAAATCCGCACCCAGCAATACGTATATGCCTGCCACTCCGAAAAGCGTAAAGAACAGCGCAAAAGCGGACCTCACGATGTTCCTGAACAAAACGACCAGCAGAGCAGAGCCGATAATCATTGCAGAGAATAAATAAAAGAATGCAGCCTCCAGCGCGTATGGGTTCATTTCCCTTCTTCTTTCCTTGTTTCGTCCGTCTTGCCCTGCACCGGCTGGTCCTTTGCCGGTCCGGCCTGTGCAGGCATGTCGGGAGACGGCCTGTCTGCAGCCGGTTTGTCCGGCTGAGGCAGTTCTCCAAGCCCGAAATGGGAGATCAATTCGTCCTTTGAATAGCTTGAAAATTCATATTCCTTCCTGAAGTAAAGGCAGTTATCTACAGGGCAGGCTTCGACACACAGCCCGCAGTAGATGCACCGCGCATTATCTATATCAAATACAACAGGCCTGAGTTTTTTGTTCTCGTCACGGACTGTCTTCAATACGATTGCATCAACCGGGCAGATCCTCGCACACGCAGTACACCCGGTGCATATATTTATATCAACAAAAAGCTTGCCCCTGAACCTGTCATACGGCTCCCTTTTAACTTCGGGATACTGCTGTGTCACTTCCCTGCCGGGACTGACCCCGTACCCGATAGTTACACCGAGGCCTGTAAACACGGACTTTACAGCATCAAGCATTTTTTTAAAGTATCCTTTACTGTTTTCCGTCATCGGTTCTCCATCAATGCACAAAGAGTGCCGAGAGTATGTCATAAACTCCCTTCCCGTTGAACAACAATACCCATACACTCGCACCGATAAGGTCAAAGAATGCTATCGGTGTCAGATACTTCCAGCACAATTCCATAAGTTGATCAACACGCAGCCTTGGCAGCGTCCACCTGATCCACATCATAACGTATATGAGCACGAAGATCTTTGTCAGGAACACGACGACCTGCAGTGTTTCCCTCAGCCATAACGGCATTGCAACGCCGTTTATGAAGGGTATCTGCCAGCCTCCAAAAAACAGTGTCGCTGCGATAGCGCTGACTATGAACATGTCTCCGTACTCGGCCATAAAGAAAAATGCAAAGCGCATGCCTGTATATTCCGTATGATAACCGGCGACGAGCTCCGACTCTGCTTCAGGTATGTCAAAAGGCGTCCTGTTCACCTCTGCGATAGCTGCAGTGAAATAGATAAAAAATGCGAGCAGTGTGAACGGGTTGTTAAATATGATCCACCTGAATATGCCGAGTCCGCCGGACTGATACAAAATTATATCTTTCATATCCAGTGACGATGGTATGATAATGGCGGCAAGCAGCGACAGTATTATCGGTATCTCGTAGCTTACAATCTGTGCAACAGCGCGCATACCGCCGAACAGAGACCATTTGTTGTTGGAACCCCATGCGCCCATGAGTATCGCCATGGACACAACGGATGAAACGGCAATGATATACAAAACACCCACGTTCATATTTGCTACATATACATGGTCGCTGTACGAAAGGGGCACAAATGCAGCGAAAGACGCTGTAAAAACAATATAAGGTGCTATGATGAACAGCCATTTGTCGGCATAAAACGGGATAATGTCCTCTTTGAGAAGCAGTTTTACTCCGTCGGCAACGAACTGCAGCAAACCGTACGGACCAACCCTGTTCGGCCCTATTCTTGCCTGTATGTCGCCTGCAACCTTTCTTTCTGCGTAGGTCGCAAACCCTTCGTAAAGCAGGGCAAAGGAAAGGACTATGACGGAAGAGATCACGATAACCATCACATATACAAGCCATCGTATCATCGGTGTTGAGCTGTGGATATTCCCGATAATGTTGTTTATAAGCTCGATCATCTTTCTGCTACCTGTCTATCTCCGGGAGTATGATATCAAGGCTCCCGATAATGGCGACAAGGTCCGCTATCATTACTCCGCCGGATAATTTCGGAACAATACTCAGGTTAGCAAACGACGGCGCCCTGATCTTCAACCGGTACGGCTTTGTAGAGCCGTCACTGATAAGGTAGAACCCGAGCTCGCCTCTCGGATTCTCCGCACGCACGTACACCTCCCCTGCCGGTACCTTCAGTACCTTGGGCACTTTTGCAATGTGATCGCCCTGCTGGAACATATCAATGCACTGCCTTACGATCTTTGCCGACTGTTCCATCTCGTATATCCTCATCATGTACCTGTCCCATGCATCGCCGACCCTGCCCATCTCGCCCCTGCCGACCGGTATGTCAAAATCGAGTTCATTGTACATGAGGTATGGTTCTTCCCGCCTCAGGTCCCATTTTATGCCCGATGCTCTGAGGTTCGGCCCCGTTACTCCGTAATCGAGTGCATCTTCGGGGCTTATCACTGCTATATTGGCAAGCCTTTTTATGAATATCGCGTTGTAAGAAAGCAGATCGTTGTATTCCTTTATCTTTGGAGGAAAATAATCCAGAAACTCCTTTGTCTTATCAATAAACCCATCCGGTATATCCTGCGCAACGCCGCCTATCCTTATGTAGTTATACGTCAGCCTTGCTCCGCATACCATTTCAAAAAGGTCGTTTATGAATTCCCTTTCCCTTATGCCGAAGAGAAAAGGCGTAAAAGCACCCATGTCCGACGACAGTGAACCGAATGCGATAAGGTGGCTTGAGATCCTGTTCAGCTCCGCCATTATCACCCTCAGGATCTGCGCCCTTCGGGGAATTTCTATGTTCAGCAGCTTCTCGACCGTAAGTGCGTATGCAAGGTTGCAGTTCATGGAGGCGAGGTAATCCAGCCTGTCGGTGAACGGTGTAAACTGGGGGTAGGTAAGCCTCTCGGCTATTTTTTCGAGTGCCCTGTGGAGATACCCTATGTAAGGCGTTACCCTGCTTACGACTTCGCCGTCGGTCTTAATGAGCAGCCTCAGGACCCCGTGAGTGCTGGGGTGCTGGGGTCCCATATTAAGGTCCATGAATCTTTCGTCAACAACCGCCATTTACACATCCCATGTATGGTACCTCTTTGGATAAACATAGTCCTTACGCATCGGCCAGCCTTCCCAGTCATCCGGTAAAAGTATTCTTCTGAGATCGGAATGGTTGTCAAACACTATACCGTAAAGATCATAGGCTTCTCGTTCATACCAGTTTGCTCCGGGCCATACCTTCTCGACCGTTGGGACATGGGGGTTGTTTCTGTCAAGTTCCACCTTTAATGCAATCTTATGCTTATGCCTGATTGAACCGAGATGGTATATAACAAGCATCTTTCCCTGGTCCTTGAGATCGACACCGCTCAGGCTGATCATGGATGTGAATTCCAGTTCCGTTTCGCGCTTCAGGAAGCTGCAGATATCAACAATGGCATCACTTTCCACTACAACTGATGCGGGATGCGTATTCTCCTGAAACTGCTTTATCCTGCCGGTGAATTTCTCAGATAATGTCTGGTAGATCTGCTTTGCATCCATTATTTCTTCACCAGCGTTTTTTTCTCCATTATCCTTTCCTGCAGTTTCATGATCCCTTCTATCAATGCCTCGGGCTTCGGCGGGCAGCCCGGCACATACACGTCAACAGGTATTATCCTGTCAACACCTTTGAGAACAGCGTAGGAATCTTTATAAAACGGCCCTCCTGTATTTGCGCAGCTGCCCATTGCAATCACGTACTTTGGAGAAGGCATCTGGGCATAAAGCTTTTTTACCCTGTCGGCCATCTTGTGTGTTATCGTGCCTGCCACGATCATGAGATCCGACTGCCGCGGCGTTGCCCTGAACACTGCACCGAACCTGTCGAGGTCGTAACGCGACGCACCCGTCTGCATAAGCTCAATGCCGCAGCACGCTGTTGCAAAAAGCATATACCACAGCGATGATTTTTTTGACCAGTTAAGAAATTTATCAACGGTTGTAAACAGTATATTTTCCGGCAACCTGTCTTCCAGTACACCCATTATTGTTTGTCTTCGCTTTCTTTAAGATTGCCCAGATCCTTAATCCAGTCGAGATCTCCCATGTTCCATACGTATGCAAAACCAAAAAGCAGTATGACAATAAATATAAGCACGTCCCAGAATGCTATCCAGCCTATGGATTTGAATACAACAGCCCACGGGAAAAGGAATACGACCTCAACATCGAATATAACAAAGATCAATGCTATGATATAGAACCGTATGTTGAATGTTATCCAGCTGTACCCTATCGGATCCTCTCCGCATTCATAATTGCTCATCTTTACCACGTTCGGCTCGGCAGGTCTTACAAGCCTTGCAATCAGCAGGGTTACGGCGACAAAAACAACGCCTACTACTATAAAAATAAACGCGCTTGAAAAATTTATCATCATCATACTTTTTTACCCGTATACTGTATACGCTTGCTACATTAAAAAATAAAGCCTTGTCAAGGATTTGTAAACCCCTTTATTGTTCATTTTTGTAAAATTTCCAACAATTTTAGATATAAGGACATATCTGCAATATATTACCGCCTAAAATTCATACAGTTAGACTCCTTTAAGTCTGGTATATAAAATGCATATAACTGTAGGGGGGGGGTATTATATGGAAACTCCCGTGCAGATAGAAGAAACATTGGACAGGAGTGCACGTGCATTGAAAGCTATCATGCAATGTCACTTTGCGGTAATGCACGCAAAGGATGAATCCGGTCTTCTTAATGATATATGCAGGATCGTAGTAGAAAAGGGTATATACAGGTTTGCATGGGTCGGTTTTGCCAGTCATGACAAACAGAAGTCTATAATACCTGTAGCAAAGGCAGGGTTTGAAGAAGGATATCTTGATGCCGTTCAAATTACATGGGCCGATGAGGAATTGGGCCGCGATGCGGCAGGTATAGCTATAAAAACAGGCCAGCCTTTTTTTATAAGGAATATAGATGATCCTGATTTTGGTCCATGGGTTGCTGAAGCAAAAAAACGCGGATATGCTTCTGTAATAGCGCTCCCATTGATTATTGATTCTGAACCTATCGGCACACTTAATATTTATGCCTCGGAGTCAGATGCCTTTAATGAAAATGAAATTAATCTCCTCATAGAATTTGCCAATGAGCTTGCATTTGGGATTAAAACCCTCCACACGCAGGCAGAAAAGGAAAAGGCTGAAAAAGAGCTTGAAAAAAATGAAATATATTACCGGTCTATCATTGAAAACTCACAGGATATGATCAGCGTTTTGAACGTTGACGGGATCATACGGTACATGAGTCCTCCTGTTAAAACAGTACTTGGTTATAATCCTGAAGAATTGATAGGCACAAATATCGTCAAAATAATACATCCTGCAGATAAAAGAATGGCTATTGAGAAATTTTTAGCCGGCATCAATACACCCGGTTTTACAAGTATTATTGAGCACCGTTTTAAACAAAAAGATGGTTCATGGCGTTTTGTTGAGGCAAAGGGAAAGAACCTCGTTGATAAAGAAGGGGTTGCGGGCATTGTTTTTCATTACCGTGATATCACAGAGCGGAAATTAGCCGAGGAAAAGCTGAAAAAAGAGATGGAAACGATAAATACAATGCACGAGATTGATCAGATTATCCTCTCTACACTGAAGCCGCAGCGTATCCTGTATTCCGTTCTTATGAAGGTAAACAGTTTCATACCGTGCGATGCAGCCGGGATTGCGCTTATAGATAAAGAAAGGGGAGGCTTTACTCTTGCTGCAGGATTCGGCATACCGTTATTTACAAAGGATTTGTTTATCGGGTTTTCGGATACAAGCATGACAGATGTCGTCAGAACAGGCAAATACCAGTACATACCGGACATATCCGGCATAGCAGAACACCTGCTTTTAGAAAAAATATTTATGGATTTAGGATTTGTATCAATTATACGGATCCCTGTTAAGATAAAGGATGAAATAATAGGCGTCGTGAAATTTATTTCAAGAAAGCCCTCGGCATTCAGGACAGATGACATGGTGGTTTTAGAAAAGCTTGCGGCACAAATATCGGTTGCCTTCTCAAACACAAGACTTGTGACAGACCTTGAAGAGCTCTCGATAGGAACGATAAAGGCGCTTTCAAATGCCATAGATGCAAAATCCAGATGGACAGCAGGACACTCGGAGCGTGTTACGGCATATGCTGTTATGATTGGCAAAGCAATGGGACTGGAGGAAAAAGCTCTAAATACGCTCGAGATTTCAGGGCTTCTCCATGATATAGGAAAGATCGGCACATTTGAGAACATCCTTGATAAGGAAGCAGAGCTTAGCGAGGAAAACAGGAAGTTGATCAGAGAGCATCCCGGTAAGGGTGCAGAGATCCTATCACCAATCAAGCAGTTGAAAAATATTATACCTGCTGTTAAGCACCACCATGAGTGGTACGATGGAACAGGTTATCCTGACGGATTAAAGGGTACGGTCATCCCTTTGTCTGCCAGGATACTTGCAGTAGCGGACACAATGGATGCAATGGCTTCAGACAGGCCTTACAGAAAAGGCAGACCGAAGGAAGAGATCGTCGCTGAATTAAAGAAGTTTTCCGGTATTCAGTTTGATCCTGATATTATAAAGATTTTCTTACTCCTCGATATGCCAAAATAACTGACTGCGCCAAAGCGTTCGAACCCGTATGAATATTTTTAAACACTGTTGATGACTTTTAATCAGCTTGGTATGGCTCACAAGATTTGTACTATTGAAATTACGATTAGTTATACTGATTCCTTTTTTTGGTATAAATAATGCTAATAAATAGGTGATAGTTTTGTACATAGTATAGCGAGATTAAAGATATAAAACAAAAGAGGTTGCATTCATTACTGCAGTTTTGTCTTTAACCTATTTGAAGGAGTTAATGTAAATGTATAAACAGTATGACGAACAGCTTAAACATGAGGTTCAAAAGCGTATACAGATAGAGGAAAAACTTCACAGGATAATGCTGGCAATCAAGTCGCTGAGTGAATGCAACCATGCACTGGTTCATATTAACGATGAGAAAGAGCTTATGAATGTAGTATGCAAAAGTATTGTCAACACAGGCGGATACAGGCTTGCATGGGTGGGCTTCGCAGAACGTGATGATAAAAAAACTGTGAAGCCGGTGGCGTATGCCGGGTACGAGGAAGGCTATCTGGAAAAGGCAAACATCACGTGGGGCAATGATGAGTATGGCCAGAGTCCTGCAGGCATAGCCATAAGGACTGGCACGCCGTGCATAGTAAAAAATACCCTTACCGATCCCTCTTTCGACCCATGGTGCAGCGAAGTATTAAAAAGGAGATATGCCTCATCTATTGCCCTGCCGCTTATCGTTAATAACGTAACTTTTGGGGCTCTTAGTATCTATGCAGGTGAACCTGATGCATTTAACAGTGATGTGCGCGAACTGTTTCATGAGCTTGCAAACGACCTTGCGTTCAGGATCGAAACCATACGGATCAGGGCTGCAAAAGAGAAAGCCGAAAAAGAGCTTGAAAAAAGCGAAGTCTATTTCCGTTCAATTATAGAGAGTCTTCAGGACAGCGTAACCGTTTTCGATTACGATGGCACAATACGGTACCGGAACTCCGGGTTCGGGGACACAAGCGGTTACAGACCAGAAGATTTGATCGGTAAAACCGCATTAAAATTTATACACCCTGACGACAGGCAGAGAGTTATAGAAGACTTTACAAACGGTATAAAGATACCCGGCAAGACAACGGTCAGTGAGTTCCGCTACCGTTTCAAAGACGGTTCATGGCACGTTCTTGAAGCACAGATAAGGAACCTCCATGACATGCCCGAGGTTAAAGGTGTCGTGGTCAATTCAAGAGATATAACAAAGATGAAACAGGCCGAGGGGAAACTACGTACAGAGATTACCGAGAGGAAAAAGACCGAGGAGGCACTTAAGACAAGCGAGGATCGTTTTCGTGCCATGGTACAGAACAGCTCTGATATAATATCTGTAATGGACGAGCATGGTATATTAAAGTATGTATCGCCGTCTATAGAGCGGCTGCTTGGTTATGTCCCTGGGGACAGGATCGGAAAGAGCGCACTTGATCTGCTGCATCCGGATGATATTGAAATGACCCTTAAGGCTGTGAGCGATATATTGGCCTATCCGGATCACCCTTATGCGATCGAGATAAGGTACCTTCATGCAGACGGCGTATACAGGAACTTCGAGATAAGGGGCTCAAACCAGCTTAACAATACAAGTATTAACGGAATCGTTGGGATTGGAAGAGATGTAACAGAGCATAAGCAAACAGAATCCAACCTCAAGGAAGAGATGGAAATAACAACGAACCTCCTGATGCTTTCCGAGGCAGCCGCCCATATAACGGATGTAGACAAGTTAATGGAAAAGGTTGTAAAGTCAAGTCGCAGGATTATGGGCTGTGATATATCGCTGTCTTACCTCCGGAACAAAGAATCCGGGGCATTCATGCCAAGCAGCCAGATCGGCCTCCCCAATAAGATTGTACCCATTTTTAACACCGAACCGCTCAGTGCGGAGATTATAAAAAAGTACCTTGATCTTAAGAAGCCTGTGCTGGTCTCATTAAATATGCCGTACAGTTCAAACGATATTTCTATGCCGATCATAAAGATTGAAGATACGGATTCAGGCAAATGGCCTTTGTTTAACTTTAGCAGCGATATAAAGGCTGCGGTCATCGTACCATTGACGAATACAGATGAGTACCTTGGACTCATAGTGGGTATGTATGCAACACAGGATGCAGGCAGGTTCACGGATAGATACAGAAAAATGATGGTGGGTATATCCAACCAGGTTTCCACAGCACTTGATCAGGCAAGGCTTTACAGGGAGTCGGTGGAAAAGACAATGGAATTCTCGAACAAGATCGAAACTATCAGCATGATGCATGAGATCGGTAAAAGCATACTTTCAACGGTTCAGTCTCAGGGTATACTTGACTCTATGACAAGAATGGCAGGAAAGATAGTACCGTGCGATGCCGCGGGTGTTGCCATTGTTGATGTGGATAGAGAAGGGTTTTTATATGAAGCTGGTTTCGGGGCAGAATCTTTACAAAAAGATTCGTTCATAAAATTCCGCGATACAAGTGCTACGGACATCATCAGGACAGGAAGGCCACAGTACATTGCAAAATTATCGGATATGAAAGGGCTCCTGCCTTTTGAAAAAAATCTATTGCACGAAGGGGTTATATCATTGATAAGAATTCCAATGAAGGTTAAAGAGGAGATCATAGGTGTGCTGAGTCTCGGATCCAAAAGGTCGTCCGCATTTATGCGAGAAAACCTTCTTGTCCTGGAAAATTTTGCAGACCAGATATCAGTGGCGCTGTCCAATGCAAGACTGCTGACCGATCTTGAGGATCTTTTTATCGGGACGATCAAATCACTATCTACTGCCATTGAAGCAAAGTCAGCGTGGATAGCGGGGCATTCCGAAAGGGTAACAAAATATGCCGTTATGATAGGGGAAGAATTGGGTCTGGACGAGAAAATGTTGAAGAACCTCAAGATTGCGGGTATTCTGCACGACATAGGCAAAATTGGTACTTATAGTATATTGGATAAAACTGCTAAATTCACTGACAAAGAGATAGAATTGATTAGAGGCCACGCTGCCAAGGGGGCAGAAATACTGTCTCCCATAAAGCAACTCAAGGACATCGTTCCCGCTGTTAAATACCATCATGAAGCTTTTAATGGCACAGGTTATCCCGAGGGTTTAAGGGGTTAGCCAATACGATTGCTTGCAAGGGTCCTGACAGTTGCAGATTCAGTTGATGCAATGGCTTCAGACAGGCCTTACAGGAAGGCTAAATCAAGGGAAGAAATCTTACAGGAATTAAGAAGATGTTCCGGAACACAGTTTGATCCGAAGATCGTAAAAGCATTTTTACCTGTTTACACATCCGATCACCCGATTGTATGATTTTTATTTCCGGTGTAAGCCCTCGAAATTAGCTGTGCAGCCTATGTGTATATCTTCGCTTGCATCTTTACTTCTTCACACATCCCCGACACCCCCCAGTCAATGAGGGATCGTGGGAAGCTCTATGTTGATTAACTATTTGAACAACAACGGAGGGAGTAGGATTCGAACCCACGATCCACTTGCGCGGATAACGGTTTTCAAGACCGTCGCCTTAAACCACTCGGCCATCCCTCCATGCGCACACAAAAAAATAACAGAGTTATAAAAATAATCAAGCAATTTGTAGTTTTGATCTGTGGTTTTTTGGTTAAAAAATTACTCGTATCTCAGCGTTTCTGCAGGGGGCAGCTTTGACGCCTTGTAAGACGGATAAATGGTTGCGAGGAAGCTTACGATGATTGCAGACACAGCCACGATCACGAATATTCCCGGCCTCATGGTAACAGGAAGTGTATCTATGTAATAAACGTCCTTTGGAAGACTGATAAAATGGTACTGCTTGAGCAGAACACACAGGGCATAACCAAACAACATACCGAGGAGTGTCCCGATAAAGCCGATGAATAACCCCTGATAAACAAAGATCTTCATGATACTCCTGCTCGTAGCGCCAAGTGCCTTCAGTATTGCAATATCTTTTGTCTTCTCAACAACAACCATGATAAGACTGCTCACTATGCCAAGCGCTCCAACCATTATAATCAGTATCAAAATTATGAACATAACGGTTTTCTCGAGTTTCAATGCTGTAAAAAGGTTTCTGTTTGTTTCTTCCCAGCTCCTTGCGTAATAAGGGAACCCGAGCTGGTTTTGAATGAGTCTCGCGACCTGGTTCGCCTTGAATATATCCTTTATTTTTACCTCCAGTCCTGTAACCCTGTTTCCCATGTTAAGAAAACTCTGCGCATGAGCAAGGGAAAGGTATGCAAGCCCTGAATCGTACTCATACATACCCGTTGAAAATATACCGACCACTTTAAATTTTTTCATTCTCGGTATCATGCCGATCGGCGTCATAACGCCAAGCGGAGATATAATATTCACGGTATCGCCGTACACAACGCCAAGACTTCGGGCAAGCTCCTTGCCTATAATTATGCCTCCTATCTTTGCATTGCTTTCAGGGTCTTTGTATGTCTCTGCAAGCTGCGCAATGCTGCCATTTATAAGCGTCTTGGATAGATCGGTGACCTGTGTCACTGTTGTAGGATCAACTCCCCTTAAAACAACACCGGTAACATTGTCGTGCGAAGAAAGCATTGCCTGGCTGTAGATAAAAGGCGTGACACCTTGAATCTGCCCTGCAAGACTGATCTTCTCATCATGCGAAATCTCTTCGGTGAATGCATGCAGGATATTACTAGATTTTTTATTCTTTTGATCTGTATACTGTTTATTTATATCACTTTTTATAGTATTTTTTAAAAAACCAACTATGCTGTTGTAGTTGTCAATGCCACCCGAGAATTTCAGTATAACTATATGGGCATTTGTTCCGAGAATTTTACCCCTGAGATCATCTTCAAACCCTGTCATGACAGACAGTACAATGATCAAAGCCATTACGCCTACCATTATACCGATGATGGACAGCAGTGTTATGATTGATATGAACTTCTGTCTTTTTTTGGATCGAATGTATCTCAGGCTGACGCCCAGCTCGTATCCCATGTCTACTCCTGCTTTTTCAGCAGCGGGAATAATATTACATCCCTTATTGAAGGAGAACCTGTTAAAAGCATTACAAGCCTGTCTATGCCGATGCCCTCACCTGCAGCAGGAGGCAGGCCGATATCAAGTGCGTTGATATAGTCCTCGTCCAGCTCTTTAAGACCTTCATCCGCAGTTTTTATCTGCTGTCTGAACCTTTCTTCCTGATCAACCGGATCGTTTAACTCCGAGAAAGCATTGGCTATCTCAATGTTTGCAATGTAAAGTTCAAAGCGGTCAACTTTGTCCGGTTGTGCGTCATTCCTGCGCGCAAGAGGAGAAACCTCAACAGGGAAACCTGTTATAAAGGTGGGCTGCACAAGTTTTTCTTCAACGACCCTGTCAAAGAGTTCGATCTGGATATCGGCCGCACCCGCAATCCTGTCAACCTTCAGGCCGTGTTGATCTGCATACAGTAAAAGAGCTTCCCTGCCGTTCAGTTTTTCTTCGGGTATGCCCGTGTTTACTGACAGGGCTTCATGAAATGACATCCTTTTGAACGGTGGTGCAAGCGCTATCTCTCTACCGTTGAAATGTATGGTACTGCCTGTACCAAGCTGCTTTATTATAAAGTCGATCATGTCTTCTGTCAACTTCATAAGATCATTATAATCCGCATAAGCATGGTAGAACTCAAGCATCGTAAATTCCGGATTGTGCTTTGTAGATACACCTTCGTTGCGGAAGTTGCGGTTTATTTCGAAAACACGCTCCATGCCGCCCACGACAAGCCTCTTCAGGTAAAGCTCCGGGGCAATCCTCAGATAAAGGGGCATGTTCAGTGCATTGTGATGCGTTTTAAAAGGCTTTGCAGCCGCGCCGCCGGCTATCGGCTGCATCATGGGTGTTTCAACCTCTATGAATTCACGTGACTTTAAAAACATCCTTACTGCGTCTATTATCCCTGCCCTGGCGATGAATGTCTGTTTTACCTGTTCGTTAACAATGAGATCTATATACCGCTTCCTGTACCTTATCTCGATATCCTTCAATCCATGCCATTTCTCGGGCAGATCAGACAACGTCTTGTTCAGTATCCTGAATCTGTATGCCCTGAGCGTCAGTTCATTGGTTTTCGTTTTAAAGGGTGTTCCTTCGACCCATACGATGTCCCCTACATCCAGGAGTTCAAACGCTGAAAACTCCCTGTCATCGATCTTCCCCTTCTGGATGTATGCCTGGAGCCTGCCGCCCCTGTCCTGGACTACAATGAATGCGGATTTACCGAAGCTCCTGACGATCATAACCCTTCCTGCAATGGAAAGCCTGTCGGTTACACCCTCGAGCGCATCATTCGTCTTTTCATTGTACAGAGATGTTACCATGGCCGTTGTATGTGAAGGTTTCAGATCATTCGGATACAGCGGGAACCCCAGTTCTTTTAACTGTTTTAATTTTCTGTACCTGGTCTGAAAAACCTCGTTATCTTCCTTCATTTAGGCTCCACTTGTATTAATAGGTATGCTTCTATAAAATCATCCAGTTTCCCGTCAAGCACACCAAAAGGGTCCCCTGATTGGTATTCTGTCCTGTGGTCCTTTACCATCTTGTAAGGATGAAGGACA
>JAJYJX010000142.1 GCA_021789095.1 bacterium
CGGCATTACAGCGGTTGTGCAGCCGGGCGGATCCATAAGGGACGAAGAGGTTATAAAGGCTGCAGATGAAGCCGGCATTGCAATGTTGTTTACCGGTATAAGACATTTCAAACATTGAAAATTTACTCTCAGGGATAATAATGAACATTCTTGTTATAGGATCGGGCGGAAGAGAACACGCCATAGTACATAAAATCAAGCAGGACGGTATTAAAAATATATACTGTGCCCCGGGCAACGCCGGTATAGAAGAACTTGCCCAGTGTGTACCTATAAAGATCGACGATATTGACGGTTTGCTCCGGTTTGCAGAAGAGAAAAAGATATATCTTACCATAGTAGGTCCTGAACTGCCGCTCAATGAAGGTATTGTGGACGCTTTTCATGAAAAAGGACTGACAATATTTGGACCCTCGAAACAGGCTGCAATGCTTGAATCGTCCAAATCTTTTGCAAAAAAACTGATGAAAAAATACGGCATACCTACGCCTGCATTTGAGGTTTTCACGAGTCCTGAAGAAGCAATTGATTACGCCGGGACCATTTCATACCCGGCTGTCATAAAAGCAGACGGCCTGGCCTCGGGTAAAGGGGTCATAATTGTTCATGAACTGTCGCAGGCAATAAGTACAATAAAAGATATCATGGAAAATCGTGTATTCGGGGACGCGGGTAAAACAATGCTTGTCGAAGACTGTATAAGCGGCGTTGAATCAAGCTACTTTGTTCTGTCAAACGGCAGCAGTTGTATAAATGTCGCAAGCGCGAGGGACTACAAAAGGCTTATGGACAACAACGACGGACCGAACACCGGCGGTATGGGTTCTCTATCCCCGTCTGACAAATTAACCCCGGAGCTGGAGAAAAAGATCGCAGACAGGATTATATCTCCTCTGATGAATGCCCTTAATAAAGAAGGCATAATGTACAGGGGTGTGATATACATAGGACTGATGATTTCGAACAATGAGCCCTCGGTGCTGGAATTCAACGTACGATTCGGGGACCCTGAAACACAGGCAATTTTGCCACGCATAGAAAGTGACCTTGTCGGTGTACTTACAGACAGCGCAAAGGGCAAGCCCTTTTCGGATTCAATAAAATTAAGACAGGAATCTGCCGTATGCGTTGTCATGGCTTCCAGGGGCTATCCCGTGCATCCGCAAACAGGTGATACAATAGAAGGACTCAGAGATGCATCCGGAAAAGATGTATTTATATTCCATGCAGGCACAAAGAATGAGAAAGGCATCATAAAAACGGCAGGAGGAAGAGTATTGGGCATAACAGCAATTGGTGACAACATAAAAGCAGCAAGGCAAAAAGCTTATAGATCGGTCGGCAAAATCGTATTTGAAGGCTCTCAGTACAGGAGGGATATAGGCTTATGAATTATAAAGCTATATTGCTTATACCGGTTTTTTTGATACTCTCGTGCGCTGCCGCAAACAGGGAAAGCATACAGACACCACAAAAAACAGCGCAGGCAGTACCGGCGGGCCAATCTTCTTCAACAACACCGTTATTGGCCTCCTCGCAGCAGACGACCACACAGCAGGCAATACCCATCGATGACAAGAAGAACCCTGCCCTGAGCCGTATAATCAACGAAAACAATAAGGATCGGGTTGAAGACGGTCTGGGTGTAGGTGATTCAATAAGCATAACTTCATGGGGACATCCTGACATGAGCGGTGTGGCACGCATCGAGAAAGACGGCAAGCTCTATCTGCCCCTTGTCGGGGGAATATATGCAAAGGGACTGACACTCGAGCAGCTTAAAGATAAACTTACAGATGCCTACGGTGCATACATAAGACATCCCATGCTGGATATTGAAGTAAAAGAGTATGCAAGCCGCCTTGTACTTTTGCTTGGAAGTGTTGCAAGGCCCGGCATATACCCTGTAAGAGGCGGGACCGATCTTGTAACAGCTATTGCACTTGCAGGAGGACAATCGCTGCAGTCAAACCTCTCAAGCATATACCTCCTGAGAAACGGACATTCCACGATTGTCGACGTTGCTGATTACATACAAACCGGCAATCAGGACAACGATCCGGTGCTTGAGAATAAAGATGTCGTATATGTGCCAAGTGCCGAAGAACAAAATGTCATAGTCCTGGGCCGCGTTGACAAGCCTGTTGTAATACCCATGTCAGGGGCTCCGATTTCGATTGTAAAGGCTATAGTACTTGCGGGTGGTTTTAAACTGGGTGCGCGTAAAAATGATGTAAAAGTAATAAGGGGCGGCCTGATACATCCATCGATCTACACGGTCAATGTTGACGATATGCTGCACGGAGAGAAACCTTCATCGTCTGAGGGACTGGTACTTTACGCGGGTGACATCGTGTTCGTGCCTCAGAGCGCATTGGCCTCTTGGAACGATATAATAGATCAGATCCAGCCTACAATGGATGTCCTGCTTGCAAAGCCATTGTCGATAGCTACAAATTATCTCCTTCTGAGACAACTGCTGAGGCAACCATAATGCCTGAAAACGTATCTGTAACAACATCTCCTGAACTGGTCGAATACATACTTCTGCTGAGGAGAAAATGGAAGCTCATCGCGCTCGTAACTGCCGTATTCTTTATAAGCGGAATGATATATACCTTTCTGAAAACGCCTGTTTACCAGTCATCAGCAACGATATACATAGAAGAGCCCCTGTCAAGGAATAATCTTTTAAGCGATATCATAGTGATGCAGTGGTGGAACAGGACATCCTCTGAAAAGCTGATAGCACGGAGCAGATCCGTGGCTGTGCTTGCCGTACAGAAGCTGGGACTCGATTACCATGTAACATCCAAACCCGCGGCGTCCGACGTATACATATACAGGATAAAGCCTGCTGACAGAAAAAGCATTGACAGCTTCACTTTAAGGTTTACAGACAGTAATGCGTACGATGTTTACGTTGATGATAAAAACATAGGCAATGGTACAGTGGGCATACCATTCACATCATCTCTTTTGGGTTTCTATCTGAGGAAGGCAAGCTTCATATCAAGGGGTGACACGGTAACGGTTAAGAAAGGCAGTTTTGAGGATGCTGTGGACGAAGTCCGCAATAACACAAGCATAGAAGAGATGGGCGAGATGACAAACATCCTGAAGGTCAGCTGTAAGAATGCGAACCCTTACCTTGCAAGTCTTATAGCAAATGAACTTATAGATGCATATATCGATCTCAGTGTGCAAAGGATGAGCCAGGAAGCATCCCAGGCACTGGATTTCATATCCGACCAGCTCACGATCACAAACAATAACCTTGCCAACTCAGAAAAGGTAATGGACCAGTTCAAAAAAGAACACGGCATTATATCACTCAAGACAGAGACAGAGGAAGCCATAAAAAGGATCTCGGACCTTGAGAAGGATAAACTTGAGATGGCCCTGAAAATAAAGGACGCAAATTCATTAAAAGACATGCTCTCCAGCCCCAAAGCGAATATCGGAGACTATCTTATAGGAGGTTCCGATCCGGTGCTTGGCTCAATGGTCCAGGAACTTACCAAACTCGAGATACAGAAAAAGGCAATGCTCGAAGAGTACACGGAAAAGTATCCAGGTGTTGTCCAGTTAGATGCCCAGATACAGGGGTCCAAGCAGAAGATAAGAGAAATGATAGGGAGCATATTAAACCAGCTCAAAATCCAGCAGAAAAACATCACTCTGTCCGAGGAAGCATATTACAAGAGTCTTTCTGACTTACCCGAGACTGTAAGGCATTATGCACATCTTGAAAGGGACCTCAAGGTAAATGAGCAGTTGTATGATTTCCTGCTTAAAAAGCATGAGGAGGCAAGGATATCAAAAGCAGCAACAGTTGCGAATATCAGAGTGATAGACAGGGCTATTCCTTCTACAGAAGCAATAGAGCCAAAAAAGGGAAAGAATGCACTGGTCAGCTTCCTGCTTGGCTTCATACTGTCCCTGGTGTTTGCCTTCTACACGGAATACACGGATACATCGCTGAAAACCGTAGATGATGCACGCAGAAGGCTTACACTGCCGATATTCGGTGTTATCCCGCAGATAAATCACGGGAATGGCAACGTGGTAAAAAAACGAGAGCTTATAACTACCGAGGATCTCAAATCCACTGTTTCAGAGGCTTACAGGTCATTAAGGACGAATATACAGTTTGCGGATCTGGAGAACAAAAACAAGTGTTTCATGATAACCTCTTCAGGACCAGGGGAAGGGAAGTCCACAACAGCGGCCAATATCGCCATAACACTTGCTTACGCTGATATGCCTACCATACTGATAGATGCTGACTTCAGAAAGCCTGTGATACATACCCTGTTTAACCTTGAACAAGAGCCTGGAATCACGAATTATCTTGCATCCGATATACCACTAACGGATGTAATAAAACATACCGGTACAAATAATCTGGATGTCATAACAGTAGGGATCATACCTCCCAATCCTTCAGAACTATTGAATAAGCAGAAGGTCGATGTGCTTATAAAGGAACTGAAGAAACATTATAATTATGTCATATTTGATACAGCACCCATACTTCCGGTAACAGACCCTGCCATACTTGGCTCAAAGGTCGACGGTGCTTTTATAGTTGTAGAACTTGGTAATACGACAATAGAGGCAGTCAACAGGGCGCATTCTCTGCTCGCAAATACCAAGACAAATGTGTACGGCGTAATCCTGAACAAGATAAGCATGACCGTAGGCAGATACGGCCATTATTACTATTATTACCGCTACGATAAGTATTACCACCAGAAGAAGGAAAAGAGCAATTGGGAGAAACTGCGCGACTCATTGAGTAAGTTTTACAAGTTCCTGACTGGATAATACAATAACAACGTTTATATTAAGTAAACCCCCGTTAGAAACTCCGCGGCCGGTTAACGGAATTGAAAAGGGGAGTTAAAGAGGATTCCCATGAACAGCAAAGGATACATAGACATACATTCACATATACTTTACAGCATAGATGACGGCGCAGGTACAATTGAAGAATCCGTGAAGATAGTCAAAGTCCTTGTGGATATGGGCTTCTCAGCATCCTATGCCACCCCGCATAACATACCACGCAATGACAGGGATGATCTGATTCAGCGCATTGAGGACAGAGCAATGCAGATCTCCAGGGCACTTGAGTCCGAAGGGGTAGCCTATAAAATCCACACCGGTGCTGAAAACTATTTTGATGTATCTCTCAACATAAAAAATCCTGAAAGTTATTTCATCCCGCTCGGCAACTCTGATGTCTTTCTTGTAGAGATACCCTTTATCGGCGAGATCTCGCACCACATTACAGCCCTTCGCAGGACGGGACTGAAGTGTATTATAGCCCATGTTGAAAGATACATGGATATCGTTCAGAGTCCTGATAAGGCATCCCTGCTGAAGGAGGCGGGGTTCCTCCTGCAGATGAACATCGGCAGCATCATAGGCGTTTATGGTATTGATGTCATGAAAACGGCTAACCGCCTTCTGGAAACGGACATAATTGATGCAATAGCAACAGATATACACGACCTTAATCATGCCAATATAGTCCTTAAGAAGGGACTGAAAAGACTTGAAACACTTACCCCGCACGAGCAGCTTACAAGAATATTAAAGAATACACCGCACGATATACTGCATGCCCGTACAC
>JAJYJX010000143.1 GCA_021789095.1 bacterium
GAAAAGTCTTCTGAGCTATGCACTGCCGCGCCAGGTTACCGTGGTAAAAAGCCCGGAAGAACTGCCTTCTTTATGGAACATTAAAAAGCTTGCTGTACTCGCCCAGACCACCCAGTCAATGGAGAATTTTAAAAAGGTTATATCGGTCCTTGTAGACAACGTGTATGAACTTGCCATTTACAATACTATATGTGATGCTACCAAGATAAGGCAGGAAGAATCAGCAATGCTCGCAAAAATGGTCGATACAATGTTTGTCATAGGCGGATTTAACAGTTCAAATACAAATAAGCTTGCAAATATATGTAAAGCGATCAATCCTAAAACATACCATATAGAACATCAGGACCAAATAGAACAAGAAATGTTGAAAGGTGCAAAAAAGGTTGGTATTACGGCAGGAGCCTCAACACCTATATGGCTTATAAAGGATGTTTTAAAAAGGTTGAAAGAAATAAGTAAAGGTTTAATATAAATATTGAGGCTGCAATTACTTGTAAATAATAACTATAGGGTTAAGTTATATTAATAATAGAGAAATCAGGAGGACAAATATAGATGGCAGCTGGGCATGAAAATGAAAATACCGCAGAATTCAGGGAGTTAATGCGGGAAAGTGTAAAGACTTTCAAGATTGGAGATATAGTAAAAGGCAAGATAATAGAAGTAAAAAACGACGGTGCTACTGTAGACATCGGTTACAAGGCAGACGGTTTTGTACCTGCAAGCGAGATAGTGGATTCAAAAGGCAATATCAAGTTTAAGGTCGGCGATGACATAGAAGTGCTTATCCAGAATGCAGATACTAAAAACAGCGTTGTACAGTTATCCAGACAGAAGGTAGAGAGGATAAGGGCGCTGGAGCATGTAGCAAGGGCTATGGCAAATTCAACGCCAATACACGGAGAGGTAACATCCAAAACAAAAGGCGGATTAATGGTCGACATAGGCGTTCCGGCATTTATGCCGTGGTCGCAGATAGATACAAAGCCCGTAAAATCACTTGACAGCTACATAGGCAAACACATCAAGGCTCTCATCATTAACTACGAAGAGAAAAGCGAAAATATAATCCTTTCAAGGAAGCAACTCCTTGAAAGAGAAAAAGAAATGCAGGAAAAAAGACGTAGTGAAATAATAAAGGATGGCAATACTGTAGACGGGGTTGTGAGGACCATAACCGATTACGGAGCATTCGTAGGTGTTGAGGGAATAGACGGGCTATTACACATATCCGACATGACCTGGGGAAGGATAAAACATCCGTCAGAGATAATGAAAACGGGTATGAAGTTGAGGTTGAAAGTCCTTAGATATGAACCTGAATCAGGAAAATTATCCCTCGGACTGAAACAACTGGAAGAAAACCCGTGGATGAAGGTGCAGGATGAGTTTAAGGAGGGCAGCAAGGTAAGAGGTAAAGTTGTCAATATAACCGATTTTGGTGTGTTCGTTGAATTAAAACCGGGTGTTGACGGTCTTATACATAAAACCGACCTCTCATGGGAAAGAAGGCTGAAGCATCCAAGTAAATACTTGTCTGTCAACAGCGTGGTAGATGCAATCGTATTAAACGTTGATCCGGAATCAAAAAAGATAGCTCTCGGGTATAAGCAGCTTCTGAAGAATCCATGGGAAGAGATTGTAGAAAGGTACACTACAGGTACCAAAATAAACGGTACTATAACCAGCATTACCGATTTCGGCTTGTTCGTAGAAGTCGAGAAAGGTGTTGAAGGGCTGGTGCACGTCGATGACGTCGCATGGAGCAAAAAAATCAAGAATCCACTGTCCGGTTACAAAAAGGGCGAGACACTTGATGCAATTGTTCTGAGCGTTGATAAGAACAACCAGAAATTGTCACTCGGCATAAAACAGTTAGGACCCGATCCATGGCGCAATCTTTCAAAACGCTATAAGAAAGGCGATGTTGTAAAGGGAACAATAACAGGCAAGGTAGATTTCGGAGTTTTTGTAGAGGTAGAGGACGGTGTAGAAGGACTCATCCATATCTCGGAGATAGAAAATAATAAAGATACTGAAACTGCCGCCGAGGCTTACAATATCGGCAGTATGATAGAATGCGCAATCCTTAATGTAGACGAAATAAACAGGAAACTTTCACTCGGACTGAAGATCCTGCACAAGCAGAAGGAAAAAATGGTGATAAAGGAATACCTGAAAACCAATGAAGAGAGCGTGTCGAATATAGGGGAACTGCTTAAACTAAAAGGCAACGGAAAATAAAAGAATATTCGTATGGAAAAAAAAACAGCAAACATTCTTGCAGTGGCTCTCATTGTTGTAGTGGTCTTGTCCTTCCTTGCGTCTTTATTTTTTAGGACGGGCGCTCGCGTCTCCACACTCTCACCGGATTCAATCTTTCAATCATCGAACAGGATAGGGGTTGTAGAAATAAGGGGCATAATAAGCGACACAAAACCCATCATAAGGGATCTGAATGAATTCTACAAAGATAACAGCATAAGGGCAATCATAGTACGCATTGATTCTCCGGGCGGCGGCGTTGCTGCGGCACAGGAGATATACGATACCATTCTAAGGATAAAAAAGAAGAAGAAAGTAGTTGTTTCCATGGGTACGGTAGCAGCCTCAGGAGGCTATTACATAGCCTGCGGTGCAGACAGGATAGTTGCCGAGCCTGGTACAATTACAGGCAGCATAGGTGTCATAATGGAATTTTTTGATGTGGGGAATCTCTTGAAATGGGCTAAAATCAAAAGTGAAGTCGTTAAGAGCGGTAAATTCAAAGATACCGGTTCTCCGTTCAGAGGAATGAAACCCGAGGAAAAAGAATACCTTCAGTCTGTTATAAATGATGTTTTGGAGCAGTTTAAAACCGTTGTTTCGGAAAACAGGCATATACCGATGAACAAACTGGACAAAATAGCAGACGGCAGGATCTTTGCCGGCGATCAGGCCATTAAGCTCGGCTTGATAGACAAACTGGGCGGCCTGCATACAGCAGAAGAACTGGCGGCAAAATTAAGCGGCATAAAGGGAGAGCCCAGGCTTGTTTACCCCACACAGCCAAGAAAGGATTTCTACAGTCTGTTAACAGACAGTATTACAAATGTAATAGAAGAAAAGTTATCCGAAAGTAATGCATTCAGACTGAGCTATATGCTCTCTATGCCAAGATAGAAGGAGGTCTCTTTATGAAAAAAAGCGAGCTGATAGAAAGACTTGCTGAGAAATTCCCCCACATAGCAAAGAATGATGTCGAGAAGATAGTCAACGGAATAATTGAAAAAATGATAGATGCATTGAATAACAACGATCGCATAGAAATACGCGGCTTTGGCAGCTTGTTTGTTAAAACAAGAAGGGGAAGAGAAGCCCGCAATCCAAAAACCGGAAAGCGCTTAACAATAGAATCGAAACGTATCCCCTTTTTTAAAGCGGGCAAAGAACTGAAAGAACTCATAAACAAAAATGGATAAACTGTGGGCACCCTGGCGCCTTAAATACATCCTTGAAGATACGGCCCTGGGTAAAAATAAGGTCTGCATATTCTGCTTTTATCCCGTGGACCAGTCTGAAAAGGATAAAGAAAACCTGCTACTGTACAGAGGAAAATTATCGTTTGTAATCATGAACCGCTACCCTTACAATACCGGTCACATAATGATTGCTCCTTACAGGCACGTGGCAGGCTTCCATGAGTTATCAAAGGAAGAACTGGAAGATATTACGCTGCTTATGAAAACGTGCATTAACGCACTGAAGGATGCATTCTCTCCACAAGGTTTTAATATCGGGATAAATCAGGGCAAGGTTGCAGGCGCAGGATACGAAGAACATATACATGTACATATAGTGCCGAGGTGGGACGGTGATACAAGCTTTATGCCCGTTATAAGCGATACAAAGGTATTGCCCGAATCACTGTCCGATACATACGATAAGATAAAAGAAAACCTACATGAAGCTTATTAAGCAAATAATAATAATAATAATCCTTGCGGTGTGTATTTTAGTGCTGTTTGAGAATTATGACGCTTTAAAAACAGTATTCTCATTCAGGTTCGGCCTTTACTTTATAGGATGGCGTACATCTCCACTGCCCGTATGGCTCATCATTATTATAGCATTTGCATTGGGTTACGCAGCTGCTTTTATACCCGGTTTTATCCAGAAGATATCTTACAAAAACAGGATTAAAAAACTTGAGAACGATCTGAAGGGCCCTGCCATACCGGCTAAGCCCGCACAGAGCACATCAGACCAAACTCATGGTCAAACCGAGGTTTCTACATCCGAAAAACCCTGATCATGCAGCGGAATTTGACTTCTCAGCAGGCACGTGCTAAACAGCATTCTATGGAAGAAAGAAGCATATATACAAAGATGGAAAAACTGATGGGAAGAGTAAAGTTGAACCTTGTCGAATACGCGCATTTCTTCAAAAAGAAGTTAAAACTGTACGAGATAACAAGGGAGTACAACGTTTCCGTGTATGAACTCGGCCACCAGTTTTACACAACAGCCAAATCCGGGCTTGAGGACATTAAAGTCTTTACTCCTTCCATTGAAAGATTGAGAGAGCTGGAACACAGCTTGATAAACCTGAGAGAGGAATTGAGTCATCGGGCAGAAAAACAATCTCCAGGAACGGGAAAAGAGGAGTAATCCCCCCCCCGTAGAAGGCAGTATCAAAGCCATACATGGGGCTGTAGCTCAGCTGGGAGAGCGCTACAATGGCATTGTAGAGGCCGAGGGTTCGATCCCCTTCAGCTCCATTTTTACCCCGTTAGAAAACCTGCTCTTTATGACTATGAATACTATCAGAATAGCTCCTTAATTTGCTATCATAATGGCGTGTCATAAAGCTCTGCTTTTTTTCTAACGGGGTTTACTGTACGCACACGCCCTTCAACGAGCAGGAAAGGCATGAGAGTGCGGAGCGTTTTGAAGGACATTTGCCCGAGATGCCAAGGTGGCATAAAGCAAAATCATATTTGACCGGATCAACCGGATCGAACCTCTTCAGGTGTTCTGTAATATCTATGGCTGTTTTAATGTCCGTAGTCTTTCTTTGTGTCAACCCGAGGTGCCTTGCTATTCTCGCTATATGCGTATCGAGCGGTATGATGAGCTTGTCCGAAGATATGAATGTCCACAACCCAAAATCAACACCGTCCCCTGCCCTCACCATCCATCTCAGAAACATATTTGACCGCTTGCACGTGCTTCCTCTGTCCGGTGATGGAAGCATTTGCAGCAGGCCGAACGGATAAGCATGCTTACCGTATACACCCGATGTGTCCCCTGCATAAAAAGCCTTAACAAACTTTGAAAGTACATTGACAGTATTTGGATCCTTCTTGCTGAAAGCGTGACTGAAAAATCCTCCGAGTGAACCATGTGTCCTGAGCATTCCGGACAGCAGATGCATAAAAGCCATGATGTCCTTTGTTGTATTCATCCTGTATTTTATGCCATCGAACAGGTGCGCGTCCCTGCGTACATCAAAGTTTAGCATAAATTCGTATGGACTGGTACCTGCAATGCACAGTATCTTATCGATCACCGGTTTGAACAGCTCAACCCTGCCGTAAGACAGGCATGACGCTATAAATCCGGCAGTCTCTATGT
>JAJYJX010000144.1 GCA_021789095.1 bacterium
GAAGCAGCATTGACAATCGACCCTACAAATTATAATAGCTATTTCATGGTTATGAGCCTGTAAAGGAGCTTTTATGTTTTATATAGCAAATGAAAATGACATAAGAACCGGCAGGGTTACCGATGTTTACTTTGAAAGGGGCGAAAAAATACTGAAGGCAAAAGGCCTGTCAAAGCATGTCTCCATGGAGATCAGGACAAAGGGCCTGCCTGCAAAATGGGAATGGGCCGTCTTCTCCGGACTTGAAGAAGTCATAGAGCTTTTGAAGGACAAACCCGTCAGTGTAAGGGCAATACCTGAAGGCACGGCTTTTGCCGCGTATGACCCTGTTATGGAGGTTGAAGGCAATTACGTGGATTTCGGCCTTTATGAAACGGAGATCCTCGGACTCATATGCCAGGCAAGCGGCATTGCGACGAATGCCGCAAGGGTAAAGATAGCTGCCGGTTTCAAGCCTGTTTTCAGCTTCGGTGCAAGGCGCATGCATCCTGCAATAGCGCCCATGATCGAGCGCAGTGCGTACGTTGGAGGATGCGACGGCGTGTCGGGTGTTATTGATGCAGAAAAGATAGGGTTAAAGCCCGTCGGTACTGTTCCCCATGCGTTCATCCTGCTTGTGGGTGACACGGTCAAAGCTTCGCTTTATTTTGATGAAATAATAGAAAAAGACGTGCCAAGGCTGATGCTTATCGATACATTCAATGATGAAAAATTCGAGGCAATAAACGTGGCAGCAGCATTGAAGGACAAGCTGTACGGGATAAGGTTTGACACCCCGGGTTCCCGCAGGGGCAATATGGGTCAGATCGTAAAAGAAACAAAATGGGAGCTGGAACTGCGTGGTTATGGGAATGTCAGGATCATGGTAAGCGGCGGGCTGGATGAAGACAAGGTAAGAGAGCTTCAAGAAGTGGTTGATCTTTTTGGAGTAGGTACTTATATATCTAATTCGCCTGTTGTTGATTTCGCCATGGATATCGTCGAGATAGATCATAAACCCTATGCAAAACGCGGCAAGGAATCGGGCAGGAAAACGTTGCTGAAATGCGAAAGGTGCGGTGAGCGTACGGTATCGGTATATCCGGCAAATATAAAAAACTGCAGGAAGTGCGGTGGAACGCTTGAAGAACTGATGAAGCCGGTTATAATAAACGGCAAAGTGACAGTGGATTTACCGTCTGCAGGTAAAATCAGGGATTATACTATGAGTGAAATAAAAAATATCAAAAAAGCATAAAGGAGACAAAATGAAGGTCACAATAACAGCTATCAAGGCAGATATAGGAAGTATAGGAGGCCACATAAGACCGAGCAAGAGAGTTATTGAAAGAGTCAAGGAGTATGTTTCTACGGAAGGCGGGGGCATGCTTATAGATTCCTATATATCATCAACAGGTGATGATATTGCCATATTGATGACGCATGAAAAAGGCACGGGCAATGATAAGGTCCATCAGCTTGCATGGAACGCATTCAAGGAAGGTACAGAGGTTGCAAAGGAGCAGGGGCTTTACGGTGCGGGACAGGATCTCCTTAAATCCGCTTTCTCCGGCAACGTGAAGGGACTGGGCCCTGCTGTGGCAGAGATGGAAATAGAAGAGAGGAAGAGCGAGCCGTTCCTGTTCTTTGCCGCTGACAAAACAGATCCAGGCGCATACAGCCTGCCGCTGTACCTTGCATTTACCGATCCGATGTACTGCTCGGGTCTTCTTTTGAATCCTCAGTTGAGCAAGGGGTTCAAGTTTATTGTAATGGATGTGGAGCACATAGATGCTGATAGGGTCATCGAGCTTGAAACACCGGAAGAGATCTACAGTCTTGCAGCCCTGCTGCGCGATAACCAGCGATTCGTTGTAGAGGCTATCTATTCAAGGCATGATCAGACACAGGCCGTTGCTGTGAGTACCTCGAGGCTGCACAACATTGCAGGCACGTATACGGGCAAGGACGATCCAATAATGCTGGTAAGGGTTCAGGGCAATTTCGCTGCAACAGGCGAGGTACTTTCGACATTCAGCATAGGACATTATGTTGCAGGGTTTATGAGGGGCAGCCATAACGGCCCGCTTATGCCGGTTAAGATCAATTCTCCGATATCATACTTTGACGGCCCGCCCATTGTTTCCTGCCATGCATTTTCAGTCCATAACGGTAAACTAACAGAGGCTGTTGATGCCTTTGATCACCCGTTCTGGGACCATGTAAGGGACAACGTTTCTGCAAAGGCAATAGAGATCAGGAGACAGGGGTTCTCAGGCCCTGCAATGCTGCCGTACGGTGAACTGGAATACGGAGGCATTGTGGAGATCATGAAAAGGCTTGAGAAGAGGTTTGAGATAAGGAAGAAGCAGTAGTCCCCGTGATTATAGCCGGTAAAAAGATCGATTCGAAAGACAGGGTAGTTGTCAGAAGTCCTTATGACAACAGTGTCGTCGGAGAGGTTTCAAGGGCAGCACAGGCCGATGTACCGAAGGCCGTTGAGAGTGCGAAGGAAGGTTTCATCAAGCTTTCGAAACTCAGCGCATACGACAGGTACAGGACGCTTACCAGGCTCGCGGGCATACTTGCACAGAGGTCCGAGCGGTTCGCAAAGACCATTACATCCGAGATGGGCAAGACCATAAAAGAGGCGAGGTCAGAGGTATCGCGCGCAGTCGAAACCGTGACGTGGTCTGCAGAGGAATCAAAGAGGCTGTACGGTTCGACAGTCCCCATGGATGCTGCGCCGACAGGCACGGGTAAGACAGGGTTTTACCTGCGTGTGCCCGTCGGCATTGTAGCGGCTATATCGCCTTTCAATTTTCCGTTGAACCTTTCGCTCCATAAGATCGGTCCTGCGTATGCCGCAGGTAATGCATTTATACTGAAGCCGGCCGAGTCCACGTCATTGACAGGCGAGATGATCGGAGAGGCGTTTGTCGATGCAGGCGCAGTACCCGAGGCAGTGAATGTCCTTACAGGCTCAGGGTCGGAAATCGGACTGCATCTTATCTCGCATCCAAATGTAAGGGTCGTGACGTTTACGGGCAGCAGGGATGTTGGCGAGTGGATAACAAAGAATGCGGGTCTGAAAAAGGTCGTTATGGAGCTGGGATCGAATTCTGCTGTTGTAGTGTGCGAGGATGCCGGACCAGAGGCAATGGTGAAACGGGTAGCACTGGGCGGTTATGCCCAGGCCGGCCAGGTATGCATATCAATACAAAGGGTTTATGTTCATGAAAACCTGTTTGACAGGTTTGTAAAACTTCTGGCAGACCAGGCACGTTCACTCAAAGCGGGAAATCCGCTTGAAGAATCAACCGATGTAGGACCGCTTATAACAAAGAACGATGTGAAAAGGGTAAGGTCATGGATAGATGAGGCGGTTGCCAGCGGCGCAACGCTGGTCTGCGGCGGAGAGATCGACAATAATGTTATGACGCCTGTTGTGCTAGCTAATGCAAAAGAAACAGACAGGGTCATAAAAGATGAACTATTTGGTCCGGTTATCGTGGTAAATAAGTTCAGGGATGACGAACATGCACTCAAGCTTGTGAATGATACGAGGTACGGCCTTCAGGCAGGCGTTTATACAAAGGATATAAACCGGGCATGGAGGTATGCAAGGGGGCTTGAGGTCGGAGGCGTACTGATAAACGAGATACCCAACTTCAGGGTAGACCTTATGCCTTACGGCGGTATGAAAGAGTCGGGCATAGGAAGGGAAGGCCCCCGCTTTGCAATCGAAGAGATGACGGAGATCAAGCTTGTAGTATTTCATATCAATTAACCACAAAAATACATTTTTTGAGTCAATATACAATCTGGTCCCTTCCTTTCTTCTTTGCGGTATAGAGCCTTTCGTCCGCAAGCTTTATCAATGAGTCCGCATTGTCCGCATGCCTTGCTTCATTGCTTGCAATGCCGATACTTATTGTCACGCCTATGTTTTGATCCTCGAAGGCAGCGGGATGATGTGTTACAATTTTTCTTATACGTTCGCATATTTTCTTTGCATCGCTGATGGGTGTATTGTCAAAGATAATGATGAACTCTTCGCCACCGAACCTCCCGGACCGGTCAATAGATCGCAGGTGCCCCGTTAACAGACCGGCAACATGCTTGAGCACAGCATCTCCTGCAACATGACCGTACGTATCGTTGACTCTTTTAAAATGATCGATGTCGATCATGGCAACGGACAGCGGCTTTTTATTATGCAATGACTGTTCAAGCATAATGTTAAGGATTTTTATAATTGAGCCTTTGTTGTAAATGCAGGTCAGCGAATCCTTCTCTGCGCTTTCGACTATGCGTCGGAAAAATATCGTGTCCAGCTTTGACAGCGACGCTACCTTGAGCTTGTATGTCCCGATGGTAAAGATGTCACCTTCATGCATTTCTGTTTCTGCTATCCTCTTTCCGTTGACATAGGTACCGTTGCTGCTGCCCAGGTCCTTTATTAAGATTTTATCTCCCCTGTCCAGCCTTATCTCCGCATGCCTGCGCGATACCGTTGTAGAGTCAAGACGGATATCGGCGTCTTCTGTCCTGCCTATGCTATTGATTTTTTTTGCAAAGTGGAAAACTTTTCCTATCTGGTCTCCTTCAATAACAATGCATGATTTGTGTTTTTCATCCTGGAGTTCATCCAGGTCAACGTTTATTAAGGATGTTTTCTCGTCATTCATAATGGTTACCCCATTGGAAAACTTCGCGATTTCCTCAGTCCTTGGCTGACTTTCTAACATGGTATACTAATATAAAGCGTCAGAAATATTCAACTAAATTGTTAATAAACTGTTCGTAAGTGTGATGAAATGCACGGCAGACCCGTTTATAATGCATGTTCTGCATATTCTGCTGAAAAAACAGGCATCAGATCTTATTGATCTAATTTATCTATTGCGATTTGAAAAAAAGTGTTTTAATGAAATACACTATTAAAGGGATTCTAAAGATGATATCAAGCGCAGAACTGCTGAACATAGCTGTGCGAGCAGCGAGGAGTGCTGGGACCATTATAAACAGAAGGGTTAACACATCCAAGAAAGTCTCATACAAGGGAATAGTGGACCTGGTGACCGACGTCGATAATTTATGCGAAGAGAGAATTGTAAGTATCATAACCAGGAGGTTCCCTGAACACTCCATCCTTGCGGAAGAACTCGGCGGTATTGCGAAAGAAAGCGATTACAAGTGGATCATCGATCCGATTGACGGCACCACAAACTTCTATCATTCATACCCTTTTTTCTCGGTGTCGGTAGCGGTGGAATACAAAGGGGAGATTGTTGCAGGCGTTGTTTATGACCCTGTTAAAAAAGAATTATTCCATTCGGTTAAAGGCAGGGGAGCATTTCTTAATGAGAAGAGACTGCATGTCTCTGAGGTAAAGGCCATAGAACAGTCGCTGCTTTCGACAGGTTTCCCGTACGATCTCAGGAGTTCGAGTGAAAATAACATTGACAACTGGATAAAGTTTATAAGGAGGGCTCAGGCTGTAAGGCGGGACGGCTCTGCCGCGCTGGATCTGTGCTACGTAGCTGCAGGAAGGTTCGACGGGTTCTGGGAGATAAAGTTAAAACCATGGGATGTTGCAGCCGGTTCACTCATGATCCGTGAAGCCGGTGGCGCG
>JAJYJX010000145.1:0-3960 GCA_021789095.1 bacterium
GCTCATAGAGGAGTTGCAAAAATTTATAAAGGAGAAATAAGATGTGTAACTTTTTTAGTGTGATCTCAAATGGAAAAGGAAAGATTTATTATGCGGACTGGAAACTGCGGAAACAAATCCTTGACAAGAAAATCTCGCTCAACCCCGACAGTCATGCGTCATTGGCAATATATTTTAAACTCAATGAGGATAAGAGCAATAAGTATGAATACAATCCACTGCTGAAATCATTTACAGTGGATCAACAGAACACAACGGATGACCGAAGAGATGTCGAAGAACAATGCAGGGGGTTAAATTTTAAAAAGATAATTCCTGCTCTTATTATCAAAGACATTGTTCATCCGTTTAAAATAGATGCACCGCAAAAAATAACAAATAAACAGATTATGCTTGTTAAACAATGGAACAGCGTTCGGGCCAGCGTTGGGGACAGCGTTTGGGCCAGCGTTTGGGACAGCGTTGGGGCCAGCGTTGGGAACAGCGTTTGGAACAGCGTTGGGGCCAGCGTTGGGAACAGCGTTTGGAACAGCGTTCGGGCCAGCGTTGGGGCCAGCGTTTGGGACAGCGTTTGGGCCTATTACGGAACATTTTTTAAACTACAAAGAAAAGACTGGAAGTATACCAATGAAATAAAAACAAAAGGCTATCCCTTTGCGGCTGCCGTGAAATTATGGGAACAGGGACTTGTACCGTCATTTGATGGCAAAATATGGAGGCTACATAGCAGTAAGGGCATAGTATGGCAGATGGAAGTAGAGGAGCTAAAGAAGTTCGTGGAGGGGAAATGAAGATCATTGAAGCACTTAAAAATGAGAACATCAGGATCAGCAATGGTGATAAATGGCTCGTATGGTGGCATGATAAATGGACAGTCTGCTATAGACCTTACGGTGCAAAGAAAACAAGAGTAATTTTAGAGAGCGAACATGAAGAAGATGCTGTCCATTATTTATTGAGACAAGAACCATGACCTTCACCCTCGGCATACCCGTACTCGGAAGGTGCCCAGACTGCGGTCGCTCTTTAGAGGCAATAACCGTTGAGGCGTCTCAGGTTAAATTCTTTACATGGGTGCCAGTTGATGGTGCTAAAAATGGCGGTTATTATGAATACACTCATTGCTGCCCGTCCTGTTATAGTCAGGCTATAAGGCAGATGAGGGCGGACAATTTAAGCATAGGAAGATAAAGGAGGATATATGGGTTACTATTCCAGCTTGACAGTAGTTCCGAGCATAAACGCTCGCATACCGATGAACGATGATCTTAATCGTGAAATTAAAAAACTTAAATATTCAAACGATCTTGAATTTGATCAAGACGGGCATTGCTCTGAAATAAGCAACGATGAAAGAAAAAACTATGATGATGAAGAATTGGCAAAGATTATAAGCAAATATCTTACGGAAGGTCAAATTCAATTAGAATATTTCGGTGAAGATGAGCAATGGGGATTAAGGATCACGCCTAATAAGGTTATAAAATTGAAAGCGGTTTTAATACCGGAATAATAAACTAAGGAGGTAATAGATGGAAAAATTAGTGATGGTGTTACCCTGTGAAGGGTATCAGGTAACAGAGGAGCTTTTAAAGGTTCAATCAAATGAGCTTCCAGAGGGGGCAAGGGGAGTCCACCGTTCTATAGTAAGACACGATGAGCAAGCGAAGACGGGGGAAATAAAAGCCTTTCTTGAGTTAGATTATTCGACATCTGCTCATGTGGGCGATTGGGTAGTGAAATTCCGAGATGATAGCCGATGGCAGGTTTATTCAGACGAGGTCTTTAAGAAGAAATTTATAAGAATATAAGGAGGTAATATGGAAAAGGGAAAAGAAGTAGCGGTAAGGCAGGAAGGGCAAACAACATTGCAACAGGTAGCATGGACACCGGAACAGATCGAGCTTATCAAACGCACGGTCGCAAAAGGAACGACGAACGATGAATTACAGTTGTTTCTTTACATCGCAAAGCGCACAGGGCTTGACCCGTTCGCACGTCAAATCTACTGCGTAAAGCGATGGGATAGCACACAGAACAGGGAAGTTATGACACCTCAGACTGGCATTGACGGCTTCCGACTTGTGGCAGACCGTACAAACAAATATGCGCCCGGGGAAATTACATGGGACATTGTAAACGGCAAGCCTACAAGTGCAACGGCGACCATAAAAAAACTTGTTGACGGCGTATGGCATGAGGTGAGCGCAACGGCATTTTTTGAGGAATACGCCCAGCATAAAAAAGACGGCACACTTACAAGCATGTGGACAAAAATGCCGAAGTTGATGATCGGGAAATGTGCCGAAGCCCTTGTGCTTCGCAAGGCTTTCCCCGCCGAGCTGTCCGGCGTGTATACACATGATGAGATGATGCAAGCGGATGTAGAGCAGAAGCCTCCCGATACCGGCAAACCCCCGACACAGCCCCCACAGGAGAAAGTCCCTCCCGATCAGGCAGGACAAGACAAATTCGTTGATGCTATTATCATGGATGTCAAGCACACAAACGGAGTTACCAATAACAAGAAATGGACGCTTTATGCCGCCGTAACCGATACGGATATGAGCCTGAAAACATTCGATACGAAACTCGCTGAGATTCTTGAACAGGCAAAAGCAAAAGGTGAGCCGATAAAAATAACCTATGACGACAAGTTCATGATCCAGTCCATAGAACCTATACAGGAGCCGGGCAGTGATAATTGAATCCCCGGAAGGCTACACGGTAGACGGGAAGTTCTACCGGCGGGTATCGAGCCTGTTGAAAGAATACGGCTTGATACCTGCCTACAGAGAGGACGGGAACGCTCTTGAGTTTGGTCATAACTTCCACAAGGTAACGGAATATTTTGACAGGGACACTCTGGATGTGAACAGCGTTGACCCTGCCTTTATACCTTACCTTGAGCAGTACCAAAGGTTTATCCGGGATGAGTTTTCAGTTGACAAGGTTATATGGGACACTATCGAAAATCTACTGACAAGCGATGTCTATGGATATGCAGGAACACCAGATCGAATATTGCATAACATCTATGACATAAAGACGGGCGCTCCGGCTGATTGGGTGGGTGTTCAGTTGGCGTTTTATAAGATACTTGCAAGGAACAACGGCATAAAGGTCAAGGGATGTTACGCCATATATTTTACAGCTACAGGCTACAAACCACAGGCTTACAATAATACGATTTATATGACTGTAGCACAAAGTATTTTGAACATAAAAAACTATAAGGAGGGATAGTATGGAAACACAGGAAGTAAACGAAGTAGAATTAAAACAAGAAGGGTTGGCTTTAAACCAAGAAGCCACTGGGATCGCAATCTTTCAGGACAACAAATATGTTGTCAAAACAGAGGAGCAATTTCAGATCGTCAGCGATTTGAGACTAAAGGCAAAAGCTCAGATAAAGCGGATTCAGGATTACTTCAAGCCCATCAAACAGAAACAGGATGAGGCAAAAAAAGTTATACTGGACAAAGAAAAGGAAGCCCTGGCCATGCCACAGGAAATTGTCCGCTTAACTGAACTCGGCTGTAATGCCTATGTAGAGGAGCAGGATGCCATAAAAGAGGCGGCACAGCGTAAGCTCGATGAAGAAGCAGCACGCAAACGTAAGGAGCTTGAAGAAAAGTCGCGCATAGCGGCAGAGGCCGGGAAAGAGAAAAAGGCCGAGAAGCTGCTTGAGAAGGCCGAGGCTACCGTTGCCCCCATCGTTGCCCCGTCTGTCCAGACAACCACCCGGACGGAGGCCGGAGTTACCTCTATCAAGAGACATACCGAGGTTACGATTGTCAACCCTGACATTCTTATACAGCAGATTGCGAAGGGTATCGTGCCGTCAACGGTGGTTGAAATATCAGAATCGAAGCTGGTTAAGTGGATTGATGCAGCGGGTATAAAGACAGTGCCCGGACTTGCCATAAGGTTCAATGTTCCGGGGCTTGCAGGTCGTTC
>JAJYJX010000145.1:3970-5586 GCA_021789095.1 bacterium
GTATGAGTTTTGTAAATGTTGAAATGTGCGATAATTGTAAAAAGATAGCAACAGATTATTATGCAGAAAAGGGCTGGATACATATAACAGGCTCTTTTGATGAAATGAAAGGGAGAGACAAAAAAGGGACAGGTCATAGTCATTCATTAAGCGCCGCATCAGGGCAGACGTTGGATTTTTGTTCTATGAAATGTTTTCTTGAAAAACTTAGGAAGGAGCAGCCATGATTCTCCGCCTTAAACTCTTTCTTGCGGCTCTCTTGTTGCGGGATACCGGCTTCCACGTTCACAGAAATCCGGTGCATCTTGTTAAAGGTGAACCACAGGACACTTTAACAAGACACATGTTTCCAACTCCTGATGCCGATTATGTTATGTCTACAAAGCAATAGAACCCTTAAAAGGAAGGTGAGGAAATGACCCAACTAACCTTTGACATGATCCGGCATAGGCGATCCCATTTTGCCCTTGTGAGTGAGAGTCCCCGTCTACAGCGTGCCCTTGCATTGCTGTTAGACGGACAGCCTCATACCTCGATAGAGATACGGGATTATGCCAATGTAACAAGCGTGTCCTGTTGTGTGGACGAGCTAAGAAAAAATGGCTACGATGTTGAATGCAAGTTTGTCCGCACGACCGACACCGGAGCACGGGTGTATGTATATCAATTAAAAAAGGGAGGGTAAGATGAAAGAATATCACAAGATAAACACATTATGGAAACGAACAGAAAAAGGTCAAATTATTGAGGGTGAATATTCTGCGCCTGAATTTGACTACCTGAAAAATGCTCAATGGCTCTGGACAGAGAAAGTTGACGGAACGAACGTAAGGGTATTTTTTCACGGCGGCAGTATCTTATTTCAAGGCAAGTCAGACAATTCACAGTTACCATCATTTCTTTTTGCACGCCTTCAAGAACTCTTTACAGTCGAAAAACTACGCTCCGTATTCCCGAACGATGACAAGGAAATTATAAGTAACATCTGTTTGTGTGGTGAAGGGTACGGGGCAAAAATCCAGAAAGCCGGAGATAACTACAAACCGGACGGCGTTGATTTTGTCCTGTTTGATGTCCTTGTTGACGAGCATTTATTTTTACAGAGAAAAAATGTTGAAGATATAGCCAGAAAGCTCGGCATTGATATTGTCCCTATAGTCGGGCAGGGTTCGCTTTTAGAACTCAACGATGATGTCAAGAAAGGAATGAAAAGCACATGGGGTGATTTTATGGCAGAGGGGATCGTGGCACGCCCGCTTATTGAATTACAGGACAGGCGGGGCAATAGGATAATAACAAAACTTAAACATAAGGATTTTAAAAAATACAAAGAATATGACGCTCTACTCTCTGATATGGGCGGAGTAAGTGAAGATATGTGGCAGGCTATCAAGGAAGAGGTGGAACATCCGAAAAGTTGCAACCATCACAAGTGCAATGATTGTAACGGCACTGGGATCTTAACAGACTATAGAGGATATGATCGTCCTTGTGAGTATTGTAATGGGAGAGGTTTCAAATGACCCTCTACCTCTACTCCAAACAGCAGGCATGGCGTAAGCTACAGGCACGGTATTATATCCATAAGGAGCTTATACAGTGGACTACTGCCGGTA
>JAJYJX010000146.1 GCA_021789095.1 bacterium
GATTTGATACGGCCTTGCCAATGCCGATACCTGTCGCATCGCTTGCAAATGCGTCCTGACCAAGCACCCTGCCGAGCTTTAGTATGGAGGACACACCGCCAAACAATCTGCTTCCTATCACCAGTCCCGTGGAAATACCCATGAGCTTCAAGAATAGTCTTTTATCTCTGTCCACTGGCTACTTCCTCCTTTGGTTTGACGTGACAATCCCAGCAGTAAGGCTTTATATCTACATAGGTGTGACACTTATCGCAGAACTGTTTTTCGTTTGAATGGCAATGAAGGCATGTGTCTTCAAGGCTCATTGTATAATATTGGCCTTTGCTGTTAATATACATTGTCATGTCCCCGCGTACGAATTCGTTCCTCCATTCATTCAGCATCTGCATGTGATTGTCTATCATATACTGCTTTGATTCTATACAATGTTTATCCTTCATTTGCTGGATTACCGGGGTGTCAAGACTCGGCTCGGGTTTGGCTGCTGCCTTTCCTGAATTGTACCAGAAAGGCAGTGTTACAAGACCGGCAAAAATAACCAAACCAGCAATAATTTTACCAGTATCATACATTGACTTCACCTTCCGTTTCTTTCAATGGATCGCCTCGCAGTGTAAGAGTCCTTTCCTTCTCACCTTCCATAACAAGTGCATTGCCAACCATCTCATGAACGCCGGTGACTTTAACCTCGGGCACCCAGTATTCCATCAGTGTTGTAAGTGTTGCCCTGTCGATCGCGCATATACATGCAAGCCTGTTCACTCCGTACTTTTCATGTACATGCCTTACTGCATTTGCGCGCGGCAACCCGCCCCGCATCCTGGTTTCCATCATCTCGTCTGTGCCCAGACCTGCACCACCTGCACAGCAGAACGTTTGCTCCCTTATGGTGTTCTCGGGCATCTCATAAAAATTATTACACACATTCTTTATGATGTACCGCGGCTCCTCAAGAATGCCCATTGCCCTCGCAGGGTTGCATGAATCATGGAATGTTACTCTAAGACTATCATTCCTGCTTGGATCCAGTTTTAACTTGTTGTTCCTGATCAGGTCTGCAGTAAATTCGGTTATATGTACCATCTTTGTGGATTTGGCATTTTCGAATTTTGTTCCCGTTACAGGGGAAACCGGCTCTTCGAGAAAATCAGCAGGACCGTTCATGGTATCCATGTACTGGTGCATGACCCTCCACATGTGTCCGCATTCTCCCCCGAGTATCCACTTTACGCCCAGCCGCTTGGCCTCTGCATATATCTTGGCGTTGAGCCTCTTGATCATTTCATGCGATGTAAATAACCCGAAATTCCCGCCCTCTGATGCATACGTGCTCCATGTATAGTCAAGGCCTAACTCGTGGAAAAGCACAAGATAACCCATACACGTATAAATTCCGGGCTCGGCAAAATAATCTGCAGAAGGTGTTACAAACAGGATCTCTGCGCCTTTCCTGTTAAACGACGGTTTAACCCGTATCCCGGTTCTGTCATAAATGTCGTCAAGCATCATTTCAAACATGTCCATAAGGGCATGCGGCTGGATACCAAGGTGGTTTCCTGTTCTGTAACAGTTTGCAACAGGTTCAATAACCCAGTTCACATTACAACCGAGCAGATTGAGAAGTTCCCTGCCCATCATTGTGATTTCCGCAGTATCGATGCCGTATGGACAGAATACCGAGCACCTGCGGCACTCAGTGCACTGATAGAAATAATAGAACCATTCTTTTAATACGTCCACGGTAAGTTCCCTTGCGCCGTTGAGACTGCCGAAAATCTTACCTGATTTTGTAAAATGTCCCCTGTATATGGACCTGAGCAGTTCCGCCCTTAGCACCGGCATGTTCTTTGGATCCCCGCCCCCTATAAAAAAATGGCATTTGTCGGCACATGCACCGCACCTTACGCATATGTCCATGAATATTTTAAAGGACCTGTACTTTCCGAGTCTCTCCCTCATTCCTTCAAGTACTATCTCTTTCCAGTTTTCGGGCAGTTTCCAGTCCTTGTCGGTTGGGGACCATTCCCTCGGATTAGGCATGTCGAGATATTTGAGATTTTTTGCCTTGGCGGGATAGATGTACATACCATGCTTGAAATTAACAGGAGTTTTCATCCATTCCTTTCTGGGGGGCTTGTAATTTATCTTTGACAATTCAGCTGGTTTAAGGACATCTGACATGTTCACTCCTTTTCTACGGGGATGTCTACGGCCTTCATTTTATCCCTGAACTCATCTTCATACTCTTCATAGGTATGGACCTTGACAGGATAATTCCACGGATTGATATGTCTTATCATGCGGTTATTGTTTGCAAGATTTCTTGTAGGACTGAGAAAAACTCCGCCCATATGCATTAGTTTACTGAACGGGAAATATGCAAACAGTGTGGCGATTAACATAATATGTATATAAAATATACTGCCAATATCGGCAGAAACCTGCGGGTTAAAACTTACCAATCCCATGACCAGTTCTTTAACACTGATAAGATTCACCCGGAAAAAATACCTCATGAGTATCCCTGAGATACCTATTCCCAGGATTAAAAACAAGGGGAAGTAATCAGAGATGAGCGAAATATAACGGAACTGGGGTATGAGCACCCTTCTTATAAACAGGTAAGACACAGATGCGAGCAATACTACATCTGTTATATACAACGGTGGTACGCCTATTTGTAAAAAGGCATCAAGATTATTAAGCAGGGTAATAAGGTATGGAACAGGCTCTGTAAACAGTCTTAAGTGTCTTATAAGAATGATAAGGAACGACCAGTGGAACGCAAGCCCGGCAAGCCATAACCATTTATCAGATCCATAAGCGAGGGATGGACCTTCCCGAAGTTCGGTCTTTGTATTTCTTAACAATGACCGGAAAAAAAGTATCTCGAGAGACATCCTGCCTATTACACCGAGTGTACTTGAGGGATTATCAAGCTTATTTTGCTTGATCCACGGCAGGGATTTTTCCTGGCCGCAGGTTGTTGGTATGCGGAAAGGTACAGGCGAGCCTGCCCATTTCAGTACCCGGTAAACAAAACCGGTAATAAATATACCGACAGCGGCATACGGTATAATAACGCCGAAAACATAATATAAACTTGCATACCTTATACCTGCATAAGCAATTATAACAAGTAATAATACTGTGATGAAAGAAAATAAAAGCTTCATGTATCATGAACCTCACTTCATATTTTCGGCACGCGTATCATTTTTTATAACCGCAGCCTCTTCATCTGCGATATCCGATATGAGGTTTGCCTTTTCAAGTAACCTGAAGGCCATATTTTTAAACTCTTTTACCTTTAACCCGTAGACCTTCTCCCTGTATTTCATATAGCTTTCAAATGCGACAAGCGCCATGTTATCTATCCTGGACTCCAGGAGTAACAGCTCTTCATACATGCTGTTTTCCTGGAGTTCCTTTTGAAGTTCTTCCCTCAACACCTTCTTTAGGGAGAACAAAAAGCCGATTGCCTGTGAAGGTGTAAAATCCTGAACAGCTCTTATCCTTACAATCCTATCAAGAAAGTCGAGTGCCCTTTTATTTGCCTCATCACGTACGAGTGTGTCAAATATAGCTTCCATACCTTGAGATATTGTATAACCCACAGGATTAGCAAACGGATCTTTTTGATCTTTAAAAAAGGTTGAAGCGTTGACAGAATAAGTTTCCATGATCAAACTGGCCCCTCTTCGCAGAATATCGGCCTTCTTCCTCAATACAATATCTTCTATGTTCACACTATGCTCCTTATCCTTTCAGGCATGCTCAATGAGCGCCAACGACGTTTCGATAAACAGATTTTTGTATATATCTGCTCTCTGTGAATTATACACACCCGGTCGGCTTTGGCAGTCCTGCAATTTTGCACGCACCTTTTGCAGGTCCGCTTGGGAATAATTCGTACATGTGCTTGAGATCTACCTGTGTATCTTTACACATCTTTCTAATCATCGGAGCTATGTTGTATTTCAAATAGTACTCACGAAGATATTTAACAACCTTCCAGTGCTCTTCCGTCATATTCGGCACATCTTCTGTTGAAGCAAGAGCCTCTGCTACTTTCTCATTCCACACATTGGGATCCTGAATGAACCCATCTTCATCAATCTCTATCTCTACACCACCCAGATTTACCTTTGCCATATTAACCTCCTTTGTTTGTTTTATTCTTAAACTTTATGTGTTATCTTTTTATAGTTTTAGCCGAGTCCAAACCTTAGGCAATCGTATTGCCTGCTTTTGTCTGCTTCGGATCTTGAATACCTTTTCCTGCGAACCGCGTATGCCCCTGCACTACGGACCATATTTTCTGCCCATTGCGGTGTTCCTGCCGCATGTACATGTGAATAGACAGCCAGCAGGTTTTTGTAACATATACCGTCCTCTGTTTTATTAAAACCGTAACCTTTTTGTACTTTAAAAATAAAGGTAAGTTTACCTTGATCAACATCCACGGCCCTTGAATAATGGAACTCATGACCGTGAACGATACTGGAAAGCTCAAAGTAAGGATTCCCGTGCTTGACCTCCAATATAGTGTATCCGTGCCCCTGGGGATGCCTGTCAAAATCAAATCCGACCGGCAATACGTTTGTCATAGGGTATGTTATGCCTCTGTACGTCAGTGATCTACCCATATAAATCGCACCGCCGCATTCTGCATACACCGGCAGTCCTTCTTCAACTGCCTTCTTGATAGATATCCTGAAACTCTTGTTGTCTGCGAGCGCCCTGGCATTGGTTTCAGGAAAACCTCCGCCTATGTAAAGGGCATCGATATCAGGCAGCGAAGGATCCTTCAGTGCATTGATCTCTACTATTCTTGCACCAAGGGCCATGAGTGCCTCAATGTTATCGGGATAATAAAAAGAAAACGCTGGATCCCTTATGATACCTATATTCACATTTCTCAAAGTATCATATTTATGTGTATGCACGTTTTGTTTCTTCATAGACATCTGCCCTGCACGGCTTGCCAGTAAAATAAGTTTATCAACATCAATGCAATTCTTTATAATATCTGCTGCGTAGGTTATTGCTCTATTAACCCCGGTGTATTCCTGGGGGGTAATCAATCCAAGATGCCTTTCTGGAAACATGGATGGTTCAAGTTTTGGGATCGCACCTATTACAGGAATGCCGCATATACCTTCGATTGATGAACGTGCTATCTGCTCATGCCGTTTGCCTGCAATTCTGTTCAGTATTATTCCCTCTATATGTACATCTGCATCAAGCCTCTGGCACCCTAGGACTTCTGCGGCAAGTGTTCTTGTTGCCTTGGTACTGTCCAGTACCAGAATAACAGGTGATTTCAGCAGCTTGGCAAGTTCCGCAGTACTGTATGTTCCGTTTTCATCCATGCCGTCAAATATGCCTCTGTTGCCTTCGATTAAAGCGACCCTTTTTTTAGCAAACCCTTTCAGTCGGTCGCAATCCGCACATGAAGAGTCATCACAAAAT
>JAJYJX010000147.1 GCA_021789095.1 bacterium
AGGCCGGCGGTTACATACCACAAACAACCGGCTTTATAATAGTTACATCTTCCGGTATAAATGATATAAATCTTTACCTGAGCAAGTATCCTGTAACTTCAATGGTCATAGCGAATGCAGGAGGCAACCGGTACAGCGTTGGCTATGGTTCTCAGGTAACACTTTCGGGCCAGGCAAGCTCCTCATACAACAACGCACCCATAACCTATCAGTGGGTACAGACATCGGGACCTGCAGTCACGCTTATTTCTCCTGAAACGGCAACGCCTGTATTTACAACACTGCCTATGGACCAATTTATAAGTGTGCCTGATAAACCCGGGTTACTCGGTATCACGCCGACAGAAACCGGAGAATATACGTTCAGGTTGTATGCATATGCGAATGGATTTTCAGACAGTTCTGCTGTTACGGTATCATCATCACAACCAAAACCTGTTATAACAAACGAAATAGGTTACCTGTTTGCAAATGAGGCTGAGCAAAGGGCAAACGTGCCTGCAGGCTCTGTTGTTTACCTCAACGGCGGGGACCATGCACCAATTGGCAGTACCGGTGTAATCACGTCTTACCTATGGTCGTTCGTATCAACACCCCCGAGCTCTGAGGCTGTATTCGACAATTCTTCATCGCAGACACCTTCATTCGTACCCGATATGAGCGGAGATTACGTGTTTAACCTTACGGCAAGTACAACGAACGGTACTGTAAACGAAACATTCACGGTCACAGCAAACAGCTATGTAGGGGCAAAGTATTGTGAATTGTGCCACAACGGCAGTCTAATGACGGATGTTACAACAGGCTACCAGACAACAGCCCATGCTCACGCATTTGACGCATTGAACAGTGTCCAGAGTGTGGATGGAAGCTGTTTGCAGTGTCATACAACGGGATTCGACAAAACAATCACGGCCGGCAACGGCGGATTCGATGACATAGCTCAAAACCTTGGCTGGGTAATAGCCCTGCCGCTGTCCTACCAGTCATTACCATCCTCTCTCCAGCCGGTGGCGAATGTCGGCTGCGAGAGCTGTCATGGGCCGGGCAGTACGCATACAGGTTCATATTCGTTTGATACCACCGTGTGCGCTCAGTGTCATGACAATGCGCCGTTTAACCCGGAATATACCCAGTGGCTCAATTCCCTGCATGCGCAATCCGTTTCACCCGGAGGGTTTGACCTTTCACAGCCGTTCTTTGCGTCATGCAGGCAGTGTCATTGGTCGCTTGACATCGTTTATACGAATATGGAAGGCAAAGGGCAGGTACCGTTTGTAACTTCCGATGAACAACCTGTGAACTGCATTGCGTGTCATGATCCTCACAGCGGGGCCAATCCGTACTCGTTAAGGGTCAACGACACCGTTGCAATCGCAGGAGGCTCATTCACAATGACAGGTGTAGGAGAAGGTGCGATATGCATGAAGTGCCATACCGATCAGGTGAGCGATCCCAATGCAGCGGCACAGTCAGGCGAACCTCCTTTCAACTCAACAGCAGAGGTGTTCGCAGGCATAGGTGGTGCCGGCGGGTACGCGGCAACATTGATTACAGTTAATTCATATCACGCGGTCCCTGGCAATATCCAGAATCTTTGTGTAACCTGTCACATGGCTCAGACACCGGCACAAGGCCAGCCCGGCCACAATACAACAGGCGAACATACCTTTATGATGACGGATACAGCAGGCAATGATCATGTTGCAGTATGCAATGCATGTCATGCAGGTGCAATCTCAGTATCGGGCTTTGATACCGTTGACCCGATCTACCAGACTGCCAACTGGGACGGCGATCCGACAGGCGCTACAGAGGGTGTCCAGGACCAGGTACATGGACTTTTGAGTGTGCTTGGCTGCGCTATAACTACGAGTGCAAATCAGTGGTGTACTGTTAACACAACAGATATAAACGGCAACCCCGTGTCGTGGCAGATATTTATTCCGGCAGGCAGGGGTGCATCCGGTATTGGTATTACAGGCACAACCTTTGCAGTCTGGCCAACGGCAACTACATCAGAGAAGGGCGCCGTTTACAACTGGTATGTTGTGAACAATGAAGGCAGCTATGGTATACACAATACTGCTTTTGACGTCATGCTGCTGCAAAAGGCTTTTAATAACCTGACGGGAGGATCGGATATATCAGGAGCAACGATACGGTAGGAGCATTCATGAGCTGCTGTCCTTCTCAAGCTGTGTCACGATACCCTCGTATTTTTCACGCACCCTTTCTCCGAGCCGGCTTTTTTTCTCGTCGAACTGCTCCATAATCTGGTCATCCATATCACCGAGCATTTGATTTGCCATAGGGTAAAGGATACCGTCCTCCTTACTTATGTGCTGGCTCAAAAGCCCTACGTAGTTCCTCGCATTTTCAGCGAACGCTTTTGCAGCACCGTTATTCCCTTTTTCGTAGTCCTCTGCGGCCTGTGTCATGGCTTTTGTAAACCTTCTTCCCATTTCATGTTCAGACAGCATGACTCCTACGGGTCCTCCGTTCCGCGGCATGCCGAACGCCTCCATCTCCGCAAAGAGAATATCCTCTTCTTTTAAATGATGGTACGTGTCGGCAAATGTCCTGATAAAGTCCACACACATCTTCAGATTTTCTGGCGGCACCTTTTTGCCCTGTTCAAGTTTTATTGTGTAGTTTGATAGAACATTCAGCATCCTCTCTATTAACCTGTGCTCACTCATGAGCAAGTCTGTTGATTTCATTGTAATCTCCTTTTCATAAAATATAAACCGGTATGGAGGAGATTTGTATGATCTATATCATGCAAAGGCTGAATTCCTTTCCCTAGAACAGACTTAATCTTTGGTCCTTCACACAACTTATAAATATGCAATAAAAAGGCTTTTTATAAGCTATATTTTATGATAAAATGCTATAATAAAGCTTAACTCTAATGGGGGGGGGGTGCTTAAAATGAAAAATATCTGGATACATAAAGCTAAAAACTATAAATCGGCGCAAATTTTTGATATCCATTATTATCTTTCCATGTCTGCCTCGAAAAGATTGAAAACGATGCAAATGCTAAGAGAGATGTATTATAAAATAAAAAAAGAGCAAAGTAATGGCAAAAGTAGAAAAAGATTACGAAGAATTATTAGGATTATTAAACAAACATAATGTTAAATATTGTGTTGTAGGCGCATTTGCAGTTGCCTTCTACGCGGTTCCAAGATATACAAAAGACCTTGATATTCTGATCGAACCGACCATTGCAAATGCCGAAAACATAATAAAAGCTCTTAAGAAATTTGGTTTTGGATCTTTAAAGCTTTCCAGCAAGGACTTTGTTAAAAAAGGAACAATTATCCAGCTCGGCTATGAACCTGTACGGATTGATCTTCTTACTGCTATAGAAGGAGTGAGCTTTGACAAAGTATGGAAGAATAAAAAGAAAGGTTTCTACGGTCATGAAGAGGTTCATTTTATAGGACTGGATGATTTAATAAAAAATAAGCAGGCACTGAAACAAGATAAGGATAAAATGGATCTCGGAGTCTTGTTAAAAGCAAAAAACATAGATAACCGTAAATAAAATTTTGCATGGTATAACAGAGAATATATGAACATAAAGGCTGGCAAACTGAAACCTGGTTCAAGACCTGTGATATCGGCAGCAGTGTCCGATATCGACATAAGACTGTTAAAACCTTCTGATATAAAAGTCATAGACCTTATAGAGCTTCGCGTAGACATGTTCAAAACACTGTCAGAAGACTATGTGAAAAGCGTTTTTTATAAGGTAAAAGAAAGGTTCTCAAAACCTGTGCTGTGCACAATAAGGCTCAAATCAGAGGGCGGCAGGAAATCCATAGATGAAAACAAACGATACGCATTGTTCAAAGCCATTATACCGCGGGCTGACATGGTTGATATAGAAATTCAGTCGAGGCTGTTCAGTGATGTTGTCAGGTTGTCCCACAGATTTAAAAAGCGTGTTATAGCTTCATACCATAATTTTAAATCGACCCCCGAAAAAAGGTTCCTTTTGAAGATATTGGCAAAAGCAAGGCATGCATCGGCGGATATAATCAAACTGGCAGTAAAGGCGAACAGCATGGAGGATGTCGTAAAGCTCGCCTGTTTTACCCTTGAGCACGAAAAAGACAATCTTATTACCATATCTCTGGGTGAAAAGGGCAGGGTATCAAGGGTGATTAACCCGTTATTAGGATCGCTTATAACCTACGGGTACGTCGGCAACCCCAAGGCAGACGGACAGATGCATGTAAGACAGCTTGCAGAGCAGATAAAGGTGTACGGAATATGTTCCAGAAAAAGATCTCAACCAATGACATGACAATTCCAAACGCCAGTATTATAATAAACAATGCAAGTGCTGTGACAAAATTGGACCTTGGTCTGAAAGTCTGGGTTGTACTTTCTCCAGTATCCATACCCGCCTTCTTGGGAAAGCTTTTATACGAACCGATGGTATTCGTCAATCAGTCCGGTGCAGTTCTCTATTCATTACTATTCGTGATGCTTCAGGTATCAAACCCGTGGAACGAGATCTGGTTTCCACGGAAATTTGTTTTTTTGGCCCATCCGCAATATTCGCAGGTGCTGTCCGGGTCAGGCATGCCGCTCTTTATTATTTCCTCCGATCTTTTAAACAATGATTCCGCACTGCTGACATCGATCTTCATCTCCACCAAATCCGTCTTGAATATAAACTCCCCTGTCTCCAAAATCCCCGCCGGGACATAAAATAAAAGATACGCATAGTCATGGGTCTGGAATCCGTTCTTTCTTAATAAAAAATTGTATATATCGAGTTGGTTCTGATAGTGTTTCGAAGTATCTTCTTTTAAGGCAAATCCTCTTGTTTTATAATCGAGGACAATTAACTTGCCGTCCTTTTCCAGTATGTTATCGACAGCACTATGCAGTAAAACATCATGTTCTTTGTCATAATATTCTATTCCTCCGAAGTTGTTCCTCCATTTCTTGAGCAATGCCCTGTCTGCAAAGAGATTTGCGTTAATGTTGTGTTCCTTCAACTCCGGAGGCAGGTCATCCCTGTCTCTGAACCTATCAAAATGCTCTTTCAGCAGTTTGTCGACGCCGGACGGAAGGCTTGGGAATGCTCCTCTCGGCCGCTCTATTCCCTTAACAACATCGAGCCAGAAACATCTTGGGCAGTCTTCTAAAATTGCGAGCTTTGTAGGCGAAAGTTTAAACATTGTGTCCGGTTACTCCACATGAAACGGATTAATAAAACCCCTGGGGTCTTATACCGAGTTCGTCGAAAAGGTCCGAATCGCTGCAGGTATTCCCGTAAACAAGCATCTCTACCTGTTCTGCGGTTACCGGGAATGATTCTACATTCTGGAGCAGTTTTGCGAGTGATTTTATAAGTATTGCGGGAATATGCATTCTCATCTTCTTTTTCAGTTTATACATGCGTGTTACAATATCTATAATTTCATTGTAAGAAACACTTTTTG
>JAJYJX010000008.1 GCA_021789095.1 bacterium
TGCTGAAACATGATAGGCAGGTATCATTTTATCTGAATTCGAATGAAGGTAAACAAGTGCTGCTTGTCACTTTTTATGCTCCGTAGTTATCTTTAAAGTTTGTGAAAATAAAAACCCTTTAAAAAAACAGCCAGGAATGCCGCACCGGTGAGTAAGATAAAATGAAAATATTGTATAAAAAACACCTCTTGCTGGATATTTTATTGTTCCCGTTAATCCTGGCGTCATTTGTTTACAGATGTGCGGCAGCAGTAAGAAGAATTCTGTACAAAAAAGGGATTTTAAATTCCTACAGGTCCAAAATACCTGTTATCTCCGTCGGAAATCTTACGGTCGGCGGTACGGGCAAGACCCCTACCGTTATCTACCTGTGCAATATGCTCAAGGATAAAAAGATCGCGGTTGTTTCGAGAGGGTATGGTTCGCGGGGCAGGGGAATACGGGTAGTGTCTGACGGCACCAGAGTTTTATGCGATCCAGATGAATGCGGAGACGAACCCTTGCTGATAGCCCAATCAACCAGGAACACCGCCGTTGTTGTCGGTAAAAACAGGGCAGTGGCTGTACAATTTGCAGAGATGAACTATAGTCCTGACCTTATCATACTGGATGACGGATTTTCCCATCTGCGCGTAAAAAGGGATATAGATATCCTGCTTATCGACAGTACGGCAGGTTTTGGCAACGGCCACCTATTGCCTGCCGGACCGCTGAGGGAACCGGTCAGTGTGCTACGGTATGCAGATGCAGTGGGAGTAAAAAATGGAAATGCCCCGGACATCCCCGGCCTTGGAAAGTATGATCTCCATGACCGGACCTACCGTTTCCATTACACACTGAGGGGCATACAATCTGTTGATAACAGCGGCAGCAGGGAGATAAAGGACATCAAGGACAAAAGAATCGTTGCAATCGCTGGCGTTGCATTCCCGGAAAGTTTTTTTCATCTGCTCCGCGCGAACGGCATAGTGCCGGTCCAGTGCATAGCAATGCCCGATCATCACCGGTATGGAGAGAAAGAGCTCGATAAACTTGTCGGCAGGTACGCGCCAGACATAGTCCTTTCAACGGCAAAGGATGCGGTAAAAATACAAAGCATCCGGAGGGACAGGCATACGGCATGGCTGTATGTTGACATGGTTATTGAAATGGATGAAAGAGTATTGAAAGATGTGTTTCACAGGAAAGGCATCCCTGCATGATAAAAAAAATAAGACACCTTTCGGAATATCTTGCCCTGCGTGTGCTTGTATTCGTTCTCAACATGCTTCCGGAGAGGACGATCGGGCGGATTGCAGGTGTTCTCGGGTTTTTATGGTATTACCTTGATCCGAAACACAGGCACATAGCTTTAAAAAACATAAGCTATGCTTTTCCGGAGATGGACGAAGACACCCGAAGGCGCATCGTGCGGCAAAGCTACGGGAACATACTGGCGACGTTCATATCCTTTCCCAGGATAGCGGCATTGAATGCATCACGCGTTGACAGGCATTTCGATTTCCAGTGCACGGAAAACTACGAGCATGCAAAAAACATGGGTAAGGGTGTGTTTTTACTCACAGGACACCTGGGAAACTGGGAACTTGCTGCGGCAGCTCACAGTATCAAGAACGGCGGCCTTATTGCAGTGGCAAAGGATATCCATAATCCGTACATAGATGCATATATAAAGGCATTGCGCAGGAGCGCAGGCATAGAGGTCGTGAGACCGCGGAACGCGGTGTTCAGATTGCTGCGTGCACTGAAGCATGGTAAAACAATAGCGATGCTGCTGGACCAGAATACCCTGCGACACGAAGCTGTATTTGTAAAGTTTTTCAACAGACCAGCGGCAACGCAGTACGCCATGGCGCTGATGGCATTAAAAACAGGTGCGGCTGTTGTTCCGGGCTATATAGTGAAGAATCCCGTTAGGAAAGGCTATATAATAAGGTATGAAGAGCCTATCATACCGACGGACGACGGGGACAGGGAACAGGCGGTCGTGAACTGGACGCAGTGTTTCACATCGGTGCTCGAGAGGCTTATAAAGTACATGCCCGCACAGTGGTTCTGGGTGCATGACCGGTATAAAACAGCCAGAACGGATCCCGGTATTTCCGGGCAGCAGAAGATCGACCTGCGGTAGAATGAAAAAAAAGACAAAAAAACGTCTGTATATTATTTCTTCCATAACGGCATCCGTACTGTTTGTTGCCGCAGCGGTGTACGGCTACTCGCTGTATGAAAGTGTGACTGCGCGTTTTATCTCACGGGGGTTCCCGTCCCCGTCTGTTGTGTATTCATGTACGCTTTACCTGAAAAGCGGCATGGGCGTTTCTGAAGATATGCTCGTTAACAAGCTGGAAAGGCTGGGATACCAGGAGACGCCGGGTATGCCGTTTACGTTCGGCAGTTATTCGATATCGGGTAATACCGTTTCCCTGTACACACGGGGATTTAAAATGCCCGCGTACAATATAAGTCCGACAACCGCGGTTTTGCAATTTTCGAACCACAGTATATCGGAAATAACGGCGAACGACGGAACGACAATGAACGGCATCGAACTTGAGCCGGAACAGCTTGCGGTTTTTTTTGGAGACGATTTCAAGATGAGAATGCCCGTGAATCTGCCCTCCATCCCGGACAACCTGATCAATGCGGTTATCACCACGGAGGACGCACGGTTTTTTGAGCATGGTGCGATAGATCTGAGCAGTATATTCAGGGCGATGCTTGCGGATCTGTCGTCCATGAGCATAAAGCAGGGAGGGAGTACGATTACTCAGCAGCTGGTGAAAACACTTTTTCTGAGCAACCGCCGTACATTCAGGAGAAAGATCGTGGAAGCGGTCATGGCACTCATGATAGCGCACAGGTTTACAAAAGCGCAGATACTGAATGCATATCTCAACGATGTGTATCTTGGCCAGGACGGGCATGTAAACATTACAGGGATGGGCGCTGCGGCACGATATTATTTTTCAAGCCCGATCGAAAGGCTCACTCTGTCGCAGTGCGCGATGCTCGCAGGCATGATCGCATCGCCGAACAGGTTTTCACCGATCTCCAGTCCCGCTGAAGCATTTCGCAGAAGGAACTATGTATTGTCTAGGATGAAAGACTACAACGTGATAACGAACGAAGAGTATATAAAGGCAATGGCAGAACCCCTTGGCGTCGCGGTCACCCACATAACCGTAAAATCCGCACCGTACTTTGTCGATTACGTCGCGGACCAGCTCGAATTAAAGTTTTCGAAAGAGCTCCTGACCGGGCAGGGACTCAGGATCTTCACGACCATCGACATGGACGCGCAGCTCATGGCGGAAAAAGCTATGGCAGAGGCGCCGCGCAGACTTGAAGGAGCCATGGTTGTGATACAGCCGCAGACCGGGTATGTGCTCGCAATGATAGGCGGCAGGGATTACGCGAAAAGCCAGTTTAACAGGGCGGTTCTGTCCCAAAGACAGATAGGCTCGTGCGTAAAGCCGTTTATCTATATGCTCGCATTCGATGATCTGGCAAAAAAGGGCTTTTCCCAGGCAACGGAGATCGACGACGCACCCCTGAAGATAAAGACAGGGACAACCGAATGGGAACCCCATAACTATGACGATAAATTCAGGGGATATATGAGCGCGCGATATGCGCTGCAGCATTCCATCAATGTACCTGCGGTAAAAGTGGCCATGGAAACGGGACTCGAAAACATTTCTCAGGAGCTCGAAACGCTGGGGCTTGGGACGGATATACCCGCGTTCCCTTCCATTGCACTCGGCAGCATATCAACGTCACCGCTAGACCTGTGCCTTGCGTATACAATCTTTTCAAACAACGGGTATGAGCCCCTTGAGCCCATCAGTATAAAGGCTGTAACGGACATGCACAATAATATTGTCTTGAAGACAGACCTCGGGTTCAACCCAGCCGCTCCGGCGCAGGGATGCTACATTGTGGATAATGTGCTTCTGGGTTCTGAAACAGAGGGCACGGCGAGAGGGCTGCGCAAGTTTGATATTCAAGGGGAATATGCTGGAAAGACCGGTACGACAAACGACTTCAGGGACACGTGGTTTGCGGGCTATACGCCGGACGTGGTCGCCGTGGACTGGATGGGGTACGATAACAGCCTGCGCATAGGGGAGCCTTCGTCAGCGGTCGCTCTTCCTGTAGTAGGGAAGTTTCTTGGACTGTATACCCGCATGTACGGGGGCAGGGCGTTCGATAGTCCTTCGGGAATAAAGTTTGCGTGTGTTGACAAGTACACGGGGTTGGCCGGCGATAAGGCGACGGACTGCGTTCAGGGGGCGTTTATCGCAGGAACAGAACCAGAAAAGGGCGCTGTTAAAAGCATAATCGACTGGTTCAGGCATTTGTTCAATAAATGAGATTTGTGTCGCAAGCCGCAAATTAAAACTTCAGTATTCCAAATTTTTAAATGCATTTTTCGGTATATGGAAGAGCTGGTCTTTTTGTGATAAAGACTATGGTGTATGAAGATCCTTGTATGCGTAAAACAGGTTTATGTGCCGGGAACGGATGTAACCATAGACCACTCTTCCGGATGGATCCAGTATAATCCAACGGGTTTCAGGCTGAACAGCTATGACGAGTATGCCCTCGAAGAAGCCCTGCTTATAAAAGAACGTATTGCTGATACGCGGGTGCATGCCGTTTCCATAGGACCCGGGAGAACAGAGGTAGCCATCAGGAGGGCGATGGAAATAGGCGCTGACGAAGGCATACAGATACGCTATGAAAAGGAAGGATATCTCTCGCCCTATCAGACCGCATCGCTCATCTCATCGTACGCAAAAGAAAAACAGTACGACCTTATTATGACAGGCGTGACGGCCGAGGACGATATGCAGATGCAGACAGGACAGATGATTGCAGGTACACTGAATTACCCGTATGCGTCCTCCGTGATCAAACTGGAAATGAAGACGGAGCATCTTGTGTACGTCGAGAGGGAGTGTGATGCCATGCGCAGGGAATGCGTGGAACTGCCCATGCCGTGTGTGCTCACTATCCAGTCAGGCATCAATAAGCCCCGCTATCCGGCGCTTTCCAATGTGCTCAGGACAAAACAGCAAAAACTCATGGAGATACCGGCGCAGGACCTGGTTATGCCCGAAGCCCGGGAAAAGATTATAAAGGTGTTTTTGCCGGAGACCACAGCCAGGGGTGTATTCTTGCAAGGTTCAGCAAAGGAAAAAGCAGTGGAGCTACTCAGGATCCTGCACGAAAAGGCATTTTTATGAACGATAGACCTAAAGAGTAGAAATAAAAGATAGTGAGGTTTACGAGGTGAGTGAAAAACCTGCGTCAAATAGAGTATTCTTCGAATATCGGCAAAAGTGCTAAAACAAGAAGCCTGCATATAAACTTACAAAGGACAAAAAGAAGGGTAATATAGAAAGGCTAAAGGATCTTAGGTGGATCGCAGGGTTGAACGAACAAGTAAACCTCACTATTAAACTTTTGAGGATAAGGGTAAAAAGCAGATGAACGACACAATTGTAGTGATAGCCCAGCATTCGCAGGGCGCGGCTGATCCCGTTACCTACGAGGCGATAGCATGTGCAATGGAACTGTGCGGCGGAGACAATTCCTGCATCAGGGTCATTGTGCCCGGCAAACAGACGGCGGATATTGCAGAAAAGATCGCAGGCACAACAGGGGCCGACGTTACAGCAGTTGAAGGCAAAGGCCTGAAGCTCTACAACGCAGAGGCATACATAAAAGTGCTCGAGGGCTTTCTTAAAGATATAAAACCTTTATACATTGTACTGCCGCACACATCGACCGGGTACGATCTTGCACCCGCACTTGCAGTAAAACTTAAGGCATCGTGCATAACGGCGGTAGAGAAAATAAACCATGCCGATGGCAAACATACATTTATACGACCCCTGTTTAACGGCAGGCTTTATGCAGAGGTTGTTCCGGAGACAGAAAGTACGGTTATAACCGTGCAGCCCGGTGCATGGCACAAGGCTGTCGGCAGTCCGGACAAAAAGGGCAGGGTAAATGTCATAACGGCAGATGCAGGCAGCACAAAAACCAGAACCATATCCATCAAGCATTCAGAGTATGAAAGCGCTGCCCTGTCTCAAAGCGATGTTATTATATCGGCAGGCCGGGGCATCGGGAAAAAAGAAAATCTGTCTCTTATACGTGAGCTGGCGGGCATATTCAAAAGATCGGCAATCGGCTGCTCAAGGGCCGTATGTGATGTGGGATGGCTTGGGTACAGGCACCAGGTTGGAACAACAGGTGTAACGGTCTCTCCAAAGCTTTACCTTGCCTGCGGCATATCAGGTGCAATCCAGCACGTTTCAGGCATAAAGGGGGCACAGACGATCATTGCCGTTAACACGGATCCCCATGCAAGGATCTTCAGTGTGGCGGATTATTGCGTTGTTGAAGATCTGGAGCAGTTTATTCCGGCAGTTCTCGAAGCATACGGACGGCTATACAGTGAGTAACCTCTTTATTGCATTTTTCAGGTTAATAAATAGCAGAACTTTCTATCCGAGTAAAAGTCCTGTCCTATAAATTATAAAGCTTATCAGGAATGCGACAATGAGCGGATAGACAATGCCGATGGCAAGCAGCTTGTTGTCACGCAGCTCTTTTTTCATGGTAACGATTGTTGCAAGACAGGGAATATACAATGTCTGGAAAATAATAAAAACAAATGCAACGAGCGGGGTTATCGACTGTTTCAGCGCAACGCCGAGAGCCTGTTCGCTGGAAGCGTTGTAAAGCACGCTCAGTGTTGCTATGGACGTTTCCTTTGCGGTGAATCCCGTTATCAGGGCGACAAGGATCCTCCAGTCAAACCCTATGACCTTTCCGATCGGGGCCAGCCGTCTTCCGACGATCCCCAGCACGCTCTGGTCAATGGTGCTGCCGGGATAATGGGACAGGAACCATATGATGATCGTAAAGGAAACGATGTACGTGCCCGCCCTTTTGAAAAAGCTCACTGTTTTGTTCCACGCGTAAAGGCCGACCGTCCTTGCATTCGGTTTCCTGTAGAGCGGAAGCTCTATAATGAGAGGCGAGCGTTCGCCTTTCAGTACGGTTTTTCTCAGGAGCAGGCCGCTGAGAACAACAATGGCAAAGCTTATGCCGATCACGGCGATCATGACAAGCCAGGCATAATGCGGGAAGAACACGCTCACGAACATGCTGGTAACGACAAACCGTGCGGAACAGGGTATAAATGGATTTATAATGACCGACAGTTTTCTGTCCGTCTCGTTGTCCATTACCCTTGAGCACATCACACCCGGCACATTGCATCCGTAGCCGACAAGCAGGCAGATGAAGCTTTTGCCGTGCAGTCCCAGTACATGCATGACCCTGTCCATAATAAATGTTGATCTCGCAAGCATGCCCGTATCTTCAAGAATGCCGAGGAAGACAAAAAATATAAAGATGAGCGGGAAAAAAGATGCCACAGTTCCAACACCACCGATAACACCGTTCACAATCAGTCCTTTTATCCATTCGGGAGCGCTGCCAAGAAGTTTCACTGACACGTTGTCGAGCAGGTTAAAAAACTGGCTCAACCATGCAGCCAGAGGATTGCTCAGGCTGAAGGTAGCCCAGAATATGAATCCAAGGATCGCAACAATAATTGCTAGTCCCATGAACTGGTTTGTAAGCAGGTGATCGAGCTTGTCCGTGAATGTTATTATGTTCAGCTTTGACGGTTTTACTGCACTGGATGTGATATTGTGTATCCAGTCGTATCTGGAATCGGCTATGTCGACAATAAGACTCTCTGCTTTTGATTGTATATCCTTTATATAGCGGTGGTCCTCCGGACTGATGATCGATTTCAGTACGCCGGCCACATGCTCATCGCCTTCGAGTATTTTTATGGAAGCCCACCTGATATTGGTAAACGGTATGGAATAGGTACTTAATCTGCCGGATAAGTCGCTTACGAGCCCTTCAATGGCTTTTGTGTAATAAAGAGGGGCAGGGTTGAATGTTCTTTTATGTTCGGTAAGTTCGCCGATGACGCCCAGCAGCTCTTTGATACCCTTGTTCTTTACGGCAATGACAGGGACAACCGGTATACCAAGATGTGTTTCAAGTTCCTCCACATTAAGCTCTATGTCTTTCGATGCTGCAAGATCGAGCATGTTCAATGCAACGACCACTTTTGCTCCGGTTTCAAGGATCTGTCCGAGCAGGTACATGTTGCGGTCAATATTTGATGCATCTATTATGGAGATCACAACGTCCGGTTTTTCTTCAACAATATAACTTGCAGCTATGGTTTCTTCTATGGAGCCTGATGAAAGACTGTATGTTCCCGGAAGGTCCACTATTTTGTAGGTCCTGTCGTTATAGGCCGTGTATCCCTCCTTTTTTTCTACGGTTTTGCCGGGCCAGTTTCCGACATGCTGGTTGAGACCTGTAAGTATGTTAAAAATAGTGCTTTTCCCTACATTCGGGTTTCCGGCGAGGGCAACTGTAATAGTGCCTTTATTATAGGATATATCATCATTTGAACCTGAATCATGCCATGATGACACAACAGTGCTTTTTAAGTGTTTATTTTTCACAAACAATTTCTCCTTATTGAAAATGGGTATCAATAATTTAAAAGCAAGTCAAGGGAAAAGCAAGCAGCGGACAAAACATGCATATTTTTATTATTTTTTTGCGTAATAAAAAAACAAGGTATATATTATGAAAGGAGCAATAGTATGAACAGAGCAACATACGCACTTGTACCGCATACAGCAGACATTTGTATAGAAGTGAATGCAAAAGCATTGCGCGAACTTTTTCTTAATTCTGCAACAGCGCTTACAGAACAGATAGTAAAAACAAAGAAGGCAAGTAAAAAGGAAACCAGGGAAATAGAGATTGCAGCACCGGACATGGATTCGCTTTTAATATACTGGCTCCAGGAACTGCTGTATAATTTTTATGTACACGGTTTGGTTTATGTTGATGCCCGCATCAGGGTTTTAACAGTCAAAAAACTCAAAGTTAACGCTGTTTTTTGCAGGTTCAGGCCGGAAAAACATGTTGCCTTAAGGGAGGTCAAGGCTGTTACATACCACAATGTGCACATTAAAAAAATGGGAGGCAGGTATATGGTCAGGATCGTGCTTGACATATAAATCCTGCAAAGAGAGAAGAGTTTTCCCGTTATTTTAACTGGATTTTTTAAGATAAGGAAAAAATTTAACTGTACTGACATGAGTGAAATGAAGCTGAAAAAGATAGATGCTTTCAGGTGGCAGATACAGCAGGAAAACGGCATGAACGTGCCGGGTATCGTTTATGCCGATGACAGGATGATGGAAGAGCTGCGTAATGATGAATCACTAAAACAGGTACGCAATGTTGCAATGCTGCCCGGCATTATTTATGCCTCTATTGCAATGCCCGACATACATACAGGTTATGGTTTTCCGATTGGGGGTGTTGCTGCTTTTGACAGCACGGAGGGCATTATCTCACCGGGCGGCGTTGGTTATGATATCAACTGCGGGGTAAGGCTGTTGAGAACAAACCTGAACAGGGAAGAGATCAAACCAATCATAGAAAAGCTCGTTGACAGTGTATTTTCAAATGTACCCTCAGGCGTTGGTTCCCACAGAAAAGACATACGCTTTTCCAGGGCAGACCTTGATCTGGTTTCGGTACATGGCGCAAAGAATATCATTTCAAGGGGCTTTGGTTTCCCCGAAGACGAGCGTAGGATCGAAGAATCAGGCGCTATTTCCGGGGCCGACCCGGAGAATGTAAGCCAGAGGGCTAAAGAGCGCGGGCACGATCAGCTGGGCACCCTTGGTTCCGGCAATCACTTTATAGAAATAGGATTTGTGGAAGATATCTATGATCCCGAGACAGCACAGGCATTCGGATTGTTCCAAAATGGAATAACAGTACTTATCCATACAGGTTCTCGCGGGTTTGGTTATCAGATATGCGATGATTATATCCGCACCCTGCAGAACTATTCATACAAGCACGGCATAACGCTGCCCGATAGACAGCTTGTCTGGACGTACTTTAAGTCAAAAGAAGGACAGAAATATTTCAGCGCAATGAATTCAGCGGCAAATTTTGCATTCGCAAACAGGCAGTTGATAACTCACTGGGTTCGTGAATCTTTTGAACATGCGCTTGGCAGGAAGGCGCAAGCTATCGGCATGAACCTTGTATACGACGTTGCCCATAATATCGCAAAAGAGGAAAAATACAGGATTCAGGGAAGGGAGCGCATGCTTATTGTGCACAGAAAGGGTGCCACACGAGCTTTCCCGGCAGGTCATCCTGATGTTCCCGAGGTTTACAGATCAACCGGCCAGCCGGTGTTAATCCCCGGAGACATGGGCAGGTATTCATATGTGCTGGTTGGAACAGAACGAACGTTAACGGAAACATTTGGAACAGTGTGTCATGGTGCGGGCAGGGTAATGAGCAGGGGTCAGGCAGTCAGGGCGGCAAAGGACAGACAGATTCTACGGGAACTCAGGGGAAAGAACATTATTGTAAGAGGTGCGACAAGGGCCACGATCAATGAAGAGATACCGGAAGCATACAAGGATGTAAGCAGGGTAGTTGATATCGTAGCAGGCGCAGGACTCGCAAAAAAAGTAGCAAAACTTCACCCCCTGGGTGTAGTTAAAGGATAATCGGCGATTAACCCGAAAAAGGCAATCAGAGAGTTTTGAAGTGTATGGTAGGAAATTACAGGGGGGGCGGTTCACGAACCGCCCCCCTGCGGTGACAATATTGATTTATAATCAGGCTACCTTACTCTTTGCCGCTTCCTTGAGCATATTGATCGTTACGGATTTTGGCCTTTCAAGCGGTGCACCGACTGCCCTGTCCCATACTATCTGTGCTGTTATGCCCATTGCCCTTGAAACACCGAACAACACCGTGTAAAAATCAAATTCCGTGACTCCATAATGGCACTGAAGCGCTCCCGAATGTGCATCTACATTTGGCCATGGGTTCTTTGCCTTTCCCTGTTTAAGCAATACGTTCGGCACAACCTCAAACACGTTGCTTACTGTCTTGAACACAGGGTCTTCGGGCATATACTTTAAGGCAAACTCACGCTGTGCAGTGTAGCGGGGATCGGTCTTTCTTAATACAGCATGACCATAGCCTGGAATTACCTTGCCGCTGCTGAGTGTATCATTTGCAAATTTCTCTATCTGTTCCTTCGTAGGAACTCCATTGTGTATCTTCATGAGATCGAGTATCCATTTCAGGCATTCCTGGTTTGCCAGGCCGTGGAGCGGTCCTGCAAGGCCGTCCATTGCCCCGGATATTGAGTAATAAATGTCCGAAAGCGCAGTTGCGATTAAATGACCGGTATGCGCGCTGACATTTCCGCTTTCATGGTCGCTGTGGAGGATAAGGTAAAGACGCATAAGGTTTTTGTACTCAGGGTGTTCAACACCCATCATGTGGGCAAAATTGGCACCCCAGTCAAGCGACGGGTCGGGTGCGATAAAGGTGTCACCCTTGTATGCCCTCCTGTATATGTACGCTGCTATTGCCGGCAGTTTTGCAAGCAGGTTCATGGAATCCTCAAGCATTGGTTCCCAGTACTCTGTTTTTTTCATGCCTTCACTGTATCTTTTTGCAAAAAGGGACTCTCTCTGCAAGACAAGAACAGCTGTTGCAAACTGCGTCATAGGATGGGTGTCCACGGGCATGGATCTGATGACATCATAAACGTACTGCGGTACAGTTGATCTTGTTTTAAACTCTTTCTCTATCTCCAACACATCGTCCTTTGACGGCATTTCTCCGGTTAAAAGCAAATACCATAAACCTGTAGGATAGGCTTCACTCTCAGCATTTGGCTTTGGTAATTTTTCCCGTACCTCCGGGATCGTATAATTACGGAATCTGATTCCTTCCTGTGGGTCCAGATACGAGGTTTCACAAACCATTGATTTTATGTCCCTCATGCCTCCCATGACCTGCTCTATAACAACTTCATCAAATTTCGTTTTACCCAGCTCTTTTGACAGCTTGGTAACTTCTTCACGCCATGACGGAATCAGCTTTGATAATTTGTCTTTGAGTCTACTCATACGCTTTCTCCTTTCAAAATTTATTGTATACAATATACATCAACAAATTTTGCTGTCAACTAATACTGTTTTTACAGGACAAGGAATTTTTGAAATGATTGACATTTTAATCAAACACGATTTAAAACCAGGTGCAGGCAGATTATTGCATCTGCAGAATCAATATAATAAGGAGGCAAACTATGGTTGGTATCGTGTCGTACGGGGGGTATATCCCCAGACGAAGGCTGAACAGGATGTCGGTGATCCAGGAAATGGGGTGGTATATACCAGCACTGCTGATGGTTGCCAACGGTGAGCGCTCCATGTGCAACTGGGACGAAGACAGCATAACAATGGCGGTAGCGTCAGCGCGGGATTGTATTTCAGGGTTTGATAAATCAAAAATAGACGGTCTATTTCTTGCAACAACAACACCTGCATACGCAGACAGGCAAAATGCAGGCATAGTGGCTGCAGGGTTGAATCTCAGGGAGAACATTGCTACGGCAGATTTTACATCTTCTTTAAAATCAGCGACATCTGCCGTGATTTCAGCCCTGGAATCCATAAAAAGCGGCGAAAAGGGTAATATTCTGGTTGCTGCCGCAGATCACAGAAAGACAAGGTCGGCAAGTTTTTATGAAATGTGGTTTGGTGATGGCTCAGCTTCACTTTTGCTTGGTAATGACAATGTCATAGCCGAATATAAGGGCTCGTATTCCATGTCCCTGGATTTTGTCGATCATTTCAGGGGCGAAGGGAAGGATTTCGATTATACATGGGAGGAGAGGTGGATCAGGGACGAAGGGTATGCAAAGATTATACCACAGGCCATAAACGGGCTATTGGCAAAATACAAACTTTCAATAAAAGATATAGCAAGGGTTGTGTACCCGTGCTTTATATCAAGGGAGCACAAGGGTATCGCTAAAAAACTGGGCACATCCAGGGATCAAGTCATTGATAACATGCACGAGATGACAGGCGAAACAGGGGCAGCACATCCGCTGGTAATGCTTGTAAGCGCACTTGAGCAGGCAAAACCAGGGGAGAAGATTGTTGTTGCAAGTTTCGGTCAGGGCAGCGATGCACTGCTGTTCGAGGTTACAGGGAATATAACAAAACTTGCCCAGCGGGCAGGCGTAAAGGGTTCGCTGGCCAATAAAAAAGAAGAATCAAGTTATGCAAGGTTTTTAAAATTCAATGAATTGATAAATGCGGAGACAGGCATAAGGGCAGAGGCATCAACGCAGACAGCACTGACAGCACTGTGGCGCAACAGGAAAATGATACTCGGTTTCGTTGGCGGGAAATGCAAGAAATGCGGCACGGTCCAATACCCGAAAACGAATGTATGCGTAAATCCCAAGTGCAACACGTTCCACACGCAGGAGGATTACGAGTTTTCGGATAAAGAGGCAAAGGTTATGTCATTCACGGGCGATTACCTCGCAGTATCTGTGGAACCACCCGCTATCTACGGCATGGTACAGTTCGACGGCGGGGGAAGGACCCTTCTGGATTTCACAGACTGCGACCTTGAAAACATGCAGGTGGGGCAAGCCATGAAACTGTCTTTCAGAAAAAAGTACCAGGACAAAGAGCGCGGGTTTACAGGATATTTCTGGAAGGCAACACCAAAATAGGTTTAAAGGAGGAATAAAATGTCAACCGGAATCAAAGATAAAGTAGCAATAATTGGAATGGGCTGCACGAAGTTCGGTGAACGGTGGGATGCCGGTGCAGAGGATTTGATGGTAGAGGCATTTGAGGAGGCAATTGCAGATGCAGGCATAGAGAAGAATATGATACAGGCAGCATGGTTCAGCGATTGCTTTGATGAGATACATGTGGGCAAGAGCGCGCTTCCGCTCTCCATAACCCTGCGGCTGCCCAATATTCCGGCAACAAGGGTTGAAAATTTCTGTGCCAGCGGAACGGAAGGATTCCGGGGAGCTGTTTATGCGGTAGCTTCGGGTGCATATGATATTGCACTCGCACTCGGCGTCGAAAAACTCAAGGATATTGGTTATGGAGGTTTACCCAACTCAGGTTCCAACAGCGGCAGTCTTAACTGGCTGTGGATGCCAAATCTAACCGCCCCCGGTGCATTTGCCCAGCTTGCAACAGCCTATGCTGCAAAATACAAGCTTTCGTTTGATGATCTTAAACGCGTACTTGCGCATATATCGGTAAAAAGTCATGCAAACGGTGCGTTGAATCCAAAGGCTCACCTGCGCACACCCATAACAGAGGATCAGGCCATATCATCGCCCATGGTGGCGCACCCCCTTGGATTGTTCGACTGCTGCGGTGTAAGTGACGGTGCGGCGGCAGCGATCGTTACTACGCCGGAGATAGCCAGAAAGCTTGGTAAAAAGGATCTTGTAACTGTTAAGGCTTTGCAGATAGCGCTGAGCAACGGGGAAGAAGCCCAGTTCAACGAATGGGACAGCACGTATTTTGTCAGTACGACAAAGGCAAGCGTTGCCGCTTATAAAGAGGCGGGCATAAAGGACCCGAGAAAAGAGATCAGTATGATGGAATTGCATGATTGTTTTTCAATAACTGAGCTTATAACCTATGAGGATCTGCATATATCTACAAGGGGCGGTGCACCAAAGGATGTAATGGATGGATTTTTTGACCTCAGGGGCGGCGGTATTCCGACACAGGTGGACGGCGGGCTTAAATGCTTTGGTCATCCAATAGGGGCATCGGGCCTGCGCATGCTTTATGAGATGTACCTGCAGCTTCACGGTAAGGCAGGAGAGAGACAGTTGAAGGACCCAAAGCTCGGGCTAACACATAATCTCGGCGGCTTCCCGTTCATGAATGTAGTAAGCATAGCCGTTGTTGGTAAAGAAGGTATATAAATATATATAAAATTCTACATTCAAAATCATAATTTCTAAACAGTACGGCTTAGAAATTAGATGGTTTGAAATGAGCGGCACCAGCTTGGAACGGGTTGTGTTGAGGATTTAAATATTAGGATTTAGTGTTTAAGAGGGAGTATGGCTGTTTACAAATATACACATCAGAATTTGGGAGAAGAGGTAACAGCTGTTTCAGGCTATTACTCATTGAAAAATGAGGCACAGCTGGAGTACGGAGGCAGGCAGTTGTATTATTATACAGGCTACAGCGTTGTTGATACTTCCTGCTGCGGCCCCGGCGGGTGCGGTTTTGCATTGGTTGTCGGATATATCGTAAACTGGAAAAACGGCAGCACCGCAAATGGTATCGATACATCTGATATAGAGCCTGTAACGGATGATGCACAAAGGCAGGAAATAAGGAAGCTTCTTACCAAATCTATACACGTACAGCAGGTTAATTTCTGGGCACCGCAGGCGCGGTAAGCCCTCCTGATAAGAAAAAAACATTGCAACCGACCGGCGCAGAAACACTTGACTTTTATCTTTTTTTATATGATTAAAAAATCTTCATTCATAAATTGAATTGCTGTTCGAAATTATTGAACGCGAGGTAAATATGAAAGATAAAAGGGTTGCAGCCGCAATCATAATTATTCTTGGGTTTCTGGTAATACTGTTTATCAGAACAAGGGGTTCAGGCCGTCATGCTGTTAAACGCGCGACCATCCCTGCAGTAACAATCGGATATCCCATGCAGATGGACCTGAATAAAACGATAACCCTTACCGGCAGTATTATGGCGGTTCAGCAGGCCAGCATATTTGCACGGGTAGGCGGATACCTTGAAAAGATCACGGTTGATGTGGGTGACAGGGTCAGCAGGGGGCAGGTCCTTGCCGTTATAAATTATAATGACCTGCAGAACCAGTACGAACAGGCAAAAGCAAACTTCGAGTATGCAAACATCCAGTACGAAAGGGCAAAAAAGCTGATCGAAAAACAGTTGATCTCGCAGAACGACCTTGATATGGCAAAAAACCAGTACAGCGTGACACAGGCATTGATGAACGTAGCGGCACTTAATCTGAGTTATGCTACCATCCGTGCACCGTTCAGCGGTTACATAGCGAACAGGTATGTTGATCCTGGTACGCTTGTCCCCGGTTCAACGCAGATGGTGCCTGCAACGCCCATTCTTGTTCTCGTGGATACCAATACGGTGAAAGTCATGGTAAACGTGTCCGAAAAGGACGTCTCAAATGTGCGCGCAGGAATGCCTGTTACAGCGGTGACCGACACATATCCGGATAAAATATTCAGGGGAGTTATAAGCCGCGTATCGCCTGCACTTGACCCGGCAACAAGGACCATGGGGGTTGAGGTGGATATACCCAATCCCCAGCACCTACTAAAGCCGGGCATGTTTTCCAGGGTCAGTATTGTTTCAGAATCGCATAAAAATATCCTGGCGGTCCCTGTATCGGCATTAATAAATACTGACGATAAAAAGAATCTCTATGTTGTTGAAAATGATAAGGCAATACTTGTTCCCGTAGAAGACGGCATTGAATCCGGCGGTATGGTGGAAATTAAGAAAGGCATCAACCGGGAGTCCGCTGTCGTTGTGGCGGGACAGGAAGCGCTGCACGAAGGCGAGCAGGTGACAGTCCAGCAGCCTGCAGAGGAATCGAAATAAATGCCCCTGTCAAGATTTGCGCTGAAAAACCCCATATCGATATTGATGATTGCCATAGCAGTGGTGGTGCTTGGCGCAACGAGCGTGAACAAGCTTTCCGTTGACGTATTCCCGAGTATAACAATGCCTGTTGTGGTTGTAGGGACGCTGTTCCCGGGCGCAAGCCCTGCCGATGTCGAGCGCTCCATAACATACCCCATTGAAAAGTCCGTGGCGTCCGTCAACGACGTATCATACATCCAGTCCATGTCGAAAGAGGGCTTTTCCATGGTCATGGTGTTTTTTAATTGGGGGGCGAACATAGACAGGGGTTCTGTTGATATTATAGAGAGCATCCAGCGCATCATGAGTATGCTTCCCCCGGGCATACAGCAGCCGTTCGTCGTAAAATTCGACATCTCGAATATCCCGGTATGCATGGTCACCGTATCGAGCAACCGGCTGAACGGACTCCAGTTGAACGATCTTGCAACCAATGTCGTCGAGCCGCAGATAGAGCACCTGCCGCACGTTGCGGCTGCAACCGTGAACGGCGGACTCATACGGCAGATCAATGTCGACCTGAATCCCGAGAAGCTGATAGCAAAAAACGTCTCCTTCATGGATGTTATCATGGCAGTAACAAACGCAAACTTCATACTCCCGAGCGGTGACATAAAGATCAACAACCTGGACTACAACCTGTTTACGACAAACCAGTTCACCACAGTACCTCCCATGAACAACATCGTGGTCAAGGTTGTCAACGGGGTGCCGATACATATAGGTGATGTGGGCCAGGTACTGGACGCCGCCCAGACACAGACAAACATAGCAAGGGTCAACGGGAAGAGCGGCGTTTATCTTGTCGTGAATAAAACGCCCGGGGCAAACACCGTTGATGTCGTTGATGCCGTCAAAGGGCTCCTGCCCCATCTGTTGAACATACCCGGGGGCGTAAAGTTCGACGTATCGTTCGATCAATCCATATACATCAAGCAGGCCATAAACAGTCTTATCCATGAGGCGTTACAGGGAGCCTTACTTGCTTTTCTTATCATACTTGTTTTCCTGAGGAGCTTTACCAGCACGCTCATTATCTCGCTCTCCATACCCCTGTCCGTGATGATGACTTTCATCCTGCTCTATTTTGTAGGTCACCAGACGCTGAATATGTTTACCCTCGGAGCGCTTACGCTGAGCGTCGGAAGGCTTGTTGACGATGCCATTGTCGTCCTTGAAAATATCTACCGGCACCGTGGTCTCGGCAAGAGCCCGGTGAAGGCCGCTATCGACGGTTCCGGAGAAGTTGCAATGCCGGTCCTTGCCTCTACGATAACAACGATCTCCGTGTTCTTCCCGGTCGTTTTTATAACGGGCATTGCACGGCTTTTATTTGAACCCTTTGCGCTTACCATTTCATTCGCACTGATCGCATCGTACTTTGTATCCCTAACGGTGATACCCGCCCTGTCAAAGAAATATCTCAGACCTGAAAAGGACTACAGCGTGAAATCCGGAAGACTCTATGAAAGGATATTTGCAAGGAGCAAGGCGTTTTTTGACGGTATAGACAGCATGTACCAAAATACGCTCGGATGGGCATTGTCGCATAAAAGGGTTGTCGTGTTCGGGATAGCTGGGCTGTTTGTCGTATCCCTGTTCCTCGTTAAATTCATCGGTACAGAGTTTTTCCCGCAAACGGACGAAAACCAGTTTTTAATCACCATGCGCGCACCCATAGGGACGCGGCTTGAAATAACAAACCAGTATGTGAAGCAGATAGAGCAGATCATCCGCGATACAATACCTGCGAAGTATATCAAGACGGTTATATCAAATGAAGGCCTGCCGTCGGGGTTCGGAGCCATATGGAGCCAGAACACGGGCCCGCATGCGGCACAGATCCAGGTAAACCTTGTTACCCCGGATAAAAGGGATGAAAGCGACGTTGAACTGATGAACAAGGTGAGAAAGCGCATGGAGGGAGTCATCACCGGCATACAGACCTATTTCTTATCCGGAGGCATTGTTTCCCGTATCCTGAACTTCGGCTCCACAGCGCCGGTAGACGTTGAGTTATACGGGTACGATCTCGCCACGGCAGCAGAGCAGGCCCAGAGGGTCGCATCCGTTATGCGAAAAACGCCCGGCGTGACGGACGTCATGATAAGCAGGGAAGAGGACTATCCGGAAATCGACATCAACGTTGACAGGGAAAAGGCGGCGCTTGCAGGCGTTGACCAGAGGACGGTTGCGAATACGGTCCTTACGTCCATGAGTTCCAGCCTCAGCATATTCCCGTCCATTTATACGGACCCTGTAACAGGGAACAATTACTATGTCGTTGTACAGATGGACAAACGGTTTACCGAGGGTATGGAAAACCTCGAAGACATCCCCCTGCCAACGTATACCGGCAAATCGATATTCCTCAAAGACATTGCGGACATAACAAAGAGTGTCGGGCCCGTGCTGATCGAGAGAAAGTACCAGCAGAGGGTGATACACATAACGGCTAACGCGACCGGCAGGCCGCTCGGAGATGTTGCTTCAGACCTGTCAAAGGCGTTCTCCAGGCTCAACCTGCCGCCCGGGTTCTACGTAAGCATGAGCGGTGAAGTCGCACAGCAAAAGGGTGCATTTACCAGCATGTTTTTCGCACTGCTGCTTGCAATAATGCTCATCTACATGATCATGGCTTCGCAGTTCAAATCATTGATAGACCCGTTTATCATTATGTTCTCGGTCCCCATGGGATTCATCGGGGTTCTCTGGATGCTGTTCATCACAAATACAACCCTGTCCATAGAATCCTTCATGGGAGTTATCATGATGATCGGTATTGTTGTGAGCAACGGCATACTACTTGTTGACTATACAAACAGGCTCAGGGCACAGGGCATAGAACTGCACGAAGCGGTTATCAAAGGAGGAAGGACAAGGTTAAGGCCGATTTTGATGACGAGTCTTGCCACGATTCTCGGACTTATCCCCATGGCTGTAGGCATAGGAGCGGGAAGCGAAACCAACATGCCGCTTGCCCGTGCCGTGATAGGCGGATTGCTGGTTTCGACATTCCTGACCCTTCTCCTGATCCCCACGCTCTACACGATTTTCGAGGAGCGATTTAAGAGGACCATAAAACAGGACGAGGAATTGAAATAATGGGCAAACTTTCTTATTATATGTTTTACGTTAAAACAGTAGCATTGATTTTGTTTACGGCATTGCTTCTGTTTTCTTTCAACGGAACAGCATATGCGGACAATGATCAGACGCTGTCGCTCAGACAGTGCGTAGAGATAGCACTGAAAAGGCAGCCTGCGATAAGGGCGGGTACCACCCAAACGGAGATAAACAAAGGGATACTGACCCAGGCGCGCTCTGCCTGGTATCCATGGATAAGTGCACAGGGCGGGTACACAAGGGAAACCAATAACTATGTTTTTCCGCCTGCATTTTCAGCGTTTATTCCCAACGTATCGATGCGGGAGAGCAACACCTCGTATGACTATTATACGGCGTCTGTCGGGTTTAACTGGCTGCTGACGAATTTCGGCCAGAGGCTTTACACGATACAGGCACAGAGACGGGCGGTTCAATCATCGCAGTACAATGAACAGACAACAATGGCCGATGTTATATTCAATGTCACCCAGAGCTATTACGGACTGCTCGCAGCCCTGCACCTCTCGGATGTCGCCGCAGAAGTACTGAGCGAGAGTACAAAGCACCTTGAACAGGCACAGGGTTTTTTCAGTGTGGGGAGGGTCTCCCGCATCGATGTTGCAAGGGCCGAAACAGACCGTGCGAACACACTGCTGAACATGATAACGGCCGGTAACAACGTCGAGCTCGCAACGGTGAACCTGCTCAACACCATGGGTGTCAACGACACGGATACGGTTACCATAATCGATACCATTTCACCAACAACACAGGACGTTGATACGGGCAGCGCCATACAAAAAGCGATGGACAACAGGTCCGAGCTGAAAGCACTGTATGCAGTAGAAGAGGGCTTCGGGGCGTCACAGAACGCAACGCTTGCATCCAACCTGCCGACCGTTGTCGGTACAGGAGGGTACAGCTGGGCAGGCTATCATACACCGCTTACGTGGAACTGGGCCGTTGGTATCGGAGTGCAGTTCCCCCTGTTTTCGGGCTTCATGACGTACGGCAAGTACGCAGAGCTCAAGGCACGGCAGCACAATGCGCAGGCGCAGATAGACGAGATGAAGCAGGGCATTGTGTTTCAGGTAAAACAGGCAAGCCTGAACCTGCACCAGGCGAAGAACAGTATCGAAGCGGCGCAAAAGGCAATGGAAAGTGCACGGCTGAACCTTGAACTTGCGGAAGGCAGGTATGCCACGGGTGCGGGCTCTATCATAGAGCTTACGGACGCCGAAGCGCTTTTTGCATCGACAAGTGCAAGCTACATACAATCTGTCTACCAGTACAATGTCGCACTTGCACAACTTGAGCGTGCAGAAGGTATTATAACAAAGGGTTATTAATCGCCGGGTTGACATTCAGCGGATACAATAGTTTTATAAATGCATGAAGGATAAGGATCGTAAAATTGTTCATGCTGCAACATACGGGATCTTAGATATTGTTTTTTTATTCCTTGTCTTTTTACTGGCTTTCTTACTGGCCTTTAATAACATATCCGAGCCTGATGCATTCTGGCATCTAAAACTGGGCCAATACATACTCGATACGCACAGCCTGCCGTACAAAGACATATTTTCTTATACACTTGCAGGTACTCCTGTTTTTCCCGTTGAATGGCTGTTTGAGGTTATCTGGTTTTTTATCTATAAGCACACAGGCATTGCAGGTCTCATTATAGCAAAATCAATGATTGCCGGACTTACTGCCGCCCTTTTGTATCTGTCCGCGCTCAATTACAGGGTAAACAGGTATATCGGCTTTGCTGTTATCAGCGGCATTTTTATTGCTGCAGGTTTTTATTTTGCAGACAGACCGCAATTAATAACCTACCTGTTTATTGCCCTGTTTGTCTATCTTATCTCCCTGTATGATAATGGGCACAGGCATTTGATATGGTTACTGCCTCTCATTATGCTTTTATGGTTTAATATGCACCCGGGCGCTGTGTTCGGTTTGATCTTTTTAACGGGATGGGTGTTCGAAGGCTTTGCAAGACTTTTAAAAAAAGAGATTAAAACAAGCGAATACCTTAACTATCTTGCTGTATTTATAGCAGCGTGCGCAGCATCATTTATAACACCTTCAACGTACCATCTTTACACATTTTTGTTTCACCATGTAGCGTCGCTTGGTGTAAAAGGCGGGCTTGAATATATTAACGAATTTAAGGCCCCGAACTTAATAACGGATCCGATCATGTTAATAATGCTTTCTGTATTCGCAGCGGCATTAGTCACAAGCATAAACAGAATACCTTTCAGATACGTGTTTTTCGGATTTATAATGATCCCTATGGCATACGGCATGGAGCGCATGGTTATTGTAACATTCATAGGCACTGTGTGCGGCGTTTGTATGGTGATTGATAAAGCTGTTTCACTATTGAAAAGGTATAAACTGGTCTCCAAACCTTTTTACATTGCTATTGCAGCATTACCTTTCCTTTTTGTTTTACATCAGTACAGGACGGATGACATGGGATATAAAAGCGTAGGTATTTACCGATCCATTTACCCTGACAGGGCAATAGATTTTATACTAAAGCACAAAATGAAGGGTAATATATACAATGAGATGAACTTCGGCGGTGCTCTGATCTTCCTCGGCTATCCCGAGATCAGGGACTTTATAGATACAAGGTTAACCCCTGAAAAAGTACTGTTGCCTAAGGTAGCGAATGCAATGGAAAGCCCGCAGGCGTTCCAGAGCCTTATGCATGAATATAATGTCACTTACGCATTGATATCTACCGGTGATCCTCTCGATTACAGCAAATTGTTTCCAGAGCCTCAATGGACGCTTGTGTATTTCGATGATTATGCACAGATCTATGTAAAAAGGAATACAGGAAATGATGAGCTTATAAGTAAGTACGGTTACCGGGTGTTTAATCCTCATTCTTTTATCTATACCTTTGAAGCATTTGTATCACCACAGGCATACTTCACCACGCCCGGATTATTTAAGGAGCTGCAAAGACTTGTAAAAGAAGTACCATACAGTGCAATGGCGCACCTTGCCTATGGTGTTGCTGTGATTTATGACAATGCTGATTACACGGATGGTTTAAAGCAGATTGATACTGCAAAGCAAATAATGCCTTACAGCCCCACGGTACTGTTATGGTACGGCATTGAACATGGGCTGAACGGGAATATCAAAACAATGGAGAAAAGCTTTGATACGGTTAGTAACGTTATATCCGGAGAAGAACATTTTATGAATACAGCAGTTATGAACTATATTATGGGTTATTACTATTATGTGGCCGGACAAAAGAATCAGGCCGTCAAAAGCCTGAAGACAGCCGTGAGGCTTGATCCAAAGCTTTCCCAGGCACAGGAACTGCTTGATCGTATACAATAAGCAACCCTATAAAAAGACTTATTCCCCCAAAGTCCAATAGCGAGGTTTGCTGCTGCTTTTCAAACAAACTTTTTTGGTTTATGTATTGGAGCAGGGGCAGATTTAAAGCCCGCCCCTGCTATTCTTATACTGTAAGAAAACCAGATCGCTTTAGAAAATACTACTGGTACATGCCCTTGTTTCCGGACGGCTGCGTCTGTTTGTTTTCCTGTCCTGACGGAGTGTTGGCACTGTTGATGTACTTTTGAGGGTCTTGCAAAAATTGCTCTTTTTCCTGATCAGAGGCAAAGTAGAACTTCATGTCCCTGTAAATCGTAAAAGGAGTAGCCTTTGTTAGCTGTACTTTGACGTGGGACACGGGAGATATGGCGTAGCGGGTTTCACCGGACTGCCCCTGTCCATTGTCCATGCTTTCATTGTTCTGGCTGATCATCACTCCATGCGGGTCGCATGCACTGCACGCTCTTGATCGCTCTGCAAATATCGCGATGGCTGTAACAAGCAACAGAATTGTCAGTAATTTTATTGTTAGATTAAATCCCGTCATTGTTTCCCCCCTTTTTTATTTTGTTTTTTGCGTTAAATATTTTTCCGGATCTTTTTCAAATTTGTCCTTGCATCCTTTGGCGCAAAAGTAGTAGGTTTTTCCTTTGTAATCATACTTTGCTGCTGCAAGTTTTTCATCAACTACCATCTTGCATACGGGGTCTTCATATTTTGCCATGTTAACCTCCCCTTTTTATACTTTATACACGGAATAAAGTAAATACAAGTTCCGGATTCTTACAAAAAAAGGACAGCCACTTAAGCCCGCCCTTTTTCAAGCAGTTCACACTATTTGCCGTGCATACCGTTCATATCTGGCATATTACCGTGCTGTTCATTCATGTGTTCGTTCATATTCATCTCATGCTGCATCTGCTCGTTGCGGTGCTGCATCATCTCTTGCATATTCATTCTTTCCTGTTGCTGGACCTCATTTCTTATCTGATTGGCAGCATCCATACTATTTTTATCCTTTACCTGTTTTGCATGATTTTCATAGGCATTTATATTTGCATAAACGGATTTCATGACATCACCAAGCTTCAGATTGTACTTCTGCGCGATCTCTCCCCATCCCATGCCCTGTTTTTTCAAGGTCATAATCCGGCTCAGGGGTTGGTTTGATGCCTTTGAAAGCGCCCCTGCAATAACGATTTCCCCGTCTTCATGGTGCTCCTTGCGCATTGCCTCTATGGTTCCGGCTTTCAGTCCCCCGGCCTTCTCCATCAATCGCAGTTGTTCCTTATTCTGGAGCTGCGTTTGTGCCTGAGTTTTATTTTGTGTCTGGGTGGTTGTTTGTTCTGCTGCAACCACTGTTCCTGTTAAAGCAATCGCTATGGCTATTGCGCCGATGCCTGCTAACACTTTTTTCATATTGTTTCCTCCTTTTTACTTTAGACTTTGTAATTATTAAAACGTAACAGCCAATCCTATTGTAAAGGTTGAAATGGTTGATGTAAAGTAATTCATGGACGGAAAATTATTCATACCTGTGCCTGACATCCCGCCGCCCATGCCCCCGCCCATTGCCAAGGTACCCATAGTACCCCTGTTGGAAGATGAGCTGTTGGAAAGATTGTTCACCGGATTGGTCGTTATGCCGGTTGATAGTTTATACAGTGCGTATATGCTGATGTATCTGATTATGTTGTACGATGTGCCCATTTCAAGTGCCGCATCCTGCTCTGAGACGTCCGGGTTCACGGATGTATCGACAATACCTCTCATATAAAGCCACCATTTGTAGGTTGGATAAAAATATCCGCCAAGGAATGCACCGATAAAGCTGCCGGGTCCATAGACATAATAATAAACAGGACCAGCGCCCACACTGACAAAGTCCGTTATGGCATACCTGCCCTCAAGCCGTGTTGAGACAGAATAATAGCCGTTTGTATTGGATGTTGCCCCGAATGTGTAATTTGCGACCCCGCCGAGCTTAAATCTGCTGCCTATTCTCTGATACAGGTCAGCATAGAGGATATGAAACTCCTCCGTAGAGGACGTTTGAGCGACTCCCCATTCATGCGAATAGCCTGCATCCATATACGTCTTGTACGAAGGCGCATAGCCGAGCTTGCCGTACAGGGTGTAAAAGGTCTGGTTCTGATCCGTAAATGACACATCGCTGCCCACACCCGGATAAAAATCAGCATGGGTATTGGTTGCATAGCCAAGCAACAATAAAAGGATACCCCAATAAAGTACAATAACAAGGTTTGCTTGTTCGCTATTTTTCAAATAAGCTCTAAGAATACTCAAATGTATTGGCCGCTTCATTGTGCCTCCTTTTTTTCCTGTTTTGGCAATGCTTTTCTCTTCCAGTAAAGATAGATTACCGGGTATACGACAAGCTCCATGATCGCGGAGGTGAATACGCCTCCTATCATAGGCATGGCAATACGCTTCATGACATCCGCACCGCTCCCGTGACTCCACATGATTGGCGCAAGCCCCATAATAATGGCAACGACGGTCATCATCTTCGGGCGTATTCTCTGGACAGCACCGTACATGATGGATTCCTTGAGATCGTTTTCGGTGTGCATCTTTCCCTCATCGATCCACCGGTGATAAGCCTCATCAAGGTACACGAGCATGACGACCCCTGTTTCGGCATCAACACCGGCAAGTGCAATGATACCGACCCATACTGCAACGCTGAGCTCGTAATGCACGATGTAAAGTCCCCAGAAAGCGCCGGTCAGGGAGAACGGGATCGCAAGCATGACAAGGAGCGCCTCTGTTACCGAATGTTTGTTGAAATACAGGAGCAAAAACACAATAAACAGGGTAAGCGGGATCACGATCATAAGGGTCTTTTTCGCGTGTTCCATATATTTATATTCGCCCGTCCACTCAAGCGTATAACCCGCGGGAAGCATGCCATTTTTTATGATCCCATCGTTTACGGCTTTCTTTGCGCGTTCCACGTATCCGCCGATATTGCTTGTGTTCAAGTCCACATACACCCAATCGGAAAGCATGCCGTTTTCGTCCCTTATCATCGGAGGTCCGTTGACTCTATGAATACTGGCAAGCTCTCCTATGGGAACCTGGGCGCCTGACGGCGTTGGAACAAGTGTCATCTTGAGGTTATCGGTATCATCGCGGAGTTCACGGGGATACCGCAGCGCAATCGCAAAACGTTCGCGTCCGTTGATAACCTTGCCGATGGACATACCGCCTATGGCTGTTTCTATAACATCCTCCACATCGCTGATGGTCAGCCCGTACCGTGCGATTGCTTCACGGTTTATGTCAAAATCTATGTAATGCCCGCCCACTGCCCTTTCCGCAAAAACACTCCTGGTCCCGGGTATCTTTCCGAGGGTGCTTTCCAGCATCTTCCCGATATTTTCCATTTCGCCGAGATTTGGGCCATAGATCTTAATACCAACAGGGGTACGTATGCCTGTGGTCAGCATG